>NZ_JBNNXT010000022.1:0-81708 GCF_052873815.1 Photobacterium sp. DNB23_23_1 | reverse complement strand
AGAGCGTACCACTTTCGGCAGTTGGCTTCCTCTTTTACACCTTCCCATGAGTGTCGCACTTATTATCTGAATTCAGGCTTTGGTAATGAAGATGTGAAATCACAGCTGAAAATAACCTTTTTCTAAGCAAGGGATAATAACAGGTTGATATTATATATAAAATTCCACTTTAACTGGTGCTTTTGGTAATCATTCGTCTGAGCTTGGTATACCTAAGTGGCAACCTACGTCATAGCCATAGAAAATGGAGAAATTATGGTCCTGAGAATTTGCCGTCTAGACGGTGTTGTGAACTTTAGCCTGGAGAAAAAAAACAAGCGGCTTTCACTTTTCAATAAGTTGTTTATTTCACTGTTTGCATTGCTGTCCCCTTTTTCTTATGCGAACTCTGCGAAAATTGATCCTTATATCGGTATTTATCATGCCGCTATCCCCTATACCCCGTATGCTGTAATCAAAAAGCATGGTGAACGCTACTTTGCGGTGGTCTCAACGGGTTCATTTGAGCTGGTGGTTAACGATAAAGGAGAATTCAACGCCAAAAATAAAAATATTCCATTGAGTGGCAAGTTTGAGCAGTTAGTCGATGGTATATATCAGCATAAAGTGACTAATTTATTCGGACAACAATATACCTACGTGCGTGAAGATATGCCGGAAGAAGCGTTTATTCCGGCCTTGTATAGTGATGATGTTTATTTTGAAGGGTTTAGTCATGCCGCAGGCCAACATTGTGCGAAACCCTACTCGAAGCAAGATAAGTCCACAAATGAGGTTATCAATAACTCAAAAAGAATGAGTGGATTAATATCTAAGATTGAAAAATCTGATACAGACTATAGCAATATCAACAGTTTGCTCGTTTTGAAAGACGGCAAACTGGTTTTCGAAAAGTATTTCAATGGTTGGAAGGCAGATGAGCCTCATACGATTCAGTCTGTAAGCAAAAGTCTTACCTCATTATTGGCGGGCATTGCCACCCAGCAAGGGTACATTGCCAATGTGAATACCCCTGTTTCTGAGCTGCTTCCGAAATACAAAGACATGTTCTCAGGCCGCAAGTCTGAAATAGCCCTTAAGCACCTGTTAATGATGGCGTCAGGCCTGTATTGGGATGAGTGGTCGACGTCATATGAAGATCCCAAAAATCTGCGCAGTCAGGAAATGGCCAGTGAAGATTCTGTCGCGTTTACCCTGTCGCAGCCTATGAGCCAAAAACCGGGAGAAAAGTTTACCTACAGTGGTGGCAGCGTGTCTGTGGTTGGCGATATTATCCGACAAGCGACGAAAGCAGACTCTGTTAGTGATTATGCTAAAAATGGACCACTCTCAGCACTTTGTTTTGATAACGCCTATTGGATGAAGCAAACCGATCAGCGTTCCAATGTCGCTGGAGGTGTGATGCTACGCCCGAGAGATATGATGAAGCTGGGTCATCTGGTTCTAAATGAAGGGCAATGGAACGGTAAACAGTTGCTCGATGCCAACTGGCTTTCAGCATCGACAACGCCGGTTATGCCGACTAGTCTACCGGGCTATAAATATAGTTATTTCTGGTGGAACACCCAATATATTCATAGCGGCAAAAAGTATCAGGCCGTGAATGCGTTGGGTTATGGTGGGCAGGAAATTGTTATCATAAAAGAGCTTGATTTAGTCGTGGTAAAAACGGCAAGTAACTTCCATATTTCATCCTTGATAGGGACAATTATGGCTGAACACATTTTGCCGACATTTGCTGGGTAGTCTCTTTTTTCTCACTTCTGGAAGGTTGTAGGGCAAATTTGATTCAATCTTGTCTAGTAAAAGTGCTTAGGTTCGCTATGTTTAGAATATCCGTGAAAGTATTGCAGATATAGGAGAGCTCAGTGGCCGGAGCAAGTTTATTAACCCTGCTAGATGATATCGCCACCGTGCTCGACGATGTCGCGGTAATGAGTAAAGTAGCTGCCCGCAAAACGGCAGGAGTGCTGGGGGATGATCTGGCATTGAATGCCCAGCAGGTGTCAGGCGTTCGTGCTGAACGAGAAATTCCCGTGGTGTGGGCCGTTGCCAAGGGCTCTTTTCGCAATAAGCTGATCTTGGTGCCGGCAGCATTATTGATCAGTGCATTTGCGCCTTGGTTAATCACCCCGATGCTACTGATCGGCGGCTTGTTTCTTTGCTTTGAAGGGTTCGAGAAAGTCGTAGAGAAGATGTTTCATCCGGCGGGCCCAAAGGAAAGTGATGAACGTGAGTTGTTGGCTGCTGCTGAAGATCTGGTTGAGTTTGAGAAAAAGAAAATTCAGGGAGCGATTCGAACCGATTTTATTCTATCGGCTGAAATTATCGTGATTGCGTTAGGTACGGTGCAAGAATCCGCCATGCTGACCCAAGTGTTGGTGGTCAGTGTTATCGCTTTGTTGATGACCATTGGGGTGTATGGCCTTGTGGCAGGTATCGTAAAATTGGATGACGCGGGGTTGTACCTTGCCCGAACCAGTGAGCCGGGTACTTTGAAACGGGGATTTGGCGAGAGTTTAGTAAAAGCGGCACCATACCTGATGAAGTTTCTGGCTATCGTCGGCACTATCGCGATGTTCTTGGTTGGTGGCGGCATAGTCGTACACAGCATGCCACACTCCCATATATTGATCGACCACCTAGCTCAGCAAGCTTCCGTTGTACCTGGCGGAGCCATGATGCTTCCTGCATCTGTGAATGCGGCTGTTGGTTTACTGAGTGGTGCGGCGGTACTGTTTTTGGTAACGGTATATCGAAGAGTTAGGGATGCAGTGGCTTAGGTGTGCATAGTTTTTGGCTGCTATGTGTTGTACTTGGTTGTTGTGCGAGCAGTTGAACCAAAGTGGCTTTACAACAAGAAAGTCCTACATTATTATACGCCGCACAAAGGAGAGATGGCTGAGTGGTTGAAAGCACCGGTCTTGAAAACCGGCATACGTTTGTAGCGTATCTAGGGTTCAAATCCCTATCTCTCCGCCAAATTCTAAGGGCTTGCAGTAATGCAGGCCCTTTTTACATCTGGAACATTTGGTTCAAATCCCCGAAGGATGGTGACTATTTGATGTTTAGTTGCTTCTTTTACTCATTTTATTGGCATACATACGCTTATCGGTCTGAATATACAATTCGTTGAGGTCTAAACACTCGTTTCCCTGTACGCTCAAGCAGCCATAGCTGACACTGAAGTCATTGGGGTAGTCTGCAAAGGCTTCGTGGTTTGCCAGGGTTGTTTGATAGTTAACCTCAATCTGTTGGCAGCGAGCCCTGAGATCTGTTTCGTTGATATTTGGGGAGAGTACAATGAACTCATCGCCACCGACCCGCGCGACAATATCGCTGGCGCGGGTGAGTTTTCTAATCTCCGCTGCCAGTGTCTGGATCGCTATATCACCGCAGTTATGACCAAGTTGGTTGTTTATCTGTTTTAGGTTATCCGAATCAAAATAGGCGATAGCAACGGATTCAGTGTGCTCTCGTAATCCACTTTCGTTTTCATTGGTGTTGGTTGCGTGGGCTTTGCATATGATTTTATGGGCTAACACAGAGAGACCGCGTCGGTTATATAAACCGGTTAGCTCATCGGTGAGGGCCTGCATTTTCAAATGTTCATAGGCATCAATGAGCTTGAGATCAGCGGTAATGAGTTCTTTTAGTTGTTCGAGAAGTTGAAAGAGGGTGCCATTATACTCACTTGGTTTTGTGTCTATGGCGCAGATGGTACCGAACACGGTGTTGTCAGGCCAGTATATTGGCATACCAAAATACGAACGAATGGGCCCTTCTTTCACAAAGGGTATTTGGCTCCAAGTCGGGTGATTAGCAGGATCAGCGACATAAACCGAGTCACCTTCTTCGATGACATGCCGACAGAAGCTGTTCATTTCACACGGCCAAACATCGCAGGGTTTTAGAAAATTGTCATTGTTTTGGCTAGTGCGAACGGTAAAGAATTCTTGATCGCGTAATTGAACGATAGCTCCGCAAGTACAGCCGAAAAGTTGTGATATTAAATCGACGGTTTTCTGCCATTTCTCTAAATCTAGTACTGGATGTTCATTCGAAGTAAGAAAATGTGCCCAGTCAAACATATTTAGCCTCCCGCTTAGCATTAGAAGTATATACCGCAGAAGGGGAAAATGAGGAGAAAGTCAGTAATGAGAGTCTTTTTATATGATCTTGGTGGTAATTTTTTGCGTTTAAACCAGCGTTAACTCGTTTTCTACTTCCAGTCATACAGGGAACCCATGTGACTGGAAGGATGTGCAGATATAAGGCTAGCCCTTGTACGGATTAAGAACAAACAAACCACGAGTTGGCAGGCGCTGTAATGTAAGAAGAACGGTGCCAGTTAACTCTGTCCAATGAGGGGGCGGTTCTAATATCCCCCTTGAACTTGTCTTTTACTGATACCTTCACGAGCCCATCATTAACGCTAAAGACTTGTCCGCGATAGGTATGGCCAAGATTGGTTTGGTGTGGATGATCGTACAAGCATACCGTGGCTCCAACACTGGAATAGATGTATTTGCTTTCTTCTCCCCATGGCGCTGTTGTTGGTGAAGCAGGTTGATTAATTGTGTACATGGTTGCGCTAGCAGGTGTCAATTGACGCAGCGGAGAGTAGGGCTCATAACCAAGAACCTGCGCACTTTCATACCATTGGTTTTGGTCAGCTTGGGTGTTTTCGTTAAGTCGTAGAGTGACAAACGGGCCATCCAAACATAAATCGGCCCAAAGGGCTGTGCTGGTAATGTTAGCGGAGAACAAGGGCATTTCGTTAGGAGTATTGGCTGAACTGACACACCATGCGCCACTGCCTTGATTAATCAGTTGCCCTCCATTAGTGTCACAAACCCGCTTGGCTAATGCTTGGTACTCTATAATATCGTTAGCCGCTTGTTTAGGGTTGTCTGAACAATAGCGGTAGGTATAGGCAAACGTATTTTTGGGGTAAAACACACCTTTATCGACAACCGCTCCGTTTCGTCGGGTATCGGTTAAAGCAATGAAGCTTTGGGTTGAGTCATAGAAGCTGTATTCACCGCTTCGCCTGACAGTGTCAGGGCTAGAGCTACAGCCGCTGAGTAATAATGGAATAACTAGGAAGAATGGAAAGAGTCTTTGTACGAACGAAAACATCACGCATCTACCTCCAACGCCAACAACATGACTAATGTCAGAACACTTACACGAGAAGCAAAGTGTTATCTGTGTCACAAAATAGCATGGCTATAAGTATATCGGATTTACATCGAACTGCTTGGAATGTCGGTGAGGCGGGTACCTAATACCAATCTGGAGAGGTAGTTGATCAAGTAGTTGTACTGGAAAAATCGTTGTTATCAAGGTTGATATTGCAGTCACTAGTGGCTCAAATTACAAAATATCTAACGCAGAGAACAGCGATTTTAACCTGCAAGACTGATCAAATATTTATGTAGGTTGGTATAACAGTGATAGATAGGGACTTGCCGCGAATAAACCCAAGTACCTTACGGTTACTTGGGTATAGAGTTATTGGCTTCGTGGTGAAGTAGTATGCCTGCAAAAAATAATCGTCATATCTCACGTGCGATTTTATTAATGCGCAAAATTTATTTGTGCCATTACGTATTGAGAAATGAGTACTTCTGCTGGGATTAAGCCGAATGCTGCTCGATAGGCAGTTTAAATTAGAATTGTCGCAAGCCTCGTGAGTATTGGGTGATCATGAGGATGAATCACGTTCACTGGCGCTTGAAAAACGCCGTATATAGCCTTCTTAATATCGCAAATGAAGTAAGTTTCACTGGCGTGAGCTATTTTTGTTACGTGTTCAAAAAACATTTTTGGCAAAGAGCAATTCGATTTAAGTAAGTTGAAAATTAAATATACAACGAAGTGTTTATTTTTACAGCACTATAAAGAGTGATCTAGTAAGAGCGTATTTTAATGATACTGCCGCAGTTGCTACATTTATATATTGAGTTATAAAGTATTCTTTCTAATCGGTTCCTTTTCTTGCGTTGAGCAAAAGGTGTATCACAGCACATCATAATTTGTCCTTATAGATTGAGTCCTGATAATAATAATATTGAATAACAAAAGGGTTTTTTGTGATATTGCTCCCAAATCCTGGTGTTGTGCTTTACTAAATATATTACAAAATGTGATCTTTGTTCCACTGCGTGTTGTGGTAGTCAGTTTTGTATATTTTTTTTGTGCATGGGATTATTTGCCTGCATAAAATATATTCGATGGGTGGCGTAATTTTACTTTTATATTTGTTGGCGTCAGTTTTAGGTCACGTTATATCCACTAAAAATTGCTTACATATAGCCAATGTCAGCGGTTAGGTCTGGACAGATTATCTACTCAGCTTTTGAAGGAAGGTACTGAGGGGGGAACGGCGCAGCGATGAGTGTTGGCTCTTTTGCCGCATATGCGCTTAGTCGTGTTTATTGTACTTCTACACTTTAATTAAATGTTATCTATATTTTTGAGTATTCTATTCGCCTTGGCGATAATCCGCTTTCTGTCTTGCTCATTTAAGTTATCCCAGCTTCGATAAATCATTCTTGTTCTATGGTTCTTCGCTAACCATGATTCGTGCTGATGTAAAAAATTCCAGTATAAACTATTAAGAGGGCATGAATTTGCTTCTGTTTTTGTCTTTACATCATAGTTGCAATGCTTACAGTAGTCGCTCATCTTGTTGATATAATTACCGCTGGCTGCATAGGGTTTGGTTGCTATAATGCCATTATCGGCAAAGAGTGCCATGCCGCGAGTATTTGGCATTTCCACCCATTCAATTGCATCAATGTATATTCCGAGGTACCACTCCTCAACTTCGTCAGGAGCGATACCTGTTAGCAGGCAAAAATTACCTGTTACCATCAAGCGCTGAATATGATGGGCGTATGCGTAATCCAAAGATTGTGTTATTGCGGCTTTCATACAAGCCATCTTGGTATGTCCAGTCCAAAAAAAATCTGGTAAATTTCGTTCAGCTTTCAGGGCGTTGAGTTTTTTGTAGTTGGGCATGTTGGCCCAATACATTGCACGGATATATTCCCTCCAACCAATAATCTGTCTTACAAAGCCTTCTATTTGCGCTAAGTCGATAGAACTATTTTGTTCATAGGCACAGATTGCTTGCTTCAAAACATCTGTGGGGGACAGAAGTTTTGCGTTCAAGGCAAAAGAGAGTCGAGAGTGATATAAGCTCCAACTGTGTGGTGATTTCTCAGTCATTGCATCTTGAAAACAACCAAAAAACGGTAGGCATTGCTGGCAAAAAAAATGCAACAACTCTTGAGCTTGGGCGGTAGTGACTGGCCACAATAGTTGAGGTTGAGCCTGACCAATGGTCCGAACTTGGTGAACTGCAATTCTATTTAAAATATCGTTAACGTTGTTGGAAAAACAGAGTGGGCTAGGGATGTGTTCAAGTTCATGCTTTTTAAGCTTGTTACGATTACTCTTATCAAAATTCCATTTTCCACCAAGTGGTTTGTCACCATCCATCAGCAGATCAAACCTTCTCCTCATACGGCGATAAAAGTGCTCCATTAAAACATGCTTTCCTGGTGGAAAGTCTTCCTGGATCTCATTGAACGGCAGTAGGAAGTGCTCCGTATCATATTCTCTGCATCGAATATTCGCTTGGCTTAGGGAGCCTGCTAAAGAATGAAGCTGTTCATAAAGCCTGTATTCATCAGGGCGCTGGAACTCGAAACATTCGCAATTGTATTGCAGTAGCAAGTCATTGATAAGAGAAGGTAAATCTTCAAACTGTGCGGACAGATCCAAATTTAGATGGATAACATTATGGCCTAACTGTTTTAACTCTTGCGCGAAATGCTCCATTGCAGCAAAGAATGCCGAGACTTTTTGTATATGATGTGCGACGTATGCAGCTTCTTGATGAAGCTCTGCAATGAGGTACAGGGTTGAGTCATCGACAGTACGATACCAAGAATGTTTAGCATTTAACTGATCCCCTAAGATCAATCTGAGTGTTCTATGTTGCATATTTGCCATTTCGGTACGAATCCTTTACCAATAGTCAGCGTATAGGCCAATCAGAGGCATCTACCGAGTCGATATTGCCATCATACTTATCTCCACCCCATTTACGAATAAACTCTTCACTAGGATCATAGAGCGCAGTTTGTTTTGCTAGATTGAAGTGGCGGCCCTGCTGAGGATCGGCTCCGACGCCTGCAATATACTGCCAGTTTCCCCAGTTTGAAGCGGTGTCATAATCAATAAGATGCTCTTCAAAGAAGGCGGCACCATAGCGCCAGTCCACACTGAGTTCATTCACCAAGCAACTCGCTGCTATTTGTCTTCCGCGGTTGGATATATAACCGGTATTCCGGAGCTGATTCATTAATGCGTTAACAATAGGATAGGGGGTATTTCCCTCACACCAACGGCGGAATCGCTCGGGGTAGAAGGCGGTATGCGGTAGCGTCGATGTGATTCCCGAAAAAGTATAAAGTCTTGACCCGTAGCAATGGGCATACCATTGGAAATATTCGCGCCAAAGTAGCTCGAATTTTATCCATTGAGTAGATTCATTGCATTCGATATCGGTTTCATATTGGCTTAAGTGTTTGAGAAGTTTGTTCGCAGATAAGCACCCTAATGCCAACCATGGTGAAAACTTGGTCGAATTCTCCCACCCGTCAAGTTCATTTCGGGTCAATTTGTAGCGACTGGGCGCATTGGAAGTAAAATAGCGTTCAAGATGCTTTAAAGCCGCTTTTTCACCGCCATTGAAATCAGCTAACAGCTTTGGGTTAGTCATTGGACTTACCACATCAAAAGCTTTGAGCCTGCCTGGAGATGGTGGCAGCTTAGCAATGGTTGTTATCGGTGAACGAATCTCTAACTCTTCGACTTGTTTACGGAATTGGCTGAAAGTAGGTGGAAGCGATGTTTTAACGTCAAAAGGCAATTCGACTGCGTCAAACAGGGTGTGTGTCGCAATTTTACGGAACGTAATATATGGGTACCTTCCCTTGAGCGTGTGCCAGTTGCGTTGCTCATACACACCAGTATTTTCGCTGGTATAAATCATGGAGACGTTGTACTGGCTGATTAACTCAGGAATAACATTCAGCGGATGGTCCAGTATGACATGCAAGCTCTGGCCTCGATGACTGAGTTGTTCTGCAAGATTATGGAGTGACTGTAAGAGAAATTGCTTCCTGTAGATACCGTGCTTATCTATATGGTAAGGGTAGCGATTAGCATTATTGACCGGTAAGCAGTACACACAGATAAGGTGATCGGCTTCTTGAGTTGCTAAGGCAAGTGCCGAGTTATCATGCAGTCTTAAATCGTTTTGAAAAAGAAACAAACCTGTTGCCATTAAAGATCCCTCTAAGCCAAAGTGCTAGCTTAACTATAGGCGGATAATCGCAATCATTTATGATTTGCATAAAAATAATTATTGATTGTAAAAGTGGAAAACAATGATGTTACTGTTGTACGAATGATAATTATAAGAAGCACGATTAATTGCGCCGATCTTCAATATGACTAGCGAATAAATTTATATAATCACAGCGTTTATTGAACAACATAACAGTTATTAATTGACTTATTTATCATTAATCTATGTATATTTATAACGTAATAATGCCTAGTAAAATAGGCGTTTCTTATTAATTTATTGGTTAATAAATTTTAAATCATGGCTGTGCTGTTAACTTCAATATAACATTTATGCTTATAAAATAGATTCAATATACCTTTTATACCCACGGTGTGCCCAATCATATATACATTTAATGATGTTTTTATTGATGTATTGGATTGAAATATAGACATTGAGGGATTTAATGTTTTTGTAATAATTTGTCACAAAGTGGGCTTTCTTTGAGTTGGGACCAATGTCACATAATATATTGTTTCAACATGCATAATTTAATTATGGCATGACTGGAATGAAAGGGATATCATTATGATACCAGCAATAAAGCTCTATACTAAAAATAAAGAATTAAGAGAGGCTATAAACCAGCTAATAAATTACCTTCCACAGGATTATAATGGGCAAATATATGACTCGCTGTATGAAATGCATCATTCAGAGACTACTGGTGTGAGTGATAATATCTATATCATTGATTATAAGAGTTTAACTGAAGTGGAGAAGTATGTATTTCACGTTCAAGGGGATAAAAGATCTTGGATCTTAGTCAATATCGATGATGCTACGACATCAGATACTATTTTATGGATTGATAAAGGTTTTGTAGGTGTGCTTTCCATTTTGGAACTAATTAATAATTTCTCTACAATAATCAGTGCCGTACAGAAAGGACAGATGTGCTTTCCAAAAAATCATACACGGTTTGTGATTCAGTTCTATCAAGAAAAATACATAAATAAAAACTGTAAAATGAACGACTTGTTTAATGCTTCCCAACTCACGTCTAAAGAACAGGATATATGTAAACTTGTATTGAATGGCTTAAACAACAAGCAAATTGCAGTAGAAAAAAACATTAGTATTCATACCGTTAAAAGTCATGTGCATAACATTCTGTCAAAGCTTTCGGTTAGCTCACGTTCTGAGTTGCTGGGCTTGATTATTAATGATTATAAAGAAAATGAATACGCAAACTAGTCATCTTTAGCAGCCTATAGCAATTAGGCTGCTGCCATCCCTTTTCTGCATGAAAACCTTTTAGTATTATCTCTATCTCTATCTCTATCTCTATCTCTATCTCTATCTCTATCTTTTTAGTATTTTTCTCATGAGTTAACCTTATTACTCTCCAGTATTACACTGAAAGCTGTATTTTACTTTCAATCTATTATCAATCTTAAACAAATAAAATTATTAAAACTTTCAACCTTATTGTCGATGTTTTAGTTGACTCAGTGTCATATTCTAACCATGAACAAGGCAGTAAGAACTACAAACACAATTAAAGCACAGGGAGCTTGATTATGAAAAAGTCAATAATTGCATTATCAGTAATAGCATTAACATGTAGTATGGGCACATTTGCGAAAGGTCAAGGTGGTGGTGGTCAAGGTGGTGATAAATGGAATAAGCATTACCGTGCTCACGAATATAGTGAAACATTAGAAGTTGAGCTTCTTGGTTATATTCCTCGATCTTGTGGACTATCATTTGAACCTGATAAAAAGTTAACCAAACATGGTGGGGCGGCCTTTGTTGATTTAGATGTTAATGAATCTCAAAAGCTTGGTAAGGTATTTGGTAAGTGTAACTTGCCAAAGACAAAGGTTACTTTAAGCTCTACTGATTATGAATTCAAAAATACTAATAACGAAAGGGTTCGTACGGGCTATTCAGTAGAGTTTGATCAAGGACTAGGGAATGAAGAAATTACCAGATATAATGGTGAGGCATTTGACCATTATGTCTGGATAAATGTTCCCACTACACCGACAATACATGGTGTTTACAAATCTACTATCAATATAAATGTTGAGTCTACATTCATGTAATTAGCTTCCATTGAGGTAGGGGAACCTACCTCAATGATTATAGGAGGTTTGTAATGCGAATACTACAACCAATTATTTTGTTATTCCTCTTTTCATCAGTTAATGCTTATCAAGTGCAACCCATGTTACAACAAATTGATATATCTGGTAGAGGCAGTTACGGTGATTATCTGGTCACAAATGATAATGACACTAAGGTGACACTTGAGATTTCTATTTTCAAAATAAGTTTCGATAATGAAAGTGAAGAAAAGTTAGTACCAGCTGATGATGACTTCCTTATTTTACCACCGCAATCAGTCATCTTGCCGCAAGCAAGACAAACATTCAGGTTGCGATATCTACCCAATGAAAATCTAACCGCAAGTACAGCCTACAGGGTGGTTTTTGAACAGCTTCCAGTTGATATAAATGATAGTGAACAAAGTTTTGTTGATTTTACTATGCGTTTCTCGACAATAGTTATTGTTAATGTGCCAGGTACAAATGCTTATCCCGAAATATCTAATATTGATATTAATGGTAACCCTGAAGTAACAATAAAGAACTCGGGGAATGGTGTACTAGACCTAGCGGATTGGAAGTTTGACTTTACAATTAATGGTCAAAACCAAGTATATAGCTGGCCAGATATGGAAGAGACACTCAGTCAACGATATTTAATGCCTCATGCAGCTTTAACTATTAATGATTTTAATGGCCTTAACATTGATAGTGAATTGAATAATGAAATTACTTTGAACTCAATAATGACTAAATAGGTGTAGTTATGAGGAGGGAATGGAGTTATTTATATGGTACCTTAGCGCTGATAATATTTCTATTATATAGCAGCTTCTTAAGTGCATCTTCATCCTCATGCGACGATATGGCATTTGAAATGCCATTACCTTTACTCTATCACCATCGTGAACTTGGTGATGTCATAGCGATAACCGATGGTCACCAAGTCTGTTCCATACACAAAAATAACTTATTATATTTTATATCCCCGCTTCTTAACGATGACGCGCTTAGATGGACTCATTCCTATCAACAACAATTTATATCTTTAGAGGAACTCAAACAGCAAGGTATTATCGTTGAATTTATGTCTTCGGCATTTTCTCTTTCGGTTCGTATTGACGATGGTAAGGATCGTGTGCAAAACATAAATGGTGATGCTGGTTTTTTAGGTCTGCCACCAACACCCAGTGAACCGTTTTCTGCTATTTCAAGTTTCAGCGTAGAGTATGATTATAGTGATGCTTTCGACTCATCAGGCAGCGCGGTATTACAGTGGTTAGGCGGGTTTAACTGGGGAGGGTATCAAGGTGTTAATTTGATGACAAATGCATCCTTTGGTTATTTATTTGATGACGATAGTGAGAGCAACGAATGGCAGAGCCTGAGAGGCCCTGTGGTTCTGTATCATGATCGCTATCAGCAACCTGCCCGCTATTCGCTCGGCGATGTATCAAGTCCATCATCTGGCCATTTACCCATCTATGAATTAGGCGGTTTTTCTATTTATCGGAGTTTCTCTGATCTTCAACCGGAAAGAAACATTCAAAATTCTGGAAGCCAATTTTTTCAGCTTAATGAAAGTGCGGAAGTAGAGTTTTTCGTTAACGGTATATATATAACTCGATTCAGGCTTGAACCTGGTCGCTATAACATTGATAACCTGCCATTGTCATCAGGTAATAACGATGTAAGACTTGATGTTAATTATTTATCCGGTCGAGAGGAATCGCTTTACTTTTCCCGTTATTATAATGCAACATTGCTTAAAGCTGGTTTAAGTGACTTTGGTTTTTCCGTCGGATCCATATCGGAATATGATGACCGGGATATCACTTATTCTGATGATTATGTGGTGTCTGGTTTTTATGAGTATGGATTAACAGAGCAATTAACCGCAGGGGTAAATGGTCTCGCTTCCGAGGATGGTGGCCTTTTGGGTGTGTCTGCTGTTACCGGCAACTTCTTGGGTAACGTTTCCCTTAGGTTAACCTATGGTTATTATCGTGAGAATGAATACCGTAATGGTTATATCGGCTCTATTGACTATGAACAATCCGTGTTTGGGAGTGGAATTAGCAGCGCGGCAAATTTGCGAATTGGTTATGAATACCAGAATAAGTTTTCATCAACACCTTGGTTGAGTGATGGTCAACGAGATGGTTATACTACTTATATTGACTATTCTGCTTATCCTAGTAATGCTCTCGATTTTTCAATAGGTGCTCGTTTAAGTAACTATGAAGGCGCAGAGCAATATGATACTTACTTTGCTAATGCCAATTACTCCTTTGGAGATAGAAATAACTATTTTGTCATTGGACTGCGGGGAGAATATAGTTCCGAATCACGTTATGATATTGATGAATATACTGTGAACTTAAGCCTGAGTTGGGATTGGTCTTCTGATACCCGACGTTATTCATCAGCATTAAGATATGATACTGATGAAAATAGAGTGGCTGCTGACTTCTCCCGTTCCAGTGATTATGGCATCGGTGGGCTGGGTTACCGCCTCTCTGCAGAACGCCGCGATGATTATGACCGACAAAGTGGCAATATTGATTACGTGGCTAACCGATGGCGTGGCAATGCCATTGTATCAAGGTATAGTGATAACTCTTCTGACGATGAGTTCGCTGCATCGGTTTATTTGTCGACAACAGTTGGTTTTGCCGGCGGGCGATTTGGTGTGGGGAGTGACCCTGTTGGCCCATTCGCTATTGTATCGGCACATCAATCTTTGGAAGGGTTGGATGTAGAGGTTAATGGATTTGAAGGTTATAACCCTAATGCGATTGCTACCCATCAGTTACCTGCTGTTGTTGGGCTTAATCGCGCCTTTACCAATAATCAAGTTAATGTCGATATTCCTGATGCGCCTCCTGGTTTAGATTATGGTGATCCTTTGCATTCTATTGTGCCAGGTAGCTTGACGGGGCATGTGATTCATATTGGTTCCGATGCGGTTTACACTGTTATTGGTCGCTTGCAGGATCCGTCATCCGACGCTGTTGCATTGAAAAGCTTTAATATTGTCGGTGAAAATGGCCGATATTCGACCTTTACCAATCGTAATGGCCGCTTTGTGGTGGAAGGTATGCTGCCTGGAAATTACATCATCCATCAAAATACTGATCCTTCAGTTCGAGCTTCTTTTATTCTTGAAGCAGCAGAGGATCCGCTTGTTTATTTAGACCCAATCATTTTATCAGATCCTGAAGTGCAGCAATTTGAATCGGTAGAAGAGATCTCTGATGAGAAGGACGATAAAACGAATGAAGAAATGCCGTCCGCAGGTAGTACCATACTTGTTCGGCCCGGTGATTCTATTTGGCGATACACCGACGCTGAGGTAAGGCGGGCTAAACAGAGTAATGGGTTTGATTTTTCAACCGTTGAAAAGCACCGTTTAACACTCTCTTTGAGCGACTATGTTGTAAGCGTAAATGAGCTCGATGACGGTAATATTATCCATCCAGGCCAAGAAATCTTTGTACCGAATATGGACAGTTTCATCATTGATTATGATAAGGCTATGGGCATGTCATTATAAAAATGGGTTTTCAATATACAGGCAATATGGGGAAAGGATATGAAAAAATGGTATTGGTTAATATTTATATGTTTACCGTTGTTTTCACATGCTAATGATGATTGTACGGGGAACTGGACGGTTAGGTTTATTGATGAAGACTCGTCAATTAGACCCAACTTTGGCGAGTCAACATGGATAAAAGCGTATATTGAGGTCGGGTCTTCACTCCGACAATGCGCAGATACGATTATTATTTCGACAAAATCAGAATCTCAGTTTTGGCTAAAAGGGCCTCAGGGGAAAGTTGCACTGCAATTTTTTGATAAGCATGTTACGCCATTAGCATTGGTTGATAGTCAGAGCGTTAGCCTTAAATTAGAGAAAGCAAAATTAACGAACTTTTGGTTGAAAATCCCTCAGGGGGCATTTCTTTCTGCTGGTAAATATAGTGCGAGTGTTGATGTTGGTCTTATTTCTAATACGCAATATAGACCGGTATCAATTAAAACGAAGGTTATTAATTACTATGTTAAGCCATTTGCAAGTCTGAGTCTTGATAGTTCTAGTTATTCATGGATGAAGAATTCAGGCTCATACCATCAAGTTATGTTAGGCCGGCTAAAAACGGGTTTAAAGAGGCAATTTGATATTCACGTGCTAAGTAATGCTAACGTGGTGATGGAAGTTGAACCTAAAAATGGTGTATTGAAGCATGTTGATTCTCAAGGCGCTATTCCATATAACTTGTTAGTTAACAACCAAAGGGTAAAGGCCTCAAAGCAACCCGTTAGCTTTGAATTGGGTAGAATGTCTGCCCGTACACCGAGTAGTATTCCATTTGGTATTGAGGTGGGAAGTATCCGGAATGCAATAGCTGGTAATTACAGAGAAGTATTGAAAATATCTGTAATAGCAAAGCTTTGATTTACCATTCAAGAATAAGATTATGGCAAGTGGGCATTTGCCCACTTTGTTGACTAGTATGTTCAATAATGATGATTACGTTTAGCCACTAGAGTGAACTTGTAGTCTGATGACTTGAAGTAGTTACGGCTGTACTCAAACACAGTACCGTCGACTAGGTACCCTCTGGTGACTTTTTCGATAATCGGTTGCTCTGGTGGGATGCCAAGCTGATTCACTACTTCTTGCGGTGGCAGTACCGGGATGATTTCCTGCTCACTGCGATCAATCACCATTTTCTTTGTCCCCTCGATGAACTCGTATTTCGAGCCTTGCATGACTTCATAGGTAAGATCAGGGAACAGCGTGAGTGGCATCCAGGTTTCTTCCAATGCGACTGGGTTCTCGTCGATAAAGCGGACGCGTTTTACGTAGAAAATCCTGTCACTTTCACCAATCTCAAGCGCCTCTGCGATAGCTGGGGCTGGGGTTGTAATCTCAAAGGCAAGAATTTCACTGTGAGCTTTGACATCAAGGTGGCTCAGCTTTTCATAAAAGCTTGAGTACTCGTACATGTCATAGTTGACCTTGTTTTCTTTAACGTAGGTCCCACTCCCTTGGATGCTTTCCAGCACATTTTGATCTACGAGTAATTTTAAGGCTTGTCGAACCGTTACCCGGCTCACGGAGAAGGCTTCTCGTAGTTGTGCTTCAGTCGGCAAGGCCTCACCCGGCTGGTATTCACCGGATTGGATCTTCTCCTTTATTGCGTCGGCGATCTGACGATACATAGGAAGGCGTGCCACATCGTTCTCCTCTGGAAGGCAAGTTGCTTATCTACCATGTTGTGAATCCTGCACTTAAGGTCACTTGGGTATATTACTTCTATAGTGTTATAGCGAGCTATGCCCGTATTTTACCTGCATTTACCGTTTCATTCAAAGTTGTCATATACAAGCTGAACCAATATTTAATACAACAATAATACCTATCTGTAAGGTTGTGTGAATGCGATCACAGAACACATCGGCAGAATACGTATTATATTTGTATTAATACAACTAAGGGCGATACACGCCCCCCTGGATGACGGTACAGAGGACGACGATGAAACTGACTACCCTTACCAATAAGTCGCTGATTTCAATCCAAACGACATTTGAAAGTCGTGAAGCAGCGATTCATGCTCTGGCAGACAAACTTAATCAAGAAGGCAAATTGCATGATAAGCAAGCTTACCTTGATGCGGTTTTTGCCCGTGAAGAGCAGGGCCCTACAGCACTAGGCGAAGGACTTGCAGTTCCGCACGGCAAGACTGACGCAGTTAAAGAAGCCGGTTTTGCCGTAGCAACGCTAAAACGAGATCTTAAATGGAAAGGTATTGATGAAGACGAAGATGAAGATGTCAACCTGGTCTTCTTGATTGCCATTCCTAATGCAGAAGCCGGTTCAACGCACATGCATTTGTTGACCGAGTTAACGACAACGCTTGTGGATGACGACGTTCGCGAAGCGGTGCTTAGCGCACAGAACCCTGAAGAGTTGATGATTCTACTCGACAGCAAAAATGATGTAGAAGAAGAACAAGACAACTTTAATACAAATAAACAGCGTCCAACTATCGTTTGTGTCACGGCATGTCCTGCTGGTATCGCTCACACTTACATGGCTGCTGAGTATCTTGAAAAAGCCGGTAAAAAAATGGGCATTAATGTTCATGTTGAAAAACAAGGCGCTAACGGCATTGAAGGACGTTTGACGGCTGATCAACTGAACAATGCCGATGCGGTTGTTTTTGCCGCAGAAGTTGCAATTAAAGAAGTTGAACGTTTTAACGGCATTCCTCGTGTTGAAACACCGGTTGCTGAACCTATTCGTCACGCAGAGCGGATCTTGAACGACGCGATGGAGGAGGCCAAAAAGGGCACAACTGAAGAGCGCGTGGCTGCAACTAGTGATAAACCGAAGAAACTGCCATTCAAGACCGAGCTTAAGCAGGCATTGCTAAGCGGTATTTCATTTGCTGTTCCCCTTATTGTTGCGGGTGGTACGGTTCTCGCGGTTGCTGTTTTGATTGCGCAGATTTTTGATCTACAAGAGCTTTACGCGACAGAAAACTCATGGCTATACATGTACCGTAAACTGGGTGGTGGTCTTCTTGGCACCTTGATGGTACCGGTACTGGCAGCGTACACCGCATACTCCCTTGCCGATAAGCCCGCATTGGGGCCTGGTTTTGCTGCAGGTCTGGCCGCAAACATGATTGGCTCTGGTTTCCTTGGTGGTGTAGTCGGTGGCTTGATTGCCGGTTACTTCATGCGCTGGGTAAAAGAGAACATTCGTCTTAGCCCTGCTTTCAACGGCTTCCTTACCTTCTACCTTTACCCTGTGATTGGTACCTTAGTTGTCGGTAGCCTAATGCTGTTTGTTATCGGTAAGCCGGTAGCAATGCTGAACCAAGGCTTGACCGACTGGCTAAACGGCCTATCTGGCTCTAATGCGTTATTACTTGGTGCAATCATCGGTGTCTTCGTATCGTTCGACCTTGGTGGTCCAGTGAACAAAGCGGCTTATGCATTCTGCTTGGGTGCAATGGCTAACGGTGTCTACGGCCCATATGCCATTTTTGGTTCGGTCAAAATGGTATCAGCCTTCACGGTGACAGCTTCAACCATGATCGCTCCACGCCTGTTCAAAGACTTTGAAATTGAAACCGGTAAATCAACGTGGCTACTCGGTCTAGCGGGTATCACCGAAGGTGCCATCCCAATGGCGATTGAAGATCCAATCCGTGTTATCGGCTCATTCCTTGCAGGTTCGATGGTAACGGGTGCCATCGTCGGTGCGGCAGGCATTGGTTTGTCAACGCCGGGGGCAGGTATCTTCTCTATGTTCTTACTTCACGACGCAGGTATCGGTAGCTTCATGGCAGCAGGTATTTGGTTGGGTGCTGCCTTGATTGGTGCCGCCATCTCAACAGCGATGCTAGTGAGCTGGAGGGCACATGCGACAAAAAAGGGCACATTCAAAGTGACCGCTGACGCTTAATTCTAGTTGTTATAGCAAGAGCTAAGCACTACACGTCACAGCATTTTACGTCGGAATACGACGACACTCTAAATCATCGGGTGCAGGCTTTCTGCGCCCGACATTAAAGAAAAATTATCAGGTACATTATTATGGCTACTTCTCGCGTTCATATTACTCCTCACATGCACTGGGATCGTGAATGGTATTTCACTACAGAAGAGTCGCGAATTCTGCTAGTAAACAACATGGAAGAAATCCTAACTCGTCTAGAGTCAGATCCTGAATACACATTCTATGTACTTGATGGCCAAACAGCTGTTCTGGAAGATTACTTCGCTATCATGCCTGAAAACGAAGAGCGGATACGTAAACAAGTACAAGCGGGCAAATTGATTATTGGTCCATGGTATTCACAGACTGATACCATGCAGGTTGCGGGTGAATCCATCGTTCGTAACATGATGTACGGCATACGTGATTGCATGAACTTCGGCGAAGCAATGAAAATTGGTTACCTGCCAGACTCCTTTTCAATGAGCTCTCAGCTGCCGATGATTTACAATGGCTTTGGCATTGATCGTGCGATGTTCTGGCGTGGTTGTTCTGAGCGTCACGGCACCAATAAAACTGAATTCGTATGGCAAAGTAACGACGGCAGCGAAGTGACAGCACAAGTGCTTCCACTGGGCTACGCTATCGGTAAATACCTACCACAAGACGAAGAAGGGCTTCGTGCTCGCCTGGACAAATACTTCCCAGTGTTGGAAAAACCATCGGTTACTAAAGATATTCTTTTACCTAACGGCCATGACCAGATGCCGATTCAGGAAGATATCTTTGAAGTAATGGATAAGTTGCGCGAGATCTACCCTGAACGTGAATTTAAGATGAGCCGTTTTGAAGAAGTATTCGAGCGCATTGAAGCAGTGCGAGACCAACTCGATACCATCAAGGGCGAGTTCAATGACGGTAAATACATGCGTGTTCACCGTACTATTTCGTCTACCCGTATGGACATCAAGCTGATCCACGCGGAAGTAGAAAACAAGATTGTAAATATTCTAGAGCCGTTGGCATCGATTGCCTGGACGCTGGGCTTTGATTACCACCACGGCCTGATTGAAAAAATGTGGAAAGAGAGCATGAAGAACCATGCCCACGACTCAATTGGCTGTTGTTGTTCCGATAAAGTACACGCCGAGATCTTGAACCGTTACATCCTTGCTGATGACATGGCGACGAACCTGATCAACTTTTATAAGCGTAAGATTGTTGACCATATGTCAGCCCGTGAAGGTTGCGACAAGCTAGCGATGTTCAACCTGTCACCTTATGACCGTGAAGAAGTGATTAACACGACAATCACGATCCGTGCGAAAGAGTTCAAGATCTTCGACGAGCATGGCCATGAGGTCGAGTACTTCATTCAAGAACAACGCGTGATTGACCCAGGTAAGATTGACCGTCAAATCGTTCACTATGGAAACTACGATCCGTTCGTAGAGTACGATATTCAAATCAAGCACATCGTACCGGCAATGGGCTTCACGACGCTGCATATTGAAGGTAATACCAAAGGCAAAGTGAAAGTTGCCGAGCAGAAAGATTACCTGATGGAAAATGAGTTCTACCGTATCAATGTAAATGATAACGGTACGTTGACTATCTTTGATAAAGAAACCGAGCAGACATTTGATCAAGTTCTTCGTCTAGAAGACGGCTCGGATGACGGCGACGAGTACGACTACTCACCATCACGTAAAGAATGGTTACTTTACTCTGATGAATTCAAAGTTGAAACCAACATCACACATGAAGGCTTCCAGTCGGTGGCTAGCATTAAACTGCGTATGGACGTGCCAGATAATCTTCAGTCGCGTGAAGATCGCACCAACCAAGATGGTTTTGTCGATGTCGATTGCCAAGTCGTGCTTAAAGCGGGTTCTCGTCGTATTGACGTTCGCATGGAGCTGGATAACCAGGCTGATGATCACCGTGTACGTGTGTTGGTTCCGACGCCATTTGTGTCTGAAACTGTGGTTGCCGATAACCAATTTGGTTTGATTACCCGTCCGGTGAACGATCCAGAAATGGAAAACTGGGAAAAAGACGGTTGGAAAGAAGCGCCCGTACCTGTGTATCAGATGATGAACTTTGCAGCGCTAGAGAGCGGCAAAGCAGGTATGGCGATTATGAGTAATGGCCTACGTGAATTCGAAGTGATTTCTGCAAAAGGCAACGAAGAGAAAGATACATTTGCACTAACGTTACTTCGTGGTGTTGGTGTACTGGGTAAAGAAGAGCTTCTACTTCGTCCGGGTCGTCCATCAGGCATTAAGATCCCAACCCCTGATTCTCAGGTTCGTGGCAAGCTGGTATGTAACTTCACACTATGTGGCTTTTCTGGCAACCATATTGAAGCCAATGTTATGGCAATGGCGCGTGACAATGTCACGCCAATCCAGTGCTACAACAAGATCCCATACAACGCGATGAAGCTAAATGTGGGTGAACAAAACCAACCTCTGACTTTCTCTTTGCTTGAGAAAGGGATGAAGGGTGCAGTGCTGAGCGTATTGAAGAAAGCCGAAGATGAGAAGGCACTAATTCTGCGAGTCTACAACCCGTCAGAGACAGACACTATTACCGGTGGTATCCGTTTCAGCCGCCCTATTACTGAATGGGTAGAAACCCGTATGGATGAAGTGGTGCTGGAAGAGCAGGGCACTGAGGCGAGTCAATTTGGTGAGTTGCGTCCTTGTCAGGCTAAAACCTTCCGAGTCCGTTTTTAATTTAGTGCAAAACACTGACAGGGTGTGATGAACCTTGTCAGTTTCTGAGAACTATTGGTTTTTCTACGTTAATTATTTCCAACTTTCTGCCGGGCATGCCCGGCAGCTTTTTATCCGGATAACGATGATATGTATAAGCTAGGTAATGTAATTCAAAATTATGCGTGGGGCAGTAAAACGGCGATGACGGGGCTGTTTGGGATCAGTAACCCAGATGATCAACCGCAAGCTGAGTTATGGATGGGCGCTCACCCAAATGGCTGCTCACGCGTTGTCTGTAATGGTGAAAGCCAATTGCTTTCAGACTTGATTGAGCAAGATCCTGAGTTGGTATTAGGCCGTTATACCCATGATAAATTTGGTGAATTGCCATACTTGGTTAAAGTATTATCCGCGGCCAAGCCGTTGTCGATTCAGGTTCATCCTAAAAAGTCGGCAGCAGAAGCAGGTTTCCACCGTGAAAACCTAGCTGGGATCCCATTAAATGCAGCTGAGCGAAACTATAAAGATCCTAACCACAAGCCAGAGATGGTTTACGCCCTGACCAACTACAAGGCGATGAACGGTTTCCGTATCATTAACGAAACGGTAGAGCTGTTCGAGCAAGCTTGTTGTCAAACACTGGCAGAAGATGTGCAGGCGCTTAAAGCGAACCCTACACCATTCCAGCTGGCAGTATTCTTCCGTGAAGTGATTTCACTAACAGGTGAGAAGAAGAAAACAGCTATTGCCGAGCTAATGGAAAATATTGAATCAAAGGGTCTTTCAACTGATGCCAAAATGGTGTTCGAACTGATTGCGGCTTTTGCCAAAGAGTATCCAAGCGATGTCGGTTTGTTTGCGCCATTAATGCTAAATGTCATTGAGTTAGAAGCTGGCGAAGCCATGTATCTTGATGCTGAAACGCCGCATGCTTATCTGGAAGGTACAGGTATTGAAGTCATGGCAAGTTCAGATAACGTGCTGCGAGCAGGTTTAACACCAAAGTTCATAGATGTTGAAGAGTTGCTGAAAAATACGCGCTTTGAGCCGATTCCAGCCCAGCACTTAAGGCTGAAAGGGCAAGTGAAAGACAACAAGGTTAGCTACAACGTCCCAGTTGACGACTTCAAAGTCGAAGTGATTACTTTGACCGATAAACCACAAACCGAGTTTGTCCGTAGTGCTGAAATCATCATGTGCTTGCAAGGTAAGCTAACACTTGAAAGCGAGGGTCTGGTGATTAACTTGGTTGCTGGTGAGTCCGCATTTATTCCTTACAGCAGCCGTCAATACAGTTACAAAGGAATGGGGAAAGCGGTTAGGACGTTTAACTAACTGCCTGTTAGTTGAAGTAAATACAAACGACACCATTGCTGGTGGCGTTTGTATTTCTAGTGATAGTAAAAGCTTAAGCTTATTGAATAGATGTAACTGTTTCGATATTGGCAGGCACATAGACAGTAACATAGCTCAACGTATTTTCTCCGCTTTCATGGCCGTACCTTCACTAATAGTTTCATGCTCACCCATAGGCAAGCTTTCAACCTTGTTGAATAGCTAGAGGAAGGGGGGATTATTTGCATTTATTCGTGATTAGCCCCTCAGATTTGATGCTTGTTCGCCACCTTACTGACTACTCCATCGCTAAGTGTGATCCTCATCGATGTTTTTTACTAATACGTATGGAAATATCCCTAGCAAATATTACTAATATTATTAGTGCTTTCTATCATATGGGGGTTTTATGGCGAAAAATCATAATCGGCGCGTCACGCAGTATGCTTTGATTAGTGCGTTTGGTGGCTTCGTTTTCGGTTTGGATGCAGCGAATATATCTGGTGTGGTGCGTTATGTGACCGCGCAGTTTGGCTTAAACAGCATGCAAATGGGGAGTGTGGTTGGTGTCGCTGGCATCGGAGCAATCGTTGCTTTAATGATCACTGGCAGCTTGTGCGATAAATATGGCCGGAAAAACATATTGCTTGGTCTAGCGTGTCTTTACACTTTGTCTTCGACTATATCTTCGTTAGCGAGTAGTTATGAAATTTTATTAGTAGGTCGTTTCATTGGAGGAATGGCGTTTTGCTCATTGTCGATATCGTCTATGTATATCGGTGAAATTGCGCCTGCAGATAAACGGGGCAAGTTCGTCTCCATTAATCAACTTTTGATAACGATAGGTAGTTTGGTTGCCTTTATCGTCAACTATTTGCTAGTAAAAAGTATCGGTGTAATTGATGCTGTTACTACCGAAACTGTTTGGCGGTTTATGCTTGGTTTCGAGCTAATTCCGAATATTATTTGGATTGTCTTGTTGGTTAAAGTGCCGAAATCACCTCGTTGGTTGATCTCCAAAGGGCGTATTACCGAGGCGCGTGAAGTATTTAAGAAAATTGTACCAGCCAATGAGATCGAGCCTTTGATCATGAACGTGAGACAGACTGTCTCTGGTGACGACACTAATCTGCTCGGCCAAGTCAAAGACTTATTTAGCCGCAGGATGCGGTTGGTGCTATTTATTGCCGTGGCTTTTGCTATCACACAGCAGGTCATTGGTATTAATGCCGTTTTGTTCTACGCACCTGTAGTGTTCGAGCAAATTGGAATGAGCGTCGAAAGCAGTTTCATGCAGACAATTTACGTTGGGATTGTCAATGTTAGCTTTACCATTGTCGCGATCTTGTTTATTGAAAAGCTGGGGCGTCGCAAATTAACCTTGGCAGGGTTAGCACTGATTGTTATCGCTCATGGCTCTTCATGGTATGGCTTTCACAGTGCGACCTATCAATTGGATGAGCAAGCGGTGGCAAGCTTGCAGCAACAGGAAATACCAACAGAACCGTTAGCTGTTTTAGTTGGTACGCACTATTCCTCTGATGTCGAATTCAAGGCTGATTTGGCCGAATTATACAGTCCAAATGAATTACCTTTGGTGACTGGACCTATAATTGAGTCGGCGATTAATATTAATGCTTCGTACGTTCTATTCGGTATTTTTGTCTTCTTAGGGGCATTCCATTTCTCTATAGGGCCAATAATGTGGGTGATTTTTTCTGAAATTTTCCCCAATAAAATACGCAGTATAGCCATTCCTTTTGCCGCACTTATCACTAGCTTGACCAGTTACTTTGTTCAACAGTTCTTCCCGTGGCAGTTGGAGCATTTTGGTGCCGGAAATACGTTCTTGAGCTACGGTGCTGTGGGATTGGTCAGTCTCGTCATCATGCTGAAGGTATTGCCTGAAACGAAAAGTAAATCGATTGAAGACATCGAAGCTGAGTTGGTCGCAAATTGATGGCGTTTGATTGTGAGAAAACGATTATCAGCCCCCAAAGTGTGACGCAGTTCAATGCAAACTAATAATATTAGTGTATTATTTGGCTAATAATATTAGTAAATTAACTAATTTAAATTTCAGGTTAACCTGGGTACATGTAAATCGAGGAACAATAATGGCTAAAAAACTGAGTCTTGCTAGTCAGCGTGCAATCGAGCGGGGTTACGATCAACGCGGACCAGAGTGGTTGATTGAGTTTGATGTTGAGCCACTGAAAGGCGACTTTGCTTTCGAAGAAGGCATTATTCGCCGTGACCCGTCTGCCGTCATTAAAGTCGAAGAACTTTATCATTGCTGGTATACCAAGGGAGAGGGCGAAACAGTCGGTTTTGGTTCGGATAACAAAGAAGACAAAGTTTTTCCGTGGGATCTTACCGAAGTTTGGCATGCAACTTCCGAAGACGGTGAATACTGGCATGAGCAAGGTGTTGCTATTGAACGAGGGCCGGAAGGGGCTTATGACGATCGTTCATGCTTTACGCCTGAAATCTTAGCGCATGAGGGGCGTTATTACTTAGTGTACCAAACGGTTAAATACCCCTACGTTAACCGACAGTTCGAGCATATCGCCATTGCAGAAGCAAGCTCACCATTTGGTCCATGGAAGAAGTCTAATGCGCCAATTCTGTCACCGACAATGGATGGTGAGTGGGAAGGTGAAGAAGACAATCGTTTCATTGTTAAAAAGAAAGGAAGCTTTGACAGCCATAAAGTTCATGACCCATGCCTTTTGTTTTTCAACGGTAAATTCTTCCTGTATTACAAAGGGGAGACAATGGGGGAGAGCATGAATATGGGTGGACGCGAAATTAAGCACGGTGTTGCTATTGCAGACAACATTTGGGGGCCTTATGAGCGGTCGGAACTGAATCCAATTAGCAACAGTGGCCACGAAGTCGCTGTTTGGCATCATAATGGCGGCATCGCTTCGTTAATTACTACTGATGGGCCAGAGAAAAATACCATTCAATTTGCAGAGGATGGTCTGAATTTTCAAATTATGTCCCATATTAAAGGGGCACCAGAGGCTGTTGGTCTATACCGTGACCCAAACCCAGATAATCTGGTTCAATCACCGGGGATGGGTGTTTGGGGCCTTTGCCACAAATACGATCCAAGCTGGAATTGGAACTTCATCTGCAAATACAAAGTAAAACGTCAAATCCTAAGTGCTGGCACTTTCCAAAACTCTAATTAATGAGGCAAATATGATTAATTTTGATTTCTCTAACCCAACTCGAATTTTGTTTGGTGAAGGGGCAGCTAAAAGCATGGCAAACTATATCCCAGAAGATGCAAAAGTGCTGGTGGTATATGATTCAATCATTGAGAAAATCGGAACGCTGGATAAAGTGCTGTCCACTATTTCAAATGAAGTGATTAAATTTGATAAGATTCAATCTAATCCAAAGTTTGAAATTCTAATGGAAGCGGTAGAAATTGTCCGTCAAGAAAAAGTGAACTTCATCCTTGCTGTGGGTGGTGGTTCAACTATGGATGGTGCAAAGTTCATCTCACTTGCAGCACACAATGAAGCATTTATCGGTAATGAAGCCGACATCCTACATATCACCCCAATGACGGATGCACGCATTACACAGTCGATTCCTGTGGGAACAGTTGTAACCTTGCCTGCCACGGGGTCTGAAATGAATCCGCATGCGGTTATTAGTCACGGTGAAGACAAGCTAGGTATTTCATCGCCGTTCGCTTATCCTGCGTTTTCGGTTCTTGACCCAACCTATACATTTACCTTGCCAAAGTCTCAAATTGCTAATGGTATTGCTGATAGCTTTATCCATACAGCTGAACAGTATGTGACTTATCCTGCGGAAGGGCGTTTCCAGGACCGTACAGCGGAAGGCATCATGCGAACTATGGTGGAAGTGGCGCAAGATAACCTGGAACAGCCGGAAAACTATGATGCTCGCGCCAACTTAATGTGGTGTTCAACCATGGCGTTGAACGGTCTTATTGGTTCTGGTGTGCCAGTTGATTTTGCTACCCACATGATTGGCCATGAAGTAACGTCACTGTTTGGCATTGCCCATGCACCAAGCCTTGTAATTATCATGCCTGCGTTGTGGCGTGTACGTAAAGAACAGAAAGCGGCGAAGCTTCTTCAGTATGCTGAGCGGGTTTGGGATATTACTGAAGGCACTGATGACGAAAAAATCGATGCAGCGATTGATAAGACAGAAGAATTCTTCCGCTCCCTTGGTCTTAAGACCCGTTTCTCTGACTATGGCTACACCTTTAAGGATGTTGAGCCAGTTCTTGACCTGTTAGAAAAACATAATATGACCGCATTGTCTGAAACAGGTGATCTTGACCTGACTTGGTCTAAGCGCATTTTGGAAGCGGCAATGTAAGGAGAGGGGGATGGTAAGCATTGGTTTAATTGCTGCCTTTTTCACGACCGTATCTTTTATTCCACAAGCGCTGAAAACCTTAAAGACGAGGGATACATCGGGAATTTCATTACCTATGTATATCATGTTCTTTTTAGGTGTTTCACTTTGGATTGTATATGGATTGGAAATAAATGATTCATCAATAGTAATAGGCAATAGTTGCGTGTTGATGTTTATTGTTCCAATCTTATATATCAAGATAAAAGCGGTAAGTGCTGAGAAAGTGCCAACTTGATTCATGATCTTATGTGTCATGAATTGTATTAGTGTGCAATCGTTTTGCCCGGCTTCTGTGCCGGGCTTTTCAGTTTAATTTTGAATGTGAAGTAAAGATGGCAAAAAAAATCACAATGATAGATATCGCAAGGGAGGCGAGTGTTTCTCAAACGACGGTATCGCTAGTATTAAATGGCTCAAATACTGTACAAATCTCAGATGAAACCAGAGACAAGGTGTTATTAGTGGCTAATGAGTTAGGGTATTCTAAAAGAACGACGACTCTTAAGTACGATGAACCAAGAAAAATAGCACTCATTCTGGATTCTGTTTCTGATCATGACCCTTTTATCGATGCGATTAATACAATATGGGATACAGGCTGGGAGAATGATTACTTTATCTCGACCTTTTATTCAGGGAATAATCCAAATTTAGAAAAGCAGATTCAGGCTGAAATTAATTGTAATAATTCCTATGTTGGAATTATTTATGCTTCATCTGTGACACGCAAAGAGATTGAAGTGAAAATTAAGGCGGACTTGCCCGTTGTGCTGTTAAACTGCACCAGTGTAGACGAGTCGTTGGCATCTATAATGCCTGCCGATTTGCATGGTGGTTATAAAGCGGCAGAGCACCTTATCAATCAGGGGTACAGTAAAATTGCTGCTATTCTTGGTGAAACGTGGATGGAAGCGACCCAGCAGCGACTTGCCGGATTTAATCAAGCGCTTATCGATAACCAAATGATCCCTAAAAAGGAATATCAAGTTGAAGGTGACTGGTCGTTAAAAAGTGCTTATCAGAAAACATTGCAGTTGCTAGCGTTGCCCAATCGTCCTGATGCGATTTTCTGCTTTAGTGATTATATGGCAATGGGGTGCTATCAGGCGATCAAAGAGCAGGGCTTTAAGGTCGGGCAGGATATTGCCGTTGTTGGCTATGACAATGCTCCTTTAGGTTTGGAGTTGGAGCCAAAGTTATCCTCGGTGGAGTTGCCCTATTCAAAAATGGGGGAAGAGGCGATTCTCCGAATCGATGCTTTAATTAAGCAACAGCCACTTCTTCAGCGTTCTATTAATTTACCTAGTGAGCTTTATGCCCGTGAATCGACGACTGCTGGTTGTTCATAAGTATCTTAAGATGAAAAAAGAGGCCAGTATTTTGGCCCCTTTTGTTTCCTTTCTCAGTTGTTACCCTTTAAACCTTTTATCGTAAAGCTGGGCATTAAACTGTTTCGCTGCCTTAATTAGTTCAACATAAGGTTCATCAGCCACAGTAACAAAGCCTATGTTGTAGTTCTCACCGTCCCAAGCTCGCCCTGTTGCAGGGGAATCAAGGTATTGAAACCAATGGGCTCCGACAAAGTATGGATTATTCAGGACACTATCCATGTAATGAGTGTACATCTTTGCCCGTTCAGATTGATCGGCGACGGTTATGATTCCGCCATGGAACAACCCGGTGTCGGTGGCCCCAAAGTGGAATTCACCAATCATGCTTGGTTTGTCCAACTCGGGTAGCAAGTCTTTCCAATGTGCTTTTTTACTGTCGTCTAGGTCATTGGCATACAGGTTGTAACTCATCACATCAACATACTTTGCAGCGCCACGGGCTATTTCAGGAGTGATTCCCCAATCGGCGAAACGAGCACCAAGGTAGAGGTGATTCGGTAGTACTCTTTTCACTTCAGCCTGAACGATAGAGAAGTATTGCTCAGATAACATTTGCAACAAATCGGAGTAATCTTCCCGCATTCCATCGGTGAGCGCAGAACGGTGGTTAAATGAAAGATCGAAGCTGTCCCATGACTTGATACCCGTTTGCCAAGCTTGGTTCAGCGCCTTAATAGTCGAATACTTTGTTTTAAGACTTTGGCTAAAGGCGGCTTTGGCAGGACTTTCCTGGCTACTATAACTAAGTGTATTGACGATAAGACCGAAGTGGTTGGCTTCATTCATTACATTGCCCCAACTGATTTCGTTATCGACAAACACACCGACGAGCCATGGATCATTGACTGAGACTTTTGAGGCGACCTCTTGAGCCATGGCCTTAGCGCTATTGATAAACTCCGGATCAAATGGATCATGGATAGGGCCCCAATAGTCATTGCCAGTGCTGATCCGTTTATGGCTGCCATTGATCCATCCATGGACCTGATAGGCGATCCGCTCACTGCCGTAGAACATTGGGTCGATCCAGTTACCTAGTGTGGTGAATCCCCAGTCGTTCATGCGATCAAGAGTAACATTTTTCCAAATCTGCATCGCTTGGTGTTTATCGGTATCAAATTTGCGCATTAGGTTGGCACGGTAGAAACTAAATACCTCCCCTTGCTTTAGCGCTCCTGAATGGACAAAAGGTGCATAGTCATAATTAACCGCAAGCGGATCGCTCTGCTCTGGTAGCCACTCGAACATGGAATGACGAAGCTCTGAAGCAATCACTGGAGCTTTCGAGTTAGCATCATCGTAATCTATACCTGTTATAGTGACAGTATCGTCCATGCGGACGTTATCAAGACCGGTCATGAAAAAGAGGCAACCCTTTGGGTCAACCAATGTCCATTTTCCGTCGACTTTTGTCGTTCTAAAAAAGCCGGTTCCATCTAACTTGGGTCCTTGCTTCCATCCACCATACTTGCAACGATCTGCCATAGGGGAAGCGTGTCCTAACGTTTTCAGAGCTTCCTGTCCGGCACGGACTAATTGTTCATCAGAGTGAATTTTCTCAGGCCATTCATCGCCTGTAAATTGGCCATATCGATCAACGATGTCCTTGTAGCGGGTTATCTCAGTATCTAGGTCAGGAATGAGCCGGATAGATTTTACCGCTATATCTACATCTTTAGTTGGGTTTTGTAGGTATAGCTGAATACTGTGAATTTGGCTGGTGTCGAGTTTGGTTTCCCCCCAACCAAAACTGATGGCGTGGGCGTCATAGGATAGTTTAGGTGGTTCGCTTCGTAAACCTGATGTCATCGTCCCTGATGACTGGCCCAGTGCTAAGTAATAAGTACCGTCACTGTTTGGTTTTAAAGTGACATAGCCAGATATACTATCGGTCACGCCATCAGCGGTTCCGCCTGATTCCGTATTTTTGGCTTGATCAACTCGAACAAAAAGTTGAATGGTTTCGCTAGCTGGGTTTTCAATATCAAGTGCAAGGTTGAAATTGCCGTATTCAGACCAATTCCACGGTTCATCGGGTTGAAACGTGATATTAGGATAAGCTTCTGTCGCGGAAAAGGTGACAGTGAAACGTTTATCCCCTGATTGAGTCTGCGGCTTAATCGTTGCCGTGCTCAGGGATGGCCTTATCAGGCCGCTAGTATTATCGTCACTGAAGTCATCAATTAATGCCAAAGTTGGTACAGGGCCTGCGTTGATGATTCGCTCATCAGCAGCGATAAAGTCGCCTGATGCATCGATTAGATCCAGATTATCGATGATAACGGTCTGTCTTTCGGCTGGTCCTTGAACGTATAACTGGAATTCAACAAGTTGTCTGAGGTCGATCTGTTCACCTCCCCAATAGTTATCGAGTTGGCGTTTGCTACCGTTGAACAGCATCTCGACAGTTTGTGTTTTCCCTGGCTCAATTATCACAGAATAATTGAGTTGGTTGTCTATTACCCCCACCTGACCGGTACTATCGACAAGCTTCATAATGATATTAGCAGGTTGATCTGTAGGGTTGGTGATATCTAATTTTAAACTTCCTTTGGCATTCCAGTTCCATGTTCCTGCGTTAGGTGAGAACCTCACACTTGGCCAAAGTGTATTTTTATCTTCATCAGAAACGGCATCGAATGATATTTCAACAGAATTTTTATCAGGAGAATTAATATTGTTCTCTATTCTTATTTTTGCATGATGAGTTTTTGTTGATTGCCATTCAATAAAATTATGCGGTTCTTTTGATATGGTGGTTATTTCGTCTTTAAATATAAGTGTGTCATTTATATCGGCAACAGCAAAATTCCCTGAGTTTGTTATCACAATCGATGAAAGTAAAATTGCTATTTTTGTTTTACGAGTTCGCATTGCTACTCCTTTTATGGATTTAAAAGGTCACCTGAAGGTGACCTTATAGATGATTACCACCATGCTTCGAATTGAGCTCCGAAGGTCAGCGCGTCTGATTTTCCTGTTGTAACGCCACTATCAAGGTCGACATCCCAGCGGTCATAGGCAAGAGTTTCAACATCTTGCTCGGCATAAGTAACAAAGAAGCGAATGACAGGGCGTTCCCAGAAGTCGCTAGCAATGTGAAGGTTTTGCGAAAGGGTCACTTTGTATCCTGAATTTGTGCCGTCTTGCGATGAATCGACAGCAGTAATGTCGATAAACTCGTAGCCTAATTCCAATTCAGTTGATGTGCGCTCGTTCCAGGTGTAACTGTTGCGGGCAACAAAGGCGTTCCAATGGGAGTCTTTAACACGAGTGTCAGCTCGTTGGCGTGCCTTTTCGTCAAAACTTGCTGTTTCATGTTGCCAGATATAAGAAAGGGTATAGTTGTCTGTGACTGAGTGTACGCCCTGCCAAAAGCCACCTATTTGATAGTCTGGTAAAGCTTCCCAGCTTCGGGTCATCGAACCTGACGCATTCTTCGAATAGCGGATGAAGAGCTCGTCATAACCTGTATCACTTAACAGCAATAACTTTGATGCTAGCTGATAAGCATCAGGCTTATCGTCGGTTTTGTTTTCTGAGTCTGGTCCCATCGGAGTGCCATAATTGGCATAAAGGTTAAGTGTGAGGTTGTCTGTCAGCTCGATAAAGGAAAGCGAACTGGTGAAAGCGACCAGTTCACCAGCACCGTCCTCAGGTGCTTCTTCATAGATATTCCGGCTAACGCCCAGATGCAGCTTACCAAAGCCAAGATCGTAGTTTTCAAGGCCAAAACCCAATCCATCATTGGACATAGACTGTGAGTCGGTAAGGAAGGTTTCTACACGGTTATAATAGCGTTTACCTGCCCAGATGACGGCTTCAGGGTTAGACTGAATAATGCCGTTACTTTGTATAGCAAGTTCATCCAGGGCCAACCCGCCATCACCATGAACGATGTTCGATTGGATTGTCCAATCCATGTCATTTTTCTGTTCCCAGCCATACCCAAAATGTAACTCAAGCCAATTAGCCTCGTTACCTAATCGACCACCAGAAGAATTGGTGTAGGTATTGCCGGGCAAGCGAAAAATATTCATGCCATTGTCGGCCCAATTATAGCCGCCAGGACTTAGGATATCATCGTTGGTAATGCCAATGCCGCCTTTTGCATAACCGTTAAAAGTAAATCCCCCTTCATTCGCATTGGCAGAAATGGCAAATAATATACAACTGGAAAGAACAGCATGTTTAAATGTTTTCTTATTCATTATCAATCCTTGTTAAATAACTCACTAAACTTAAAATGGTCATAATGGAAAAATTAGATACAGGTATCCCTGACCTATTAAAAGGCCAGGGTATTAATGTCTAATATTTACTTAGCTTTGGGGTTGAATCTTTGCTGATATAAAGAGCTGTTAATTGTTTTGGCAGAATTAACCATTCCGTTATAAGGCACATCAGTTACCGAAACAAAGCCGATGTTGTAGTTCTCACCATCAAAAGAACGACCAGTGATCGGTGAATCGATATATTGGAAGTAGTGACAGCCGACAAAATACGGGTTATCAATCACACTTTGGACATAGCGCTCATACATTTCACCACGCTCATCTTGGCTTTCTGCTGACACTAACCCTGGGTGGAAGAAACCCGTATCACGGGCGCCAAAATGGAACTCACCAATGATGCTTGGCTTATCGATTTCTTCCAGAAATTTCCAAGGTTCTGGGTGTAAGCCTTCTTTGTAGTAGTTATAACTCACTACATCGGCATGTTTGGCGCAAGCGCGAACCACTTGCGGTGTCATTCCCCAGTCGGCAAAGCGGGCACCTAGGTAGAGGTGGTTAGGCAGTTCTGACTTGACGGCTTTAGCTACAATGCGGAAATACTCTGAAGCATATGTTTCAAGTAAGAGGGCGTAATCATCAAGCTGGGCTTGGTTATGATCTAACCCTTTAATCCCTTGTTCCACTGTCTGCCAGCAGTCAAAGTTGGTTGACCAGCTCTGGTTCAATGCTTCAATGGTGTGATACTTGCCTTGTAATACGGTCATAAAGACCGCTTTGGTCGGTGACTCTTCAGCATTACGACTTAGAGTATGGATCGGAATGCCATATTGGCCTTCAATCGTCCCCATACGGCCCCAGCTTTTTTCGTTGTCGATAAAGATACCGACACACCAAGGAGAGTCCATGATTTCAGCTTTGACCTGCTTGACGGTCGCGATGGCACGTTGCTCAAACTCAGGATCAAAGGGATCGGGTAATGCTGTCCAGAAATCATCGCCACTGCTGACGGTTTTGAAGTCGCCGATGATCCAGCCATTGGCAAAGAAAGGGATTTTTTCGTTACGGTAAAATTCGGGAGCGGCCCAGTTACCTAAACAAGTGAAGCCCCAGTTAAGCATCCTGTCGATGGTAACTTCACTCCAAGTTTGACGGTAATTCTCACCATATTTACGCTGAAGGTTAGCAGCATAAAAACTGAAGGTTTCACCTTGTGCTGTCGGCCCTTCCCACAGTTCGCGCATGTAACCGTAGTGTTCTGCCAATGGTTCGTCGTAACTTGGAAGCCAGTCAAAGCAGTTTCTGCGTATGTCACTGGCTGTAAAGGCTGTTTCCTTTGCCGCGGTGGAAACCGTTACCTTTTCAATTGAATCTTCAGGGGTCAGGTCATCGGCTTGGCGTTGATCAATTTTTGAATGATCGTAATCAATCCCTGTCATGGTGTAGGCGTTGGCAAGGCGGATTATGTCGATGCCGGTTGCGAAATACGGGTAGCCTTCAGGATCAATCAATGACCATTTGCCCGCAACTTTCTGGGTCCTGAAATACCCAGTGGCTTCATAACGCTGATCACCGGTATAACCACTGAATGTTGAACGTTGAGGCATTTTGCCTTCTTTTAACGCTTCTAGTTCATTATCACGAAGTGTTAATAATTCAGATTCAGAGTGAATTTTTTGTACATAGTCCACATTGGCATTTTGACCAAATTTATCAATAATACCAGTGAGATAATCAGGGTTGACTGATGGTGACATGATCAGACGGAAATTACTCAGGATAAGCTCATGATCAAGCAATGAACCGTGAATACTGAGTTCAATTTTACAGATGCTGCTCAGGTTCATATTGATAGACCCCCACATCCAGGTGGCGTATTCATAGGGAGTATCAAAAGGAGCGGGATTGGAGCGTAAACCTGAGTAATGGTTGGTTTTACCTTTTAAGCAATCGCCCTTCAATTCTGTGATGTAGGTTCTAGCATTACGACAGGCTGGAATGGTGATGGAGCGGCTGTGCATTTCCCCCTGAGTATTGAAGATATTGATGAAGACTTGCGTTGAGTGACTGGTTAGGTTTGATGCATCAAAAGCGAAGCTGAAGTTCGGAAGTTGGCTCCAGTCCCACGGTGCTGCCGGTTCAATATTGGTAGCAGTATAAAAATTATCTTTGGCATGGCTGACGATCTTTACAGCGTATTTTTCGTCACTTGTTTGTGTAATGAACGCATCAGTATGTAGAAAGGTGAGCTCATTTGGCAATGATTCACAATTAAAATTAAATAAACGCTTTTCTTTGAGGGAAGACACTCGTTGTGTAGGTTCAATAATTGAAGTAGACACAGTAAAACCTCATATGATGCTAGTTGTGTTTGTTTGAGAAATTAATGTATAAAAGGGCAGTTAACTGCCCTTTTATATTTGATGTTTAAGCAGCCACTAGATCTTTTTCTTTAGCTAACGCGACTGATTTTCTGCTGCTAAGTGTAAAGAAGGCCATGATGGTTGCGGCGCCGGCAAATAGGCCGAAGTAAATGTAACTCCAGGCAAAACCATGGGTATCGTACATAACTCCCATAGTAGGGGCGGCAATGGCAGTAAAGATGTTATTGACGACCTGGAAACCGAACATGTAGGTAAATGAGTTCACCTTTTTGTCAAACTGTTCAGCAATATAGGCGAATACAGAAACGATAAGTAGTGGGTTTACGATGCCGAACAACAGTTTGGCAAAGACAGCCATGTAGAGGTTCTTCTCGCCTAAACCGGCATAACCAATAATTAGTAGAAAAGAGGTGATACCAAATGCCGTTAGGATAAGGCTGCCTTTCGCACCAATCTTCTTGATAACAAATGGCACGCTTGCACTGACAAAGAATAGGAAGAAAGCAGAGATACCATCCATGTTGGAGCTGAAGGTAATGCCTTGCTCTTGGGTCTCGAAAAAGCTAACAAAGTAACGGGTAAACTGAGACATAGATGTCCAGAATACGACTGAGATAGTGCCGGCATAAGTCATGAACGCCCACATTTTAGGGTTCTTCAATAGCTTGATGACATCTTTCTTTTCGATTTTGTCTGCAGAAATAACATGGTTATCTGCGTTATCCAGATGTTTTACTTTAAGAGTTGCGATGAATATCAGCATCAATGCAGCAGCAACACTACAAGCAACGAAAATCAGATTAGGATTAATGTTGTAAAGGAAGCCTGCAAGGATGGCTGATAAGCCCCAGGCTGCAATACCGAAACCATTGACAAGGCCGAAATCGTAGTCGTGGCAACGTGCAAAACGCTCACTGTAGGATGCGATAACACCGCTACCGGCTTGGAAAAGTAAACCAAGGTAGATGGCGCCGAAAAGAACACCAAACTTAAATGTTGACGGGTCCGACAGTAGTGGCCCGTAAACATAGATATAGAAAGGACCGATTAACAAGCTAAGTGCTGCGATGAAATACATCAGGTGCTTTTTCAATCCTAACTTGTCCAGCATGTAGCCAAAAGCCGGCTTGAACAGTACTGCGAGACCAGTCTGTAGACCAAATAAAACACCAATCTGTGAGCCGTCGATACCAATTCGGTCGTTAAGCCATACTGCAAACAGCGAGCCGGAACTCAGAGACCAGAAAAAATTATAGAAAAAGTAGGCTAGGCATATTTTTGCCATGGCTATTTTGTTCGAGTCAGTATTCATTGTAACTCCATTAATGATTGACACAGTATAAGGGAGGCTTCTGCCTGCGATGTTCTTGTTGTTCTAAGTTGATATCGAGATGCTAATAATATTAGTTATATTAAGCAAAATATTAGTTGGACGTTTATGACTCTTGTCACGAGATTGACACGAATATTTAGTAATGATGAGATCAGGAGCACATTGCAATCAACGTTTAATCAGATTTGTATGGGGTTTCTGAGGTTTTATAGATATCTAATCTTTACTAATATTATTAGTTGCATTGTGAGGGAGGCGGAAAGCTTTAGTTGGTGATGAATGGGGCAAAGCTAACGTGTATTTATCGTTGACGATAATTTGTTTTGACTGAGAGGTAGGGTTAGGGGAGAGCATGCTAAGATAAGGAATTTATGGTAAAGTTTCTTTATATCTGCGGGCACAATGAAGTAAAACATGGCAAAGAAAGTAACAATGATGGATATCGCCCGAGCCGCCAATGTCTCTCAAACAACGGTATCCCTGGTACTCAACCAATCTCAATCTATTCAGATTTCTGATGAAACTCGAAATAAGGTGTTGTCGGTTGCCGATGAACTCGGTTATGCCAAAAAGCCATCACTTTCACGAAGCCAGGAACCGAAGAAGATAGCCCTTATTCTGGACTCGATTTCTGATCATGACCCTTTCATGGATGCAATCAGTGTTATCTGGAACTCTGCTTGGGAATATAACTATCTTATTTCAACCTTTTATTTTGGTAATAACCCCAACCTTGAGCGACAGATTCAGGCCGAGATTAGCTGTAACCAAACATACGTCGGGGTAATCTACGCCTCATCAGTAACTCGACGCGATCTAACACTAAAGATTAAAACTGATTTACCGATGGTACTGTTGAACTGCAGTGCGAAAAATAACCCATCTCTTCCCTCTATTTTGCCCGCCGATCTGCATGGTGGTTACGTTGCAACTGAACATTTGGTCAACCAAGGCTACAAGAATATCGCCATAATTACGGGTGAATCTTGGATGGAATGCTCTACTCAGCGATCTGAAGGCTATAAGCAAGCACTCATTGATCACAATTTAGTGCCAAAGTCGGCTTATATTGTTGAGGGAGATTGGTCGTTGAATAAAGCTTATAAGCAAACACTCGAGCTTTTGGCGTTACCCAATCGACCTGAGGCTATCTTCTGTTGCAGTGATTATATGGCAATGGGATGTTATCAGGCGATAAAAGAGTCGGGCTTAAAGGTAGGTAAAGATATTGCGGTGATGGGGTATGATAACGCCAGTCATGGCCGCGAGCTTGAACCACAACTATCATCCGTTGAATTACCTTATTCACGTATGGGGGAAGAGGCGCTAATTCGGATTGATACTTTGGTTAAACAACAACCCTTGTTGCAACTGGCGATGAATATACCAAGCGAGTTATTTGTTAGGGAGTCAACACCGGGAGTCGAGGACTAAAAAGGGCCCTCTATTACTTCAAAAGATTCAAAAAGAGCCTCACAAGGAGGCTCTTTGACGTTCATGAATAACGAATTACTTCAGAGTTGAGATGTAGTGCAATACAACGTTTTTCACGAACTTCTGGTTGTCAGTGGCCGTTGATGGGTCGTACTTACCGCCGTTTGTTAGGTTGTTCGACAGGATGCGAATACCTAGGAAGGGTACTTTGTAGGCTTCAGCCATCATTGCTGCATCCTCATCCTCATCCTCATCCTCATCCTCATCTCCATCGCGTTATTTTATATTTTTTAGAAAGTGAACACTCGCTCAAAAATATTGCGCTAGGCTGGATTATTAGCTAATGTTGATTTTGAACGTTTGTTCATTATTTTGTGTTAGTTGACTTTTGCAACGATGTGACTGACATCACCAAGCGAGGAGCAGCAAATGGGGACAGAATATAATCCACCAAAAGTTTGGACTTACGACAGTGAAAACGGTGGTGAATGGGCGAGTATTAATCGCCCGGACTCAGGAGCGAGGCATGAGCAAACGCTGCCAGTTGGCGATCACCCTTTGCAGCTCTATTCTATGGGGACCCCCAACGGCCAGAAAGTAACGATCATGCTGGAAGAGTTACTGACTGCTGGTGTTTCAGAAGCAGAGTATGACGCCCATTTGATTCGAATAGGCGAGGGCGATCAGTTTTCATCAGGGTTTGTTGGCGTTAACCCAAACTCCAAAATCCCGGCTTTGGTGGATTACTCGGATGAAAATCCAATTAATGTCTTCGAATCTGGCGGAATCCTGCTGTATCTTGCAGAAAAATTCGGTCATTTTCTCCCACAAGATGTAGCCGCGAAGACGAAGGTCATGAACTGGTTGTTCTGGTTACAAGGCTCTGCGCCTTATCTTGGAGGTGGCTTTGGTCATTTTTATGCTTATGCACCTAAGAAGTTTGAATACCCGATTGATCGTTTCACCATGGAAGCCAAGCGCCAGCTTGATGTGCTCGATAAGCAGTTAGCCACTAATACGTTTATTGGCGGTGATGAATACACTATTGCAGATATGGCTATTTGGCCGTGGTATGGCAACTTGGTGCTTTGCAAGTTGTATGATGCTGCGGAGTTCCTTCAGGTTGAGCAGTATACCCACTTAGTCCGCTGGGCCAAAGAAATCGATGCCCGTCCTGCGGTACAGCGCGGAAAGATGGTCAATCGCACTTGGGGTGAAGAGTGGGAACAAGTTCCAGAACGTCACAGCGCCAGTGACATTGATGAGGTGTTGAATCTCAAGCCATAGTCTTACTGGTAATGATGACAAGCCACCTTTCCTCAGTGGCTTTACCATATCGATACACTTGCATAAATGCGCAAGTAATCATATATTCAAGTCTGATGTATTTATCCTTCATTGCCAAAGGAACGAAACAGATGAAGACTCTATTATCTGGGATAGGGAAGTGGTGTGCGTACAGCCATATTTTTAAAGCTTTCACAGTGTTGATTAATGGTGGTCAAATATCGGAACAGACCCGAGCGGGAAGAAATATTGCTTTGCTTGGTTTTTTTTGCCCGTTCTTTTGGATTGCCTTATTTACTGGAGCAGAAGCCTCATCGCTTGCCTTTCATGCGACCCATTCAGGAATCGTTTTCTTGATTGGAATCGCTATAATGGTAGCTAGTATTAAAAAACAACAACATAAATAATGGAAGAACAATACATCGATGCATTAAAGGCATTAGCAGAACCCCATAGGCTTCGTTTGTTTTGGTTACTGGTTCATGTTGATCAAAGAATTACTGTTGCTGAAGCCATGGATGTAACTGGCGACAGTCAATACAACGCCTCACGCAATCTTAAAATGCTCTATAAGGCAGGGCTACTGACGCAGGAAAAACAAGGTAAGTGGGTCTACTACACGTTGGCTATTCAAGATCAACCACATTGGATAGCCTTGATCGAATCCGTTCGAACATTGCCAAAGCAAAGTTTTGCGCAAGTATCTTCCCGTTGTCAGCAACGCCTTGCCATGCGTGTGAATAATGAATGTGTTGTTGGGGCCAACAGCGAAGAGTGGTTGAGTCGATCACTTTAGCCTCTCGCCCTGCTGTTTACCTTTAGATGAGCGTGTGCTCACCTACACTGTTATTCGTTGACTAATTCAGCAAGCACCTGCTTATAGGTTTCAACTTCCTGTGCGCCGGTTAGCACGCTGGTGCGATTGAATACTACGGACGGAACTGCTGACACACCTAACTGTTGCCAATAAGCTTCCTGTGAGCGGATCTCTTCGCGATGAGCAGTATCTTCAAGTCTAGCCTGAGCGGCTTGTTTGTTTAGACCAAGGGCTGCGATTTCACCCAGTAATACTTGTCGGTCGGATACATCCTGTTGTTTGCTGAAAAAGGCAGTAAACAATCGCATTTTTAGCTCCGTCTGTTTGCCGTATTCTTTGGCAAACTCTAACAAGATATGGGCATCTAATGTATTGACCATTTTCATCTCGTCGAAGTAGTTGAAAACGAACCCGTGTTCAGCCCCAAGCTGAGCGATTCTCGCCCGGGCTTGGCGGCTATCTTCTGGTGTCGAACCGTACTTTCTTGCGATGTGCTCGCGAAGGTTTTCTCCTTCAGCGGGCATATCCGGGTTGAGTTCGAACGGCTGCCATTCAATCTCGATGCGATCTTGTAGCTCAAGTTCATTGATTGCAGCCTCTAGATGCTTATAACCGACGAGACACCATGGGCAAACTACATCGGAAATAATGTCGAGTTTAATTTTTTCTGTCATTGTCAGGCTCTTCATGTCGGGCTATCTATTTTTGCCAAGCGAACTTTTGGAACACAGCGTCCAATGGCGTCTTGGCTATGTGGTTAACATAGTTACTGATCACCTTCTGCGATAGTCCTAGGATTATTTCCAGTACTTGCTGCTGGCCATAACCGGCAGCATAGAATGTCTCTAACTCGGCATCTGAAATATTACCTCGCTTGCGAACAATACTCAGTGTTGTGTCACGTAGAACCTGAAGCTTTTGGGTAGGCATTGCTTCTTCATTTCTCAATGCTTCTGTTAATTCAGGATCAACTTTCATTGAATGGGCGATACCGGTATGAGCTGGTACACAGTATGTACACTCGTGCTCAACGTTGATGGTTTGCCACACCACAGTCAGTTCCTCTGTATCAAATGAACTGTTAGAAAACAGTTGATGAATGGCCTGGTAAGCCTCGAATGTGTTTGGTGATTCAGCCAATACACCATACAAGTTAGGGATCATACCGTTTTGCTTCTGCGCGGCCTCTAAACGAGCTTTGCTGGCTTCAGGTGCTGTTTCAATGCTGTGGATAGTAAATGTCGTCATGAGCGTTTTCTCTGTGTGATGAGGAGGTTAGTTTTTGCTCCATTGATAATTAATATAGAACGCATTGAACGAGTGTTCAATAATTATTTGAATGATTGTTCAATTTATCTTTTAGAGAGAAAGGACTTCGGATAGTAAGGAGCTAACGTGATTTTTGTCTTTTACACTCTGGCTGCTTTTTGAGTTCTTCTAGCCATTTCCTGTGGTAGGAGTGGATGTTCCTGCTAGTGAAGTATTTGGTTAGCCAGGTCATCCCACCGCGCTGTGTTGATTCTGTTAGAATACTGCAGCCATCATCGGTGGGTTCTATTAGCCATGCATGGTACATGTCGACATCCCCGCACTTGCCTTTCCAGGCGATCCGCTCGTGAGGAATATATTCAACCACCGTACAATCAAAATGCAGGGCTCGTGTTTTCCAGTTAAAGATCGTGCCTTTGTGCAGTTCTATACCGTCGCCATTGATAATTTGTACTGATGTTTTGGCGCGTCCCCACTGGGGCCAGCAAGGTGCGTGCACGAGACATGACCAGACAGTATTGGCTTGAGCGGGGATCTGTGTTTCGTTTCTCACATGCAATTGCGCATTTTTGGGGTGGTAATACTCAGGCCAATGGATTTCCTTGCTGGTCGTCATCGGTGTCTGCCTTATGCTGTGAGGTCTTTAAAGACTAATACGAATGGTGTGATTTCACTAGTTGGCTCGGCGCTACAAAGCTTCTTTGTATGTTATTAGTCTTTTCGCTGGTATTTTCCAGGCGTAATGCCAAATTGTTTTTTGAATGTGGAGACAAATGCAGAGACTGAGTCGTAACCACATTCGATAGATACCCGTGTGACCGGTGATCCCGATTCAAGCCTATTCAGTGCTTCAAGCAATCTGGCCCGTTGTCGCCATTGCTGGAATGTTAGCCCTGTTTGTTGCTTGAAAAGCCTGCTGACGCTTCGTCCTGATAAGCCAACGAGATCCCCAAGCTGCTCGATGTCCCTCGGCTCTTCGGGGTGCCTCTGGAGAAGATCTGCGAGTGTGGCGAGGCGTTTATCACAGGGAATTGTTAACTGGGTTGCTGCGGGGGGGAGGCAAGCGATTTGATCAAGCAGTACTTGAGCTAATCGGCCATCAGCACTTTTGTCATCATAACTGGCTGGTAGGGTACAGAACTGGAGAACCAGTTCACGAACCAGAGGCGTAATACTGCATACTCTTGGCTGTTTCCATTCCGAGTTGGGTAACGACTGTGTTTCGATATAAAGGCTACGCATTTGCGCAGCACCATTGGAAATGACTTTGTGTTCAACCCCTTCGGGAATCCAGATCGCAAACTGAGGCGGGGCAACATAATGGCCTTGGCGGGTATGGACGATGAGCATGCCTTCAGCGGCATAAGACCACTGGCCCCAACCATGGGTATGCCAGTGGGTTTGGCTACCAGACTGATGCCAATTTTCGACTCTGGCATAAATGGGACGAGGAAGCTCTCTAAGAAGGGGAACTTGCCGGTGTTGTCTTTGGTTGCTACTGAATGTCGGTTTCATCGTGATAAAGCTTCCAGTTTTGTTTTCCCGTGTAACAATCGGCACCGTTTATTAACCGGTAGGGAATAAAATGGGCTACTTTGTCCTGTAATCAACAAAAGTTATCTTCTTTGCGATAGCAGGAAGTTGTGACCAGCGTATCCTATTACCTAAACGTTGCCAATGGATGGCAGGCAGTTTGGCGCAAGTGGCTGAGCCGTATGTAAACAAGAAAGGTACGAATGTGATCAAAAAAATTATTAATTACTTTAAAAAAGAATGGTTCCTAACCGGGATGCTAGTTGCGGTTGCTCTGGCAGCCCTTATGCCTTCTGTGGGTCAGTCGGGTGGTTTACTGCATTTGGACCAAGTTACCGCTGTGGGTATTGCCATTATTTTCTTCCTGCATGGTGTTGGTATGTCGCCACAAGCGATCAAAGCCGGTATCACTAACTGGAAGCTGCATCTCTTTGTTCAGAGTGCAACTTTTATTGCCTATCCTTTGCTTTGGCTTATTTTCGGTAATGTTTTTCATGCCATGATGCCTGCAGCATTGGCTTTTGGTTTCTGCTACCTATTCGTTTTGCCAAGTACGATATCTTCATCGGTGGCCATGACTAGCGCCGCTAGGGGCAATGTGCCGGGAGCGATTTTTAATGCTTCTCTATCCAGCGTATTGGGAGTGTTGATCACGCCTTTGTTGATCCAGTGGTTTATGGGGATGGAAGGGGTAGAAATGGATATTATTGATACTGTGATATCAATCTCTTCCATGCTGTTACTGCCGATGATTGTCGGTCAATTGCTACGTCCTGTGCTGCTTAAGTTTTTGGAAAAACGTAAGGCGATCATTAACAAAATCGATAAATGGGTGATTTTGCTTATTGTCTTCAATGCATTCAGTGACTCGGTAAAAGATGGGATATGGTCAGATTTTGCCTTAAGCACGTTGCTGATGACCTTGCTGTTTACGACCCTTATTTTGTTATTGGTGGTACACAGTATGCAATGGATTGCCCGCAAGGCAGGGTTTAATCGTGAAGATGAAATCGCGGCTGTTTTTTGCGGCACCAAGAAAACCTTGGCAGCCGGTGTACCGATGGCAAAAGTGATTTTTGGAGCTAACCCGATGCTAGGGATGATGCTGCTACCAATTATGTTCTACCACCAAATCCAGATCTTCTACTGTGCAATCTTGGCTAATCGCTATGCGAAAGAGAGTGAACAAGCCGTTGAACAAGCGTCAACAGAGTCGGCTAAAGTAGGATAATCTTTTCAATATCAATCATATAAAACCGCTACCGACTGTTCGATATGCCCTAGGCATTGCTGAAGTCTTCGCGGAACACATTGAATAGCGTCCCTTGCAGCATGACTGCAAGGGATTTTTTATTTTTAATAATTGTGGCAACAATGATGAGGCTGATACCCAACACATTATTGATTTCGAGCGTTCCATTGAACGGCAGGTTTAAAGTAAACAGGCGCCCACCACTTCGCTTTATACTGAGCGCCTATATTGCATTTGTGCTTGATTTAAAAAGTTTGGGAACCTTCCCGCAAAGGCTGCGCTGAATGTGATCTAGACATATCTTTGACAACATAGATCATGGAAAAAGCAGCAATGTTGAAAGTGCTAAGGAATAATCATGGCTTCGATTTTTTATTCGGCATTGCCGGATTAATAAGGGGCAGACCCAACATGGCAGGAACAGAAAAACAGAAAATGATCTCAGGCGAGATGTACCAAGCGTGGGATGAAGAACTTGTGGCTGAACGTCAAAAAGCGAAAAAACTGTGTTTTGCATTGAACCAAACGTGCCCAACAGAGGAAGACACCCGTAAGGCATTGATTAATGAGCTGCTGAGCAAAGAAACTGACGCGTGGATCGAGTCTCCTTTTTATTGTGACTATGGCTACAACCTAAAAGTGGGTAAAGCTTTTTACGCTAATCACGGCTGCACAATTTTAGACTGCGCCCCCATCAATATTGGTGACAACTGTATGCTAGCACCGGGGGTAGTTATTGCAACGGCTGGGCACCCGCTTGATCCTGTTGAGCGCGCATCGGGTGAAGAGTTTGCCAAGAAAATCACTATTGGCAATGATGTGTGGTTAGGTGCCAATGCAACAGTATGCCCTGGGGTGACAATTGGCGATAATGTCGTTGTTGGTGCAGGTAGTGTGGTGACGAAAGATTTACCTGCCAACACGGTATGTGTAGGCTCGCCAGCGAAGCCTGTGCGTACTCTGGCTCTCAATGGTGATAAGTCAGCGTTGGCTTAATTCCTAAACAGTGAATATATTCTGCTGTTCAATCTGATTTGCCAGGTTAGTACATAAGCTCGATGATTGGGCAGTGGAGCCATTCGGATACACCAACGGCAAGCGTTGGAAATGTAATAAGCATCCCAGCAACGGACAAGACAAGCTTCTGAGTATTCATACTCATTCCCTAAAGATTTAATTCATTAACTTATTAATTGTAATTAATCGACGCAAAAAGTCCTGCACTTTGACATTGATTTACTTTCGCTATCTCTTTACTCGCGCAACACTCTCTTTGGTATGAGTATTTAATCATTATCTTATTGCCAATGGTCCGTTTGAATCTAGCTGATAAACAGGACTTTTCTTACCTATGAGCAGGAGGTCTCATTACTGAGTCAATGTATGGTCTTTGAGACATTGCTTGACAACTACACTTTGCGACACAAATCCGGTTGTTGTGTTGGAGGGGGTATGAGTAAACACATGATTTGGGCAATGCTGATGGCAGTTACGTCAGTGGTTGGTTGTCATGATGATGACTTTGTGAATGTGACGATCAATGAAGTGTCGGCAGGTCATTATCTCAATGTTCATACCCCAGATTGGTGTAAAGGTATTTGGAAAGGAAGAGTCAGAAAAACACAAAGGAGCTGAAAAGCTCCTTTGTGTTTGGTATCCGTTAGGCGTTAGTTTTTGTTGGTCAGGATAAATTGCGCATCACTGCTCACCACGATATTGTTCTTCAAGAAATTCTTACCCAAAATTATGCTGTATTCAAAACGGCTGCGGTCGCGCAAATTGACGTTAATTTCCTTCTCTGTATTCCCCAGCTTCACAGTCATGTTAACCACATAGCGGCTACTTGGCTTCTCTCCATCACGCGCTTTAATTCGCATGGTTTTGACGACTTCTCGGGTATACGCTTTCTCATCACCTTGATGGTTACTATAGGTAAACGAGACCATTTCCTTGCCATTATCGGTAAAAGTCTTGATGTTGGTAGCATGCATTGAGCTAACGTCTGCGCCAGTATCCAGCTTTACTGGGAATTGCATGTTATCCATATTCAGTTGCTCAATATAACCGGCTTGTTTTGGTGCTTGTTTCTCGAGTAGCTGGGTGGTACGGGTATTGACCAATAAATCTCCAGGGATCAAATCCGGGCTGATTTCTAGTTGGCCGTAAGCGCTATCGTTTTGCTCGAGAGTTTCGAGAGCAATATCGCGCAGTAGCAATGATGAAGGCAGTGAAATTTCCGTGCCGACAATTGGACGAACCTGGTCACCGACACGGATCTTTCTTTTAAGGGGCTTATCAACTTTATGGCTTTTGCCATTGGCATCCTTGATGGTGTACTGGATCATGCGGCCGTATTCAGTTCGCTGTTCGTCTATCTGTGACACTTTTAGCAACGGCGTTTTTATAATACCTGAAGGGCCAGCATTGATGTTTATTCCGTCAATTTTGACGGTTTCTTCACCGCTGATCATTAAGATCGAATCGTCTTTCGCCATTGATGAAATAGGGGCCAAGTCAGATTTACCCAAGTAGCTGGCGCCTAAATTGACCACGAAATATTGATTGAGGGCTTCTGTGCCAAGGCGGAGCTGACTGTGGTTTTGGGTGCGATCTTTAAGGTAAACCTGAATATACTGTTCTGAGCCACCCAATGTCACAGGCAAATACACCATCGGCCTTTGTGCATTGCTAAAGCTCAGCATTCGGCTTAGTGGTGCAGTTATTGTTTTGCGAGTTTTATCTCGTCCTTCCAGGGTAAATCTGACGGTCTTTTTCTTTTCATCCACCTTGATATCAAGGGCATGCAAAATGCTGTATCGGCTGTCGAAAGAGGTACTGACTTCAAGTGGTATATTCTCGATCTTTGCGTGTTCTTTACGGCCAATGATCTGAGCGTCAGATTGCGCTTGTAGGTAATCAAACCCGGCATCAACCCAAGCCGTGTTTCTGAGGAAGGTTTTACCAATCAGGATAGGATAAGAGAACCGATCGCGGTTGGCCAGATTGACTTCGGTAGGGACGGTTTGCCCTGCGATAGTTAGGTCTAGTTTAACCACTGGGCGGGCTAAATGACCATCGCCACGGCTTTTGATCATGGCTAAGCGAAACAGCGGTTTTTCCAGCCGGATCAACTCACCGCTGTGCGGATGCCTAATATCAAAGTTCACCATGATATTGGTTTTGTCTTTACGGTCACGCAGCTGGGTGCTTCCCAGTGCGTCGTATTCGACGGCGATAGCGTCGAGTAACTCTTCACCTTCCAGTCCCTTGAATACAGGATCATCCGTTGTAATCGTAATGTTTTCGGCATGGATAGAGGTTGAATCAGCACCAGTATCTATTTTAGCCGGAATACCTATGTTATCGAGCGAATCAACAGCCGGAAAATAGACGAGTTCGGTGCGACCTAGCACCACTTTATTGTCGATTTCGGCGCGGCTTTCAATAATGCTTTCATACTGGGTGTTTTTCGCCAAGGCGGGAGAGGCAGCGAAGGCCGCCAAGCACAAGGAGGTCAACAGTCGTAGGGAAGTCATAGGTTTCCTGTATCAATTAGCGAACGGAGATTCAATTGGTTAAGTCTACTGTTTAAAGGTAGTGCTAAAGAGGCTGATTGACACCAATTCAGCAAATATTCAGTAATTCTAACAGAAATTTTGCAAAAAAATGGTGGGAAAAGGTACTTGAATCAGCTATCTGCAAAAATTATCCCCGAATGGCTAAAACCCAAAAGGGGATAAATACTGTTATATCTTCGTCATTTCGAGGTGCTTGAGTCCAGCAACTTAAAGTTACGGATGAACAGTTATTACGGTAAATTCGCCACGCCATCGGCCATTTGGATCAGTTTATCCAGAATGTGCTCACCATCGGCGCGAAGGCCGTTGTGCTCATATTCGTTGGTGATCCATGCTTTGCTGTTGGGAATACCTTTTAACGTTTCCTGCGAGTACTGCATTTCAACATACATATCGTCGGCATAGACAGCGCAGGCTACCGGTACGGTATTCTTTGCTAGTGCTTCAACGTCATATAAATCAGCCCAATCGGTGCGCTCTGCCAACAGGTTCGCAGCTTCTTGCAACGGTTTCAGGCACTCGAACTGATCGAACATCCATGGGTAGACCATTTCACCAGTGAAGTTAAAGGCACTGCCTTTGTGGTAGTTGAACTGCGGGAAGTTATCTCGAACCCTGTGCGCCGACCAATTTGATGCCGAATATTGGCAGTAAATAGATTCGTGCAAAATCGCATAGATAGGGTTGGTCTGGTAGCTTTGCTCAGCCAGCATGGCGTTGAGGAAAGCATAGCTAAGGGTTTCTTTGCCGTTGGCTTCAACAAAGGCATCTTCTAGCAGGTAGTACATAGGTACATTGGCACCACTGCGGCCAAGGTTGATGCCTATCATCTGGAATTGTTCAACGGTGAAGCTCTGCCCATTAGGCAAACGAACATCGTTATCTAATAGATAATCGGCAATCTTTTGGCACTGGATCTGAGCTGACGGGAACTGGGCAAAAAACGCTTCGTTCTTGTCCTGTACCCGCTGGTAAGTGGCTTGATAAACTTCATCAGCGTGGCGAGTCAGTGACGGTACACCACCGGTGATATAAGAACGTGACAAGCTTTGCGGGTAGAACGAAAGGTAAGTCAGGGTACAAAAGCCACCAAAACTTTGGCCCAGTGTTGCCCATTGCTGAACACCGAGCTTTTCTCTTATGGTTTCGGCATCACGGACAATATTGTCTGCCCGGAAATGGCTGAGATAGTCGGCTTGTTCTTGAGCAGACATGTGGGCTAATGTCTGGTGACTGATCACTGTGCTGTTACCCGTACCACGTTGATCCAGTAGGAGTACACGATATTGCTGCAGCGCACGCTTCAACCAACCTGAGCGGCTGTCAGGGCGAGGCGATGGAAACCCCGGGCCTCCTTGGAAATACACCAACCAAGGGAGATCATCGTTTTGACGGGCAAGATCGACGACTTCTCGGGCAAAGACCGCGATGGTTTGATCATTTGGCATGGTGTAATCAAGAGGAACGTCAAAGATATGCTGGCGGTAAAGCAAATCACCGTCGATGAAAGAGGTTTGCACAGGTAGCTCCTTTACTAGCGAATTCAAACTGATATACCTAAGTATCGTCACACTAGGGTATTTGGGTTCATCCTAACATCTTTTCATTCTCATCTCGCGACAAACCTATTAGGGCTTCACTGGCCGTATGAGCTGCTCGAACAGTTTTGGTTGATCGAAATGGCGGATCCCAACAAAAGCAATGGCATGATGGCCAAGTTGACGCATCGCGCCCGCTGACGGAATGCCGAAGGGCCATAAATAGGTACTTTCCAAGCGTTCACTGCTAGGCAGTAACCCACGCTGATTAAAGAGGCTAATTGTGTGGTGGCGATCAGTTGGGAGTTGGCGTAATAAGTCGTAGTCGAGACGAGTTAGGGGGTGGACTCTGTTCTCGGCCTTTTTGCCGGTGCTCATATGATCATGCTGATTTAAGGTGACTTTTTTCCAGGTTACCTGCTTAATCATATGCTCGCCATGGGATAGGGTAACTGACCAAGATGATGAACCCGAAGGGACTGTTCGCTTAAACAGCAGGGGTGTTTCGATGTCGGGTATTGCGTCCTCGAACTCAAAGCGGTCGGTGAGGTTGAAAACCATGTGGTAACACCCGCAGTGATGAATTGAATCGAGCAACAATGGACGGCCTTGATGATCGAGCGTTAACCTCAGTAATACCCCGTCAAATTTTCCTGCGTAGGGATCGAATGATGATGTTGGCGTGCGGTTGGCAAACCAAAGACTGTAGTTCAGCTGCAAATATGTCTTGCCGTATAACTGGGTATAACTGTGGTGCAGATAGATCGCTGGTTTTGAAGGATTAACTGCCGGTTGCTGCTTATTTGCTAAATACTGCACAGTCCCGGGGATATCATCTTCAGAGTGATCTTCTACATTTATCAACGGGGAATAAAAGTGATAAAGCTGCGATATTTGGTCGTCGGTTAGTATGGGCCAACCTGAGGTTGAATACAGCAGGGCAGCCTTGAACCATGCTTCAATATCCGCCAGGGGGAGTGATGTTTTTGCTAAGCGATAGCTGGCCGTGTGCCGGGGAGGTTCACTAAACCCTAGCAAGATCCTTTTTTTCTCTTTATCAATGGAGGAGGTAGCGACCTGACGACTTAGTGGGTAAAGACCAAAAACACGCAGCCAGAGTTGGTAACTATCAGAGACAGAGACTTTTTGCTTAATGATTTCTTCCCATACACGATCATTATGCTTTGCTTCTGTCACGAGTATTTCCGCGCAATGATCCAGTACCTGCAGGTCGAATCGGTTAACGATCAGATTATTGAATTCCGCTTGGCGCTGGCGAGTGGCGAGTTGAGACGTGTAATCAAACCACTGGCTGCGATCTCTGTCGGTGGTCACTTGCTCAAGTTGTGATTGGCTGAAACGGTCAAAGGCAAGATAGGGGAATGCTTTGTGATTGAGTACCTGCACATCTGAGACTTGCTGTCGCCTTACCTCCTTTTTGAAAGCGGTTAAGTGGCTGAGACAGCCTTGTAGATCTGCTGAATAACCCGTGTGGTAGGTACTAGAGCATGCGCTAATGAAAACAACCATTGCCAGCAAAAACAAAATGCGCATAACTACCTGATAATTTATTTAAATTATTAAATTATAGAAGTTTTTTTTGGCTGGTGCTGGGTTAATGCGAAAGATGTGTTAGAAATAGGACGATGGATTGAGGCGAATGACTGCATCGAAGAATGGTTGAAGGGGGAAATAGAAAGCTGGAACACTTGGCTCCAGCTTTTTGCTCGTTTGGATATACCTCGAGTGCGGTAATTAACCTAGTTGCTTCATAACGTAATCCAGTGCACCGTTAATAGCGGCGACCTGAGCGTCATTACACTGTTCAGGTGTTACCCGGTCGCTGTCTGGGTAGACTTCAGTGGTCGTGCCATAGCGACAGTCAGTAATACCGTTACACAGGCTAAGTGATTTCAGCGGGTAGTTGATCACACCTTCTTGCTGTACTGGGCTACCGATGATATTGCCATCAGCATCTGGTGGAGCGATATGAGTGACCTTGCGTACTGAGTCAATGATCGCCTTTTGGAATTCTGGCTGTGGGTTTTCGGTATCACCGACTGTATAAAAGCCATCTGGCACACCGTCTTCAATGAAAACTTTGCCGTCGCGGGCTTCACGTGCTGGACGGAATTCAAGTTCATCACTGTCTGTCGTTTCATGCAGGTCGATATGAACCAGTATTTCGCCTTCCAGGCCGTTAACCATCTTCATCAGATTGTCTGCTTCTTCTGAAGGGCTATCGGCATAAAAAGAGCGGTTAGGATCGACTGCATTCGGGTTCCAGCGGTTGATCACCTCATAGCCCCAAGGACTCACGCAAGGTGCAATCACAATGTTGAAGCTGTCACTGTATTGTGCGGCTTGAGTCTCAGCAAACTGCAGAGCGCCGTGAACACCGCTGGTCTCATAACCGTGAACACCGCCGGTGACAAGCACAACGGGTTTGTTGTTGTCCCAGTTGCGGGTTTTAATGGCAAACAGAGGGTATTTTTCAACGTCGTAGCTTAAGGCTCCATATTGGAGTAAGTCGAAGTCTGCTGTTAGTGCATTGATTTTAGATACAACTTCTTCTAAGTATGAGCGCTTAATCGTTGTTTGCGCGAGCCATTGTACTTTCTCTTCATCGCCCCATGGCTTGCCCGGTGTCCCAATTGGGTAGTTATGTTCACGTTTCATTCGATTGTCTTTTGTTGTGTGTGTTTGTCTTTGTTAAGGCAGAATAATTGACTGTGTATCCTGACGCAATCGTATTCATTGTGCTGATATCTCCACGTGGTTGCTACTTTGTTAATGAATGTAATGTGATGACAGGGTACTTAGTCATAAATTGTCATCAATGTCTGAAAATACGATCAAGCTAACTTCTATATGTATTCTTTAGTCTTTATGCTGTTTGATAAACTGATGCCCTCAAAAGGAATAATTCGTGAAGCTACATGATCCCCAATTATTGAAACAGGCCTGCTATGTGGCAGGTAACTGGGTGACTGCGATTGATAATGCTTATACACCAGTGACAAACCCCTCTACAGGAGAGCAGATTGCAACCGTTCCGAGCCTAGGCAGGGATGAGACGCATGCCGCTATTCATGCCGCTGATAAGGTGCAGGGTGAGTGGGCGGCACGAACAGCAAAAGAGCGCGCAACAGTACTACGCCGGTGGTTCGAATTGATTGTCGAAAATGCTGACGATCTGGCGTCGATCCTCACACAGGAACAAGGCAAGCCATTGGCGGAAGCGAAAGGTGAAATTACCTATGCTGCTAGCTTTGTTGAATGGTATGCCGAGGAAGCGAAGCGTGCTTATGGTGAATTGATCCCGAGTCATAAACCGGATGCTCGTATTTTGGTGTCCAAACAGCCGATTGGTGTGGTGGGCGCAATTACGCCTTGGAATTTCCCTGCCGCTATGATTACTCGTAAGTGTGGGCCCGCTTTTGCTGCGGGGTGTGCAGTGGTGCTGAAACCTGCACCGGATACACCGTTGACGGCTTTGGCTTTGGTGGAGTTAGCGGACAGAGCAGGGATCCCTGCCGGGTTATTTAGTGTTATTACAGGGGATGCGGTTGCTATCGGCGGGGTTCTTACCGAGAGCCCGATTGTAAAGAAAATCTCTTTCACAGGCTCGACAGGGGTTGGCAAACTGCTGATGGCGCAATCGGCTGATACGGTGAAAAAGTTGGCGTTGGAGCTAGGTGGTAATGCGCCATTTATTGTCTGTGATGACGCCGATCTCGATAAAGCCATTGATGGGGTGATGGTGGCTAAATTCCGCAATGCTGGACAAACTTGTATCTGTGCCAATCGTATCTATGTTCATGACAGTGTATATGATGAATTTACGGCCAAGCTAGTCGTAAAAGTCAAAGCGCTGAAAGTGGCGGATGGTTTTGAAGAAGGGGTAAATCTCGGGCCTCTTATTAATGCCGCAGCTGTCGCGAAAGTTCAAAGCCATATTGATGATGCGCTGGCAAAAGGAGCCACCCTTGCTCATGGTGAACCGCAACCTGAAGGTTCCCATTTCTTTCCCCCGCAAGTGCTGATTGATATGGATGATTCGATGCTAATTGCCTCGGAAGAAACTTTCGGCCCTGTTGCGGCATTGTTCCGTTTTTCTGACGACAGTGAAGTGATCCGCCGAGCCAACCATATCAGTTCTGGGTTAGCGTCTTATGCTTATACTCAGTCCCTGTCTCGTGCTTTTACATTCAGTGAGTCACTGGAGTATGGCATGGTAGGTATCAACGAAGGGTTGATCTCTACCGAAGTTGCACCTTTTGGAGGGGTAAAAGAGTCCGGTCTGGGCCGAGAAGGGGCAAGACAAGGGCTAGAAGATTTTCTAGAGACTAAATACACCTTAATGGGCGGCTTATAGTTGAGTTAACTCCGATTAGGTGTTTAACAATCCAAGAGAATTTCTTAAACTTGCATACATGAAGAAACATTACTTTCCTGCTGCGTGAAAGTACGAATGGATAACAAGGCTCAGCCTGAGGAACAACCAATGACTAAAGCAAAAATCGGTATCGTGACCGTCAGTGACCGCGCTAGTGCTGGTGTATACGAAGATATCTCTGGACAGGCGATTATCGATACACTGAACGATTACCTGACGTCGGACTGGGAGCCGGTGTACGAAGTCATTCCTGATGAACAGGATGTGATTGAAGCGACGCTGATTAAGATGGCTGATGAGCAAGACTGCAGCCTGATTGTAACCACTGGTGGTACCGGTCCAGCTAAGCGTGATGTGACTCCAGAAGCAACTGAAGCGGTATGTGACCGAATGATGCCGGGCTTTGGTGAGTTGATGCGCGCGGAGTCATTGAAGTTCGTACCGACCGCTATCTTGTCTCGCCAGACTGCAGGCCTACGTGGTGATAGCCTTATAGTTAACCTACCGGGTAAACCTAAGTCGATCCGTGAGTGCTTGGATGCCGTGTTCCCAGCTATCCCTTACTGCATCGATTTGATGGAAGGCCCGTACCTTGAATGTAACGAAGCAGTGATGAAGCCTTTCCGTCCAAAGAAAAAGTAAGTGAAAATAGTGAGCGGCAATGAATACGCGCACAACGCTTAAATTGACCGTGAAATAAAGACAAGCCGACTGAAAAGTCGGCTTTTTGCGTATTACAGCCGTTGATTTTACAACCAACCCATTTCACTTTGTAACATTAAGTTTCGTGAAGTTATTTGGATATAACGCTTTCTTGACCACTTGATCCAGTGCATATTGCACAGGGGGAGGATTTAGGTAACATCAGTCTCGTATGTTTATTCGTTGATTGAAATGGAATCCATTTTTATGTTGTTGGAACAAGCTGTAGAAATAATAGAGTACACAGATAGTGATACTCTGGCTCAGGCAATGGACGTTTTTAATGAAACAGGCATCGTTTCAGGTGCTAAGTTTCCTTTTCTGAATACGGTATTTGATAATGCACCAGTTGAATTGAGTGAGCGTCTTGGTGTTGTTGGTTTTAAAGGGTGTATTAATCTAGCTGAAGTAATAACCCGCCAGGATGTTAGAGGTTATGTCATTTTTGATTCCGAGCGTTTTAGTTTGGCAGAGGCAGTAAAGTGGGGACAAAATAATGACTAATATTACGGGAAGTTGCAGCTGTTGTTCTATCAAGTATCAGATCACAGGCCCTGTTCAAAAAGTGGTTAACTGCCATTGTGATCACTGTAAAAAAATGAATGGTTCGGCCATATCGACGTATGTAGCCGTGCTTGATCATGATTTTATTATTACCCAAGGCGAAGTAAAACAATTTGCTATCTCAGAAAAAGCATCTAAATATTTCTGCGGCGATTGTGGCACGCCTTTATTCAATGAGTACATTAAACACTCAGGATTGAAAATGCTGCATCTTGGTGGCCTTGATTCAATCAATGATTTAACGCCGAGTATGAACCTATACAGTGAGTCGCAAATAGCTTGGATTGATGATGTTAGCAGTATTCCAAGCCTGAAGCAGAAAAAAGACAGTGAGAGTGCAACGGATTGTTCTAACCCTCGCTTGACTTGGAGTGATCTGGCGCTTAGTTAAAATTGAAAACAGCCACTCTTAGATGAATTGAGAGTGGCATTAAAGCCTATGGCCGAGTGCCGAGTTACTTTTTCTTTTTTGGCTTGGCTATTACCCTCTAAATAACATTATCCATCTTTTGTTTTTTCATTCTGATATGTCACTCTAGTGAGTGGCAGTTTTCGGCTGCATTTCAGATGAGGATGTTTTGACGGTGGATTGTCAGCTAAACTTTCACCATGTCTACTGCTGTCATTGAATTAGGAGAAATCTAATGAAACTGAAAATTGCTTTTGCGGTATTGGCACTCGCGACTATTCCGGTTCATGCTGGTTGGGATGAAATTAAAGATGCGGCTTCAAATTTGGGTGAAGAAGTCGGTAAAGGAACTAAAGAAGCTTGGGAGTCAGTGTCGGACTTTTCCAAAGAGACATGGGAGTCAGCGTCTCAATGGGGTGAGGATGCCTATAACACCGCCGGTGAGTGGACGGATGCCTCGGTAGAGAAAAGCAAAGAGTGGTTGGATGTTGCTGATACCAAGCTGGATGAGATGCTAGAGCCGGAAACCCCAGAGGAAGCCCGTCTCGCCTTGAATACCATGGCGGATACGGCCTTAGTTCGGTTATTTAACGAACAACCTTCTGCCAAGATACTGTTCGATAGCGCCTATGGCTATGCCGTGTTTGATTCGCGTAAGTTCTCGCTCATGCTTCATACCAACCAAGGGGCTGGAGTTGCCATTAACCGCAAAACCGAAAAACATACATACATGAAAATGTTCGGAGCGGGTTTGGCTGCTGGTTTCGGCGGTAAGTTCTACCAGCAGGTGATCTTCTTTGAAGATCAGAAAACCTTTGATGGATTTGTTACCGATGGCTGGGAAGCGACCTCTGAAGTTGGTGCTGTAGCCGGGACTGAGAGCGCCGAGCTGGCCGCTAAATACAACGGCGGTATGGCCATTTATCAAATTGGTGAAAAAGGGCTACTACTTGATGCCAATATTTCAGGCTCTAAATACTGGATAGATACTGATTTAACCGAGTAACAACACTTTATTACACACGAGCATTAATGGGCTCGATTAACATCTGCAATGACACCCAAATAATGAACAGTTGCTTGGGTGTTTTACATTATCACTGTGAAAATATCCATTGGAATGAGCACCGAACCTACTTGGGGAAGGCCCCAACTTTAACTACACTACTTTCAATACCGTCTTAGACTCCAAAGGGGAGAGCTTTCCCCTTTCTGTGGAGGAAAGTAATGAAAAGCTTTATCAGTGGTTTGCCCAAGGTTGAGCTTCACCTACATCTTGAAGGCACGCTCGAGCCTGAGTTGATGTTTATTCTGGCCGAGCGAAACAACGTCACGCTGCCCTATTCTTCTATTGAGTCGCTAAAAGCCGCTTATCAATTTCATGATCTCCAAGCTTTTCTCGACCTCTACTATCAAGGTGCCCTAGTTCTTCAAACTGAGCAGGACTTCTACGATCTGACATACGCCTACCTTGAACGTTGTAAAGAACAGCACATTATTCACACCGAGGTATTTTTTGACCCGCAAATCCATACCCAAACAGGTACCCCTTTTGATGTCGTCGCAGAAGGAATTACACGAGCTTTGAAGGATGGAGAAGCCAACCTTGGCATCTCATCGGGTTTGATCATGTGTTTCCAGCGTGATTTATCTGAAGAAGATGCGATTGAAACCCTCAAGCAATCGATAGCTTATAAGGATGATATTGTGGCTGTGGGGTTAGACTCTTCTGAGCTGGGTAATCCTCCGGAAAAATTTGAGCGAGTATTTGCGATGGCGCGAAATGCGGGGCTTAAAACAGTCGCCCATGCCGGAGAAGAAGGTTCGGCCGATTATATTTGGGGGGCGATCGAAGCGCTTCACGTTGACCGTATCGATCATGGTGTACGATGCACTGATGAGCCTAAGTTGGTGCAATATTTGATAGAACACCAGATCCCATTAACGGTATGCCCATTATCTAATGTACAACTCAATGTTTTTGGTGAAATGACACAACATAATATTGTTGAACTATTGAAGCAAGGTGTACTCGTAACGATCAATTCAGATGATCCTGCATATTTCGGTGGCTATCTTAATGATAATTATTTGGCTGTGGCCGAGGCTTTTGGTTTGACTAAACAAGAAGTGGCAAGGTTCAGCGAGAATGCGATTATGGCAAGTTTCTTGAGCGTTGAGAGAAAACAGCGTTTGCAGCAGAAATTGGAACATTACCTAGATATTCAGTTCCGTCCGATTATCTAAAAAAAACGCCTATCAAATCCATGATAGGCGAGCAATAAATCGTTTAAGGAACAACATATTTGAAGTGGGGTAATCATACGTTTTGGGCAAAAAACGTGCAACGATCGATGATGTAAAAGTTGTATATTGTTTTGTTAATTATCTTTTGTTTTAACAATTTACAGTGGGATAAATATTCAAAATTTTTATTGGTTGACTGTTTCTCATTATAACCTTTATTTTTCAGTGGTTAATGATCAGTAGGTCGGGAGGTTGACTGAGCGATTATCGTTGTTTTAGCTTAAGCCTTTAATTAAAAAGTGATTTTATGGTTTTTTTAAATGTTAATATCCAGCCGGCTTTCGGCTTGACTATGTGAGCCTGATCAACACCAACGTAATAGGATTGCATGAATTGCTGTCGTAGCGCTTCAGCTTGCTGGCTGTCGTTCATTGTTAGTTGTTCGCTGATTTCTGTAGCGTGATCATTGGCATAGCTAAAATCAATACCATTAAAGCCCTGACACAAAAACCAAATCACCCCTATGGCCTTCACTTCCATCTCATTCATAGTGTGGAATTTCTGGGCATGTTCTACACCGACATGTTGTTGGAAGAGCGCATCTATTTCTGAGATTTTGCACTGAGTCGCCTGAAACTCATCCAATATTTGTTGAAAAGAGTGAGTAACTAAGCCAAGAGCTAGATCTTGCTGGGGTTTGTCAGCTTTTTGTTGGCAAACGCGAACGAAAAAGTCAGAGCGAAAGTCAATGAACCCGCTAGCAAATTCTTGCTCGGCGTCACTAAATGGGAGTTGCTCAAAGCCAAATTCGTTTAATAAGTGTCTTAATGGTTTCATACTGGGCTATTGGTAAATGTACGCTTAAGGCAGTATACGAAAATTAGAGCTAACTTTCTAAATCATTCACTTAGACTGTATAAACAAGAGACTTGTGTATCTAAACACGACGTCCAAATTACTCAGAGGGAAAAGTTATGTCAGGCTTTTATGAACTTTCTGCCAGCAAGATCAACGGTGATGTTGTTGATATGAAAGAGTTTGAAGGGAAGGTGGTACTGGTCGTGAATACCGCAAGCGAGTGTGGTTTTACGCCTCAGTACAAAGGCTTACAGATGTTATTTGATAAGTACCAGGATAAAGGACTCATTATCCTTGGCTTTCCATGTAATCAGTTTGGCGGCCAAGAACCGGGTGAGAATAATGAAATAGAACAAGTGTGTCAGCTAAACTACGGCGTTAGCTTTCCGATGTTTGAAAAAGTGGATGTGAACGGCCCAGATAGCCATGAAGTGTTCAAATACCTAACTAGCGCGCTGCCGGGCTTGGTGGGGAAGAAAATTAAATGGAATTTTACCAAGTTTTTGATAGGCCGTGACGGTAAGCCAGTGAAGCGCTTTGCCCCAACTAAAACCCCTGAGGCTATTGAAAAAGATATCGTTCGTGCACTTAATGGCTAGTTCTTTTAAGGTGTCAGCCCATACACCGGTATGGGTTAGCACTGCTCTCAAGGGCCGGTTCTATCACGGTGCCGGCGCTTGATACAGGGTATAAAAAAGGTCAAGGTTGTTGGGTTGCCTGAACAGGATAAGTTGCTCTACAGTTAGCTGTTTAGCTTTTAAATGGTAATCGGCATAAATATCAATCAGCTCTTCAATCGCTTTATAGCGTCCACTTTTTAGTTTTTGCTCGGTCAGGTAGTGCTTGAAAAAATCCAATTGCACTGATGAATCATTAAAACTGCCTAATCTATCTTGCAAAATCTTGAGTTGGGCTACCTGTAGCTTGGTCTCTTTTATTGGTAAAACCGGTGTAAAGTACTCCAATAAATAACGAAATTTTTTACAGTCGATTCGTAGCTGGTGGATGATGGTATCATCGCTATTGGCATCAATGTTATGGCACTGGCTTTCTATCTGTTTGAATTGACGCCATAAAAAACTATGTGCTGTGCTGTTTGATTCGAGCTGTCCCTCGACTGTGGGGTTGTTCCTCATGTTTTCAAGCTGAGTAAGTACCTGCTTGCACGTAGAATTATATTCGCTGGATTTCAGCCATCCTTTGAGGAATTTCAATGCTTTCCTACGTTGGGATTGAATATCATCAAAGAAGCGGGTCAACCCTTTGTGGTGCTGGTGTTCGAGTAATGAAAAATACTGCTCCATGTTTATCAGGAATACATCAAGGTCACGTACCAAATTGGTATGCTGCATGAGCTGCCTTAAGCAATCTTTCAATATCTCTTTATCCTGACGTCGGAATAGGGGCTTAAGCAGGCTGATCAGCGTACGGCTTCTTCTCAGTGCGACTCGATATTGATGAATAAATTCTTCGTGATCATCTCGGATTATTCCCAGCTCATGCCTTCTGGCATGTTCAAATTCGTTAACGAGAAAATGGTATGTGGGCAGGTATATTTCTACTTCAGATGAGAGTTGTACCGCTGGCGTTTTTCGTTTGGGTAGTTTGAGCTGGTCCCGCTTTGTCACTGTCATATCTTATTTACCTCCTTTATTAACTGTAGTGTGAAATTTTCTTTTTTGGTGATGAGAGAAGGAAAATCTCACTGAGAAATAAGAAGAAAAAGTCATTTGTGATAGTTAGATCATGACTCATCAGAAGTGAGTCATTGAAATTGGCAATGAGAGTTTACGTCTTTACTTTACATTTTTGCAACATGGTATGCAGCACGAATTTCTCATCCTATAACGGAACTGCTAGTTCTTTAGATAAGGTCATACGACCATGATGATTTATGGCAGAAAAGGATGATGAAGATGAATGAGAACCCACTAGGGACAGACGGCTTTGAGTTTGTGGAATATACCGCCCCAACGGCTGAAGGGATTGTAAACCTCAAACAACTCTTTCACGATATGGGGTTTGCTGAAATCGCCAAACATAAACACAAGTCTGTATGGTTATACCGTCAAGGTGATGTAAATTTTATCATCAACGGGGAGTTACATTCTCAGGCGGCTGGTTTTGCTGGAGTCCATGGTGCGAGTGTGAATGCCATGGCGTTTAGGGTCGCTGATTCCGCTCAAGCATTGGCTTATGCGGTTGATAAAGGCGCAACGGCTTGCCCGCCTCAGGCTGGGCCAATGGAGCTCAATATTCCCGCTATCTACGGTATTGGCGAGTCACTGATTTACTTGGTCGATCGATACGGTGATAGCAATATCTATGATATCGACTTTGATTTCTATCCCGATTATCAGGCTCGTATGCAAGAGTGTGATGCTGGGCTGCTGGTGATTGATCACCTTACCCATAATGTGAATCGGGGTAATATGGATTTGTGGGCGAGCTTTTATGAGCGAATAGCCAACTTTAGGGAAATAAGACACTTTGATATCAAAGGTAAAATGACGGGCTTGCTATCGCGGGCGATGACGGCACCCTGTGGCAAGATCAGGATCCCGATTAACGAATCTCACGATGATAAGTCGCAAATTGCTGAGTACCTCAATCAATACAATGGGGAAGGGATCCAGCATATCGCTATGAGTACTGATGATATATTCGGGACCGTCGCTAAGCTGAAATCGGGTGGTTTGATTTTCATGAATACTCCCGACACTTATTATGAAGGGATCAATAAGCGCGTGCCGGGACATCATGAAGATGTTGCTAAGCTCAGCGAACTGAAGATCCTGATTGACGGTGATGAGACTGGCATATTACTACAGATATTTACCGACACTGTTATAGGGCCTGTATTTTTTGAAATTATCCAGCGCAAAGGTAATGAAGGTTTTGGGGAAGGTAACTTTCAAGCGTTGTTTGAGTCAATCGAGTTAGATCAGATCCGTCGTGGGGTACTCAAAGCAGAGCCTGACTCTTAGTCGGCTCTGTTCGCGTTTAAGAGTTACCCTATCTTTGGCCATTTCACTGGCCTTTTTCTGTGTGTAATATAATTACATTTCGTGAGTTAATTGGAAAATAATTATCTAAATGAATGTATGCTGCCCGAACTGCAGACATAATGATGCTCATCAGTAGCACTTTTCTTCGTTGGTATTTCCGTTAATGTGATATTGCTCACTATGCTGGTGTTGGGTGTGCTTTTGAAATTGTGAGGTATGTCTTTATTTAATTCTTGAATATTTTAATTATTCTGTTTTGTTGTAAATTTTCATCTGTATTTTGCGCTGTGGATCACCTGTTTTTCTTATTTTGTGTGATGTTTTGTGGGGCTGGTCACTAAAATGTTGCTATTAACTTCAGCGTTGCATTCTGTGTTAGCTTATTAAGGTATTGATTGAGTCGTCAGTTATACAGTTGTGAGCTTTTCAAAGTAGCTTACAAGGCAGTGAGGTCGGTGTTCCCCCTCTGGCCTCACTGTTTTCCAATCGCGGATTAGGCGACTTTGGCATGAGCCAAAATGATGATTAGCTCAGAAAATGGTTAACTTTTGGTGGTGGGATAGTATATGAAACAGGCGAAGAGCAAATTCAGTATTGCAGATATGGTCACTGTTAATTGCGGTATGGTAGACCCTGACTTTGGTCAAGATATATCAGGCTGGATTGGAACAGTAGAGAACATTCGCTATGCCGATGAGGTTGGTTATATATACACACTTCGTTGGAGCGATGAAACTCTGTGTGAGAGCAGTGTACTTAGAGTTTCTTGCGAAGAATTAGGTTTAGACTTCGAAACTATGCAATTAATAGAGTCCGATTTGTCTCTTTACTCATCAGCACGGGCTAAGCAATTCGTGAAACAGTGTCTGAACGTCCCAAGGCGAGAGAGAGCTTTTTGCTATGGTGACTTTTCTTTTTATTAAACAAACTCACTACCTTCTTGATTGCTTACCTTGGCATATCGACGCCATTGCGCAAAATAGTGAATAACTAGCCAAACGACGCTTTCAGCTTATCCAGTTATTAATGACTCGCCAACATGCCAGCCCGACCACGTTTGCTCTGGATAAATACTTGATTAACTACTTATCCAGATTGGTATTAGTTTAAAACTGGGAAAGGTGAGGGCCTACCATGAACGTGATAAAACATTTTTTATATCAGTGACATGAACGGCTAGGGGGTCATTGAGATGATAAATGCCAACGATGCCCGTTTGTGGCGAAGATGTGCTGGGGAGTGGGACGATGTCAAATTGCTCGAAGTAGTCAGCCATACTTTTGGTATACGGCATGATGGCTTTGGAGCTCGTCAATAAATCCAAACTGGCACTGAGGGAATTGATCTCATAGCTAATGCGCTCTCCGAGTTTTTTTCGCTCTTGCTCTTGTTGCTTGGGTTGTGGGTTTTCGATCAAGTGCTGATAACTGTCTTGGTCTGGCGTGACTTGCAGCAGTGGGTACAAGTCGGTGTCACCATCGGCATGACCACTGATTAACAAAGGGTGGGAGCGATGCACGAACAGTGCTTCTTGATCTTGTAGTATTGGGGTGAACAGCACATTACAGCGACGGGATAGGCCGTGAATTTCGTGTCCTATGAATAAGTCGATATGACCGTGGATCAGCATATCCATTAGCTTGAGATGGTTACCAAATTCAAGCTGAATTGAAATACCTGGATGCTGCTTGCAATAGCTTTGCAAGGCGGATTTTACAAATACCTCCCACCAGGCATCTCCAGTACCCATTTTGATCTTTTCTGTTTTCCTTGCTTTGAGATCGGCAAGTTTATCCAGCATGGTATCGTGGCGACGGTTTAGCTCCTGCACTTGCTCTTGGAATAATCTACCGTATTCGGTAAGTTCCACTCCTTTCGAACGGCGGGTGAATAGAGTGACATCTAAGCTTTTTTCCAGCTTCTTCATATTGTTGGTGAGGGTAGGCTGACTCAAGTTGAGCTGCTCAGCCGCAGAGCTGATATTCCCATGCTCAGCAATGGCGAGAAACTGGCGGTAGTGCTTGTCCATTGATAAAACCAGTGAAAAATCTTTGCAGGCAGTCTCACATTTTTTGAAATCCATCACAAAGCGAAAGGGTTAAAACTTGTGATCTCCGTCGTTAATAATCTTTATGATATAGGAAAAAGCTATATCACGGAGAGGGTGGTGTATTTTTCATAAGAAAGGCAACGGCATAAGATATTGCTAATTTCGATACCATGACTTCTTATTGAGGGTTTCCCATGAATATTACGCCTAAATGGTGGCACGATGCCGTTGTATACCAGATTTACCCGCGCAGTTTCTGCGATAGCAATAATGACGGTATGGGTGATCTTCAAGGTATTATCAGCAAGCTGGACTACTTGAAAGCTTTGGGTGTCAATGTCCTTTGGCTGTCACCGGTGTACAAATCACCGATGGATGACAATGGCTATGATATTTCCGATTACCAAGATATCGCACCAGAATTTGGCTCAATGGCGGATATGGATGAGCTGCTGGCTGAAGCAAAAAAACGCGATATTCGCCTTATCATGGATTTGGTGGTCAACCATACTTCCGACGAGCACCCTTGGTTTATCGAAGCGCGTAAATCAAAAGATAACCCCTATCGTGACTATTACGTTTGGCGCCAACCTGCAGAAAATGGTGGAGTACCGGATGAAATGGGATCTGTCTTTGGTGGGAGCGGCTGGGAGTTCGATGAGCAAACCGGCGAATACTTCCTGCACATTTTTTCCAAGCGCCAGCCCGACTTGAATTGGGAAAACCCTAAGGTTCAAGAAGAAGTGCACAAGATGATGAACTGGTGGATCGATAAGGGTATCGGAGGGTTTCGTTTAGATGTTATTGATCTTATCGGTAAGGAAATTGATAAGAAAATCACTGGTAACGGCCCACGCCTACACCCGTTGATCCAGCAGATGAACCGAGCGACTTTCGGAGATAAAGACTTGCTGACAGTCGGTGAAACCTGGGATGCCACGCCTGAGATTGCTAAGTTGTATAGCGATCCATCTCGCGAAGAGTTTTCGATGGTTTTCCAGTTTGAACACATTAGCCTGACCTGGAAGCACGGAGATAAGTGGCAACCAATCGCGCTGGATTTGCCAACCTTCAAGAAAGTGTTGACCAAGTGGCAGGTTGAACTGGCTGATGGGGGCTGGAACTCTTTGTTCTGGAACAACCACGATCTTCCTCGTGTTGTATCGAAATACGGCTGTGATGGCCAGTACCGTGTTGAGTCGGCAAAAATGCTTGCAACGACTTTGCATATGATGAAAGGCACACCTTATATCTACCAAGGGGAAGAGATCGGTATGACCAATGTCGCTTTTGAGAGCATTGATGACTACCGTGATATCGAGACACTGAATTTCTACAAAGAGCGGACAGAGAATGGGGTCGCGCCAGAAACTATGCTGGCTGCGGTACATGAGAATAGCCGTGATAATGGCCGTACCCCGATGCAATGGAATAGCAGTGATAACGGCGGTTTCTCGTCTGTCGAGCCGTGGATCAAGGCTAACCCTAACTACCCTGTGGTCAATGTTGACGCAGCGTTAGATGATCAGAATTCAGTGTTTTACCATTACCAAAAACTGATTGAACTACGTAAGTCCTTGCCGGTTATTGTGTACGGCGAGTTTGAGCCGGTATTTGCAGATCACGACAAAGTCTTTGGTTATGTCCGGTCTGATGCAAACCAACGCTTGTTTGTGCTCAATAACTTTACCGCAGAAGAAATTACACTGGCGTTGCCAGAGCATTTACAGGCAGAGCAAGTCGAGTGTGTCATTGCTAACTATGCTCACCATCACGTGTTACCAGCGACTATTACGCTGAAGCCGTATGAATCTTTTGCTGTACTGCTACCTGAAAGTCGCTAAATCCCGTTAACGGCTGTTTATTGTCATTACTATTGTTAGGCTTAGCTCTATTTCATCGCTGGAATAGAGCTTTTTTTAGGGGGAAAGGCAAGTTATGCGTTATAAAATTGAAGGTGATCGAGTTCTATTCAGTCTTTCTAGCACGTGTGAACATTTATATTTAATTGGAACTTTTACGAATTGGAAGCTTGATGAAGGTTTTCGCCTTGAAAAAAGTGGTGATGTCTGCCGCTTAACAAAATACGTCAATGAAGTGAATAAAATTGGTAACTCAGGCTTTATTGAATACGTTATTTGGAATGAGGTAACACAGGCTCCGGTTGACATAGAGAACTTTAAAAATGGTCACTGTTTTAATAATCAAAGCAACGGTGGCTTAAACCAATTATTATTTTTAGAAAAACCTTCTGAATGCCAATTAAAAGAGATATCAGAGGCATCTAAGCAATCATTCATTATAAAAAACCAAAAATCACATTTTTCTTCAGACTACCAGTTTGCTAACTTTCGACCTGTCATTGGTGGAAAGTTAAAACCAGATTGGCTCTTCCGATCTTACCACCCCGTGACGCCGTCTAGAGCCAATCATTCAGAATTAAAGATGATTGAGCCGACTAGGCAAGAAGCAGTTATGGCGCTTATTGAACATCATCAAATTCATAACGTAATCAATTTATCAGATAATGAAGCGGTACTCGCTGATTCTATGTTGTCAGCGCCTGATAGTTATTACAAACAACGCTGGAAGGCCGGTAGCATCCATAGTGTACCAGTGTCGTACGAGACGGTGTATTTCATGTCTGACAGAAATGAGGCACTAAATCATGACGAGTTGGGCTTTGAAGATGGTATTCGGCGTTTGATAGCCGTTGTTGCTGAACACGAAGGGCCATATTTAGTCCATTGCAGGCTGGGATCTGATAGAACCGGCGTTACTTGCGCTTTTTTCCAGTTGTTGATGGGGGCCTCGAAACAGGAAATCGCTGACAATTATCTCAAGACGAACCAGCTTGGAATTGGGGAGTACCGAAGCTTTAGGCTGCTGGAGAGGGCGTTACAAGCTGCAATGGGTGATGATTGTTTCTCTGATAGTGTTCAGAAAGTGAAAGCGTATTTGAAGCGCCTGAATATACCTGAAGAGTTAATTATGCAAGCGAAAGCTAACCTGTCAGGGGTAAACTCAGCTCGGTCTGCATAGTTAGGCCGGGCTGAGTCGTTTGGGGTTACAGAGAGAGCTAGTCGCGGTACAAAATCGTCAGTGATTGCGCACCTTGCATATACGTTGTTTGTACTTGGTGAGAGCCAAGTGTTGCCTCAGACGTATCGCAGATCACTTGCCATTTGCTACCTTCCGGCAAGCGGTAACGGGTAGGTATCCGAGAGCCATTGATCAAGAATAACAGCTCCTTGCCTGAATCAAACAAACCAAGGTACAGTGAAAAGGCTTCGAGCCCTTGCCAGTCTTCGGCATTCATCGGTTGCCCGTTTGAACGATTCCAATGAATCCGGTGTTGACCCCTGTTCTGTCCCCTAAAAGCACGAATGAATGGGGACATGTAGGTTTTTCGACGCTCTAGCATGATAGCTAACCATTGGCTGAACTCCGTTTTATCTTTGTACGTCGTCCAATCTGCCCAGCTGATCTCATTGTCCTGACAATACGCATTGTTATTCCCTCCTTGAGTGTGAGAGAGCGCATCGACAGCCAGGATATGAGGAATACCAAAGCTAAATAGCAGGGTCGTCATGAGGTTGCGCTTTTGACGCTCTCTACGGCCTAGGACGGCATAATTAGTTGTTTCCCCTTCAACACCGTGGTTGTTCGAACGGTTGTCGCCATGACCGTCTCGGTTGTTTTCACCATTAGCGTGATTATGCTTGTGGTTGTAAGACACCAAATCCTGAAGGGTGAAACCATCGTGGTATGAAATGAAATTGACGGGCAGTTTGTCAGGCCATTTGCTAGCACTGAACAGGTCTCGCGAGCCCATAATGCGGGTCGCAAACTCTTTGACGTTGTTCTCTTGGCATAGCCAGTAGCTTTTCACCGTGTCGCGGAACTTGTCGTTGCACTCGTTCCAGCCGCGAGGGAAATAGCCCAACTGATAACCGTCAGGGCCGATATCCCAAGGTTCGGCAATTAATTTCACCTGCTGTAGGATCGGATCTTGTGCGATGGCCTTGAAGAAGGCACTTTGGGTATTAAAGCGATCGCCGTGACGGCCTAGAGTGGCGGCCAAATCAAAACGGAATCCATCAATCTGGTAATGGGTGACCCAGTGGCGCAAAGTATCAAGCACGATGGTCAAACTGGGTTGATAAGTCAGATCAAGGGTATTACCACAACCGGTATGGTTCTTGTAGTTCTTGTGTGTGTCCAATAAGTAATAGTTCTTATCTAGACATTTGAAATGGAACTTAGGGCCACCCTCACCCCCTTCGGCGGTATGGTTGAACACGATATCCATGATCACTTCAATGCCATGGCGATGGAGTTCCCTGACCATGGTCTTCATTTCGGTAACGGGATCGGCCGTCGCATAGCGTGGCTCCGGAGCCATAAAGCATAGGCTGTTGTACCCCCAATAGTTGACCTTGTCCATTTTTAGCAAGTGAGGCTCAGACATACAGGAAGTGACTGGGAGGAGCTGAAGGCTGGTGACACCTTGTTCTTTGAAGTAGTCAATCATTTCTGGTTGGCATAAGCCAAGGTAGGTGCCTTGATATTTCTCTTCAACTTTAGGGTGTTGCTTGGTAAAGCCTTTAACGTGTGTTTCGAAAAGAATCGTTTGTTCAAATGGTACTTGGGGGAGGGTAGTGCCGTCCCAATCAAAGCGGTGATCGACAACAACCGATTTAGCAAAGTGCCAGCTCCTATCGGCAGTAAATGGTTCTATATAGTAGGGGGTCTTATTTAGCGCCTGGGCATAAGGATCGAGTATGAGACGGTATTCATTCTTGTCTTTTATTTGGTAACCGTATACCTGACCTTCTTTAATACCTTCTACAAAAACATAATGTATATCTAAGTGCTGACTTTCTAATTCAATGAAGGTTTTTTTGTTGTTGTTATCAAATAAAACCAGTTGGATCTCTTTGTTTTCCGAACAATGAATAGAAAAATTACAACCCTGATCACACAATGTAGCCCCTAGTGGAAATGGTTGAGCTAATTTAGCGAACATCCTGTACGTCTCTTTGCTATTTTACATATCAATAATGATTTTTAAGCGAGAAAATCTTATCAGTCAAGAGAAGTTTTTTTTTCTTAAAAAATTTTAAAAATTTAAGTTACCGATAATTTCATTAATACTGCATTTAAGTGACTGGCTTCGTGTTTTTCTGGCTTGAACTGTAATTAACTTTCAGTTTTACGCCTAACCTTCGTGAGGCTTATCACGGAACCTTTCTCCACCCCATTTCCTACGCCCCTCTCATCCTCCCTGCTCCTCCCCGGTTTGGGAGGATGTCGAAAACTGTATCAAGACTGAATATGAGTCCCGAAAAGATTGCTAGATAGCAATCATGATAAAAATATAAAAGGGACACTCCTATGAAACACAAGTTAGTACCTGTAGCAGCGGCATTACTTACCGCGCTAGCTTCACACAATGTAGCCGCTGAATCTGCCACTGATATCATCACTGATGGTTGGACAGTTAATGGTTATGGTTCTATGAACCTACGTTTTGATGACAACTTCGCAACGTTTGATGGCGATATGGGTAAAGAAGATTACCGCTACGCCAACACCGCAACGAGTGAGAGCACCAATCAGGTTGAGTTTGTTATCAAGAAACACACTGAGTTTGCAAACGGTGTTTACAGTGATTTTGTTATTCGTTCTGAATACGGTAACGGTAATACTTACGCATATTCTTCAGAGGGTTCTCAGAAGAAAAATACAGATGCGCAATTTGAAGTTAAAGAAGCCTATGTTGCTCTTGGTAACCTACCTTACCTTCCTGCGAACTCTGAGATATGGGGTGGTCAGCGCTTCTTAAACCGTTCTGCGGGTATTCTAACGGGTGAGTTCTGGAAACAATCTTCTGGTATGGGTGCAGGTTTTGAAATGAACCTAGAGTCCGGGCACAAGGCGGGTGTTGCAATGATGTCTGTCGACCCTGATGCTGGGTCATCTCGAGATTATGTATTTGAATGTGTAGATGCCGATGGTAACCCATCTAATGATGTAGGTGATTGTGATGTTTCAGTGCCTGATCCGGGTGCACGTCAAACAGCAACCTCTTTGGACTTTTACTACTACGGTGTACAAGCTCTAGGCGGTTCATTTGATTTCGATCTGAAACTAATGCGTGCTTCTCGCACAAACCCAGAAGCCGGCTCTGATGATGCTGATCGCGGAATTGGTGGTTCTATTACCTATAACCGTGATTACTACGGTTTCGACGGTTGGACACAAACAGCAATTGGTTATGGTACGGGTCTAGCGTCAAACCGAGGTGTTAACTACGGTAGTTGGAGTGCAGGTGGTGCATTTAGCGAAGATTCTAAATCGCTATTTATCACTTCTTACGGTGTAGCAAACATTGGGTCAAACTGGCAGTTAGGTACGGAAGTAACTTACTGGGCTCCTGAAAATGTAGACTGGGGTATCACTGGTGACAGAACTGATGAAGTCGAGCGTTTAATCTTTGCTGCACGCCCAACATATAAAGTAAATGATAACTTGCGTCTTGAGTTTACGGGTTCTTACGCAATTGAAGACTTAAATCAGAAAGCTTGGGGCCGTTCAGACGAGAAAACTGCTTTCTACAGCCTAGAAGCCGCTTCAGTCTTTACAGTTAATGCTGATTACTTCGGTCGCCCGCAAATCAAGCCATACGTGACTTGGTTTGGTGCTGATGATGAAGCCGCAGCAAATAATGGCGAGAAGAGCCAATATGTAGTCGGTGTCCACACTGAAATCTGGTTCTAAATCACATTTTTACCAAGGCAGCCCTCGGGCTGCCTTTTCAAATGATATTGGTTATATACCTATTGGCTTTTTTAAGTAGATTAGTGAAAGCAGATAGATATATACCCACCCAGCAGTATGGGTGTAGGAGATAAAATGAAAATAATGAAACTAACATTAGCGGCATTGCTGACAGCTTCACTGCTTGGCTGTGCAAGTTCCCCAACGACAGAAGATGTAAAAGACGTTACGATTTCTCAACCTGCTTGTTGTCATGCTTATAGTGAGTTTGCGTGGATCCCAATGAGTGGAGATAGTATCGATTTTGTGGTCGATGAGCATTCGCAAATAGGTGATTTTGCCGAGGGTAAAAGCTACTTTTCAGGTTTTGTGCTGCCAGAAAATGTTGATCGTATGCGGGTTGACCTAAAAAGTTGGATGCGCACATCGGGTGTGTTTGCACCCAAAGTACTTTTGCTCAGTCCGACTTTCCAAGTCGTTGAGTCTTTTGAGTTAACTGATTTCGATTTTAAACCTTCATCATTATTCCAGCTAAATAGCTACCATAAGCGCTTTGAAATGACTCAAACGGCAACGCCATATATGGTGGTCTATTCTCCGCTTGAATACCGTGAAGGACAAATTGAAGTGCCACACCCTGAGCGTATCCGCGCTGAAGAGTTAGGCTTGGCTCGCCCGATGGTGACCGATCCGGTTATTCAGCATCAGAAATTCGGTTCACTTGAGTTAGATCTTAAACCTGTTGCACTGCGTTCCTACCGTGCAACGGATGTGCCTGAGGTTGCGGTAGCGACCCCCACTGCTACGAAGTCTAACTCTGCGCCAGTAGCAACAGCAACAACGACAGCAACAACGACAGCGGTAAGTGTTGCTACTCCGTCATCAGCGAAAATGCTCCCAGAGAGCGAGGCTTTCTATAATAGCCAGATTAAAGCGGCAGTGGAGAGCAACGATTTGAAAAAAGCCCTAACCTTAATGGAAGAGGCCAAACGTGCAGGTTCGAGCACGGCGGAAACAACCTTCCTTGAGTTGATAAAACAGTAAGGCGCTGGTTTAAACATTACCCACATGAGCAAGGTGTTTTTCGAATCCTCACCTTGAGAAATATTGGGTATATCGGGCAGGCAATCGTCTGCTCGTTCTTTATCTTTTCTATTTGCTTTAATGAGTTTACTTCATGACATATTCAACGCATTCACCCGCTACTCAAAAGCGAACGACTAAGCAGACTAAAGAAGTGGTTTATCAGGTGTTCACGCGCCTGTTCGGTAATACCAATATGACCAACAAGCCGTGGGGCACATTGGAAGAAAACGGTGTCGGCAAGTTTGCTGATTTTACCGATAAGGCACTGAGTGGAATTAAAGCGCTGGGTGTGACCCACATTTGGTATACCGGGGTACCGCACCACGCTTTGGTGCGAGATTACACTGACTATGGTATCGAAAACGATCATCCAAGTGTGGTAAAAGGCCGTGCAGGTTCACCTTATGCCGTTAAGGATTACTACAATGTCAATCCTGATTTAGCCATTGATCCAGCCAACCGACTTGATGAATTCAAGGCGCTCATTGAGCGCTCGCATAAACATGGTCTTAAAGTCATTATTGATATCGTTCCTAACCATGTGGCAAGGCGTTATCAGGGTTTGACTAACCCAGAGGGCATCGAAGATTTCGGTGCATCTGACGATACCAGCGTGATTTATCATAAAGATAATAACTTTTACTATATTCCTGGCGAGGCATTCTCGGTTCCAGATGCGAAAGGTGGTTATCTACCTCTAGGTGGTGAACACCATCCATCGATGACTACGCCGTATGTAGAGTCGCCAGCTAAATGGACCGGCAACGGTTCGCGTCTGGCTAAGCCGGAGTTTGATGATTGGTATGAAACCGTCAAGGTTAACTACGGTATCCGTCCTGATGGCAGCAAAGATTTTGATGTACTGCCAGAAGGATATGAGAATGAAGACCACGCTGCCCATTTTGCCTTTTGGCAAGATAAAGAGGTACCCAATTCATGGATCAAGTTCCGTGATATTGCGCTCTACTGGCTTGCTATGGGTGTCGATGGCTTTCGCTATGACATGGCCGAAATGGTGCCGGTTGAGTTCTGGAGTTATATGAACTCCTCAATCAAACAAGTTAACCCTGATGCTTTCTTGATGGCTGAAGTGTATCAGCCGGATTTGTACCGTGATTACATCCATCTAGGCAAAATGGATTACCTTTATGACAAAGTCGATCTGTACGATGCCTTGAAGTTGATCATGCAGGGCAAGGGCTCCACCGATGCGATTGTCGAGGTTCAAGAGCAATTGATGGACATTGAGCATCATATGCTCCATTTCCTTGATAACCATGATGAGCAGCGTGTTGCGAGTCCGGAATTTGCAGGTGATGCCAATAAGGGCAAGCCAGCCATGCTGGTATCAACGTTACTGAGTACCTCACCGACCATGCTTTACTTCGGTCAGGAAGTCGGTGAAGCCGGCACTGAAGATGCAGGGTTTGGTTTGGCTTCTCGTACCACTATTTTTGATTATTTTGGTGTGCCAAACCATCAACGCTGGATGAACCATGGCGAGTTCGACGGGGGGCAGTTAACGGAAGAAGAGCGTGGGTTACGCGATTTCTACCAACGCTTGATGAATTTTTCTTTGACTAGTTCGGCATTGATGGGGGAGTACCAAGAGCTGCATACCTACAACCGTGAATATGGTGAAGGGTATGATGATCAGATGTTTACATTTAGTCGTTTTGATACGAACGAGCAGTTGATCATGTTGGCGAATTTTACAGATAGAGTAAAACGTCGAGTGACGTTGTCACTGCCGGCGGCATTGATTGCTCACTGGCAGCTTACAGATGGTGAGTATGCCTTAGTTGAACAACTCTATGCCGAGACTGATGTATCGCTGGTAGTCGAAAATGGTTTGGGGAGCATCCAACTTGATGTGCAGGCATATGACTGCTTGGTGTTATCGTTAGTCGTTGAGTAATCAAAAGAGCTAATGTTTGATTACATCAATTTTTATAATAATTTCAACTTGTCAGCAGACATTAGCCTCTAAGCAATAGCGCGCATGGTACAATTTGAGTTACCAGATTGTTATTCATCCGTGTTGTTGGGAGAAGTCTATTGAGTACAGAATTAATTATGTTAGGGATGGCTGCTTTGATTGCCATCGGAATCCTGCTTCATCAGCCGTCAAAAACCTTGGGCCTGCCTTCGTTGCTGATTTTTATCGGTGTTGGTCTATTGTTCGGTAATGGTGAATTTAATTTTGTTTATGACGATTTGGCGTTAACGTCATTCATCGGCTCGTTAGCCTTGAATGTGATAGTTTTTGTCGGGGGCTTGAATACCTCCAAAGCCAGTATCAAGGTGGCTTATAAAGAGGGTGGGTTGCTCTCTACTGTTGGGGTGTTGTTTACTACTTTCATTTTCGGCGGACTGCTCTACTACATCACAGACTTCAACATTTTAACCTGTCTGTTGTTTGCCGCCGTCGTTTCTTCAACTGATGCCGCTGCCGTATTCTCTATCCTCGAATCAAAGAAACTTAAACTGAAAGAATCAACCGATACGATTTTGGAGTTTGAATCAGCAACCAATGACCCCGTAGCATTGCTACTGGTGGCTATATTGACAGAGATGCTGGTTAATGCGAGCCAGCAGATCAGCGGCATCAGTATTGGCATTGAGCTCGTTCAGCAGATCCTTGTCGGCCTAGGGGCTGGTTACCTTATCGGTTGGTGTTGCGTTTGGTTGCTAAACAAAATTAAGCTTGAAGAGTATGGCTTGATCCCTGTCTTTATTTTGGCGTGTTTCTTTATCGCAGCATATGGTAGTGATTTGCTTGGTGGCAATATCTTAGTATCGTCTTACGTCGCTGGCGTGGTGATCGGGAATGAACTTAAACGTGGCCGAGAGGTGAGTAAGCACTTCTTTAACAGCTTATCGTGGCTTGCTCAGTCACTGATGTTTATTATCCTTGGCTTGCAGTTCTTCCCGAAAGAACTAATCGGGGATATGTGGCCAGCTATCATTCCGGCTATTGCTTTGATCTTTGTGGCAAGACCGTTGGCCGTTTTCCTTAGTTACCTGCCATTTAGGAAGGTATCGTTTAAGAAGAAATTGTTCATCTCAGCGATTGGCTTAAAAGGTGCTACCCCGATCGTATTTGCCCTGATCCCCGCTTCTGCTGGCGTTGCGGGTTCACAAGAGATGATCCACATGGTGTTCTTTATCGTGTTGATTTCTGTTGTGTTGCAAGGTTGGGCTATCGAACCGCTTTCGAACAAGCTAGGGCTCGTGGATAAATAAACTTGCCCACTTTGTCAAAGGTAGCTGCAAGGTCAATATCCCATTGTAGAGGTGAATACTTGGGGAGTATTGAAATATTCTTTAGGTCGCCAGAAGCATCAGCGCAAAGAAAACCCTCACTTTTTACAAAAGTGAGGGTTAATTTTGTAAGCTAAAAGATGATTCTAATACTTATGTAGGTTGGTATACATTAGGCTCGCTTACAGCGAGGCCTTCTTGGCTTCAGTAATCCAAGCGTCAAATTGCTTCTGGTTCGCCTTAATCCAACCGTTAACATGTGATTCAATGTCCGCAGTACTGTTTTTTCCTTGGCTCATCATCATGTTTTGTGCACTGACATCATTGATGTTGAGTTTGATAATCTCGAACAATTTAGCGGCAGACGGGTTTTTCTCGGCAAACTCTTTGTTGGCGACGATACTCATTGAGTTCATCTCGAATCCATAGTTTTTACCGTTGGCAAGTGTTGTATCGATATTCTTGCGCTCGCCAGGTAAGGCAGAGAATGGCACTTCTAACCAAACGACATCTTTACCTGGTACCAGTACGCCACTTACCCAATACGGTGTCCATGTGTAATACAGGATTGGATCACCTTTTTTATAACGCGAAATGGTATCTGCAATGATGGCCGCATAGTTACCTTGGTTGTGGGTGACAGTATCACGTAGGCTGTAGGCGCTGAGTTGCTCTTCAATCACCATTTCACATCCCCACCCCGGGTTACACCCGGTGAGATCCGCTTTGCCGTCTCCATTGGCATCAAACAGCTTGGCCAGCTCTGGATCTTTTAGTTGTCCGATATTGGTAATGCCGTATTTTTCAGCGGTTTTTTTGTCGATTAAGTAGCCTTGCGCTGCACCGCTGACATATTGACCCTGACGGTAGAATTTTTCATCACCACCAGACATGGTGTATTTATCAGCGTGAAGAGGAAACCAGCCAACAGTGAGGAAAGTGGCATCACCTTTGGCAATAGACGTATAACCGACGTTGTAATCCACTTCTTTTGTTGGCTTAACATCATAACCGAGTGCTTCTAGAGCGCGGTTTACGATTAATGTTTGAAAAGTTTCTTCGGCAACGGTGGACTGTACGGGTTGAACGGATACACCTTTGCCCGGTAGATCATTTGCCAGTGTATGGCCGGAAAAGCTGACAGAGGCGATGGTCCCGACTAAAAGTGCTTTCTTCCATGAATTACTCATTTGTATTTTTCCTCAAGTTGATAGTAGGCTGCTTCGTTTTGTTTTTACGTCTTAATAAGAATGAAACCGGTCCTGTGTGGTACCAGCGTAACTTTGTATTACCAGCGTTAGTGCCTAGGACTTGGGTAATACGGTCAAGTAAAATGGCCAGAATCACGATACCTAAGCCTCCAACAGCGGCGAGCCCCATATCCAGCCGGCCAATACCACGAAGTACCATTTGACCTAAGCCGCCGACAGCGATCATCGAAGCAATGACGACCATGGACAAAGACAGCATTAGGGTTTGGTTGACCCCTGCCATGATGGTTGGAAGTGCCAAAGGGAGCTGAATGCGATACAGCATTTGTTTTTTGTTTGCGCCAAATGAGTGGCCCGCTTCAATTAACTCTTCAGGCACTTGTTGAATCCCTAAAATGGTCAGTCGAACGACTGGGGGCAAGGCGAATATGATGGTGACCACGACGCCGGGTACGTTACCGATTCCGAACAACATAACGATCGGGACCAGATATACGAAAGCTGGGGTGGTTTGCATTGCATCAAGAATCGGTCGAATAAATCTCGCTGCCGTGTTGCTTCTCGCGAGCCAAATTCCCATAGGGAGTCCGATCAATAGGCAGAAAAAAACAGAGGTCAAGACCAGAGCAAGCGTGGTCATGGCTTGTGACCAAGCACCGATTAGGCCAATAAACATCAGCGATATAATGGTCGACACACCCAGCCGGAAATTAGAAAACTGCCAAGCTAATAAGAATAAGATTATTATCATGAAAGGGGCAGGTGTTGAAACCAATGCCGTTTCAAAAGACGTTAGTATGAAATCGATTGGAATACGAATGGCTTGAAAGACAGGGCGACCGTGTTCAACTAACCAGTTGAGGCCAGACTCTACCCAATTATCGAGTGGTAAAACGGCATCTTGAAATGGGTTTAACAAATCGAAAGGCTTCTCTTCTACGACTTCTGAGCTTAACCAGTCTGGGCCTGATACTGAATCTTCTCCTTGTGACCAAGGGTCACTTTGTTGACTTGTTGGTTGTGACCAAGGATCGTTGTTCGTTTGTTCCGATGACATGAGACTAATCCTTATCCAATGTTTGCAGAAGACGTGACTTTGTCACGACACCTAAATAGTGGCCTTGCTCGTCAACGACGGGGACGGCGTAGGGCACGCTAGCCACAAGGCCTAAGATGGCGTTAATCGGCTGGTCGGGCTCTAAGGTGATAGTATCTTCTAGCTGGGCACTGGCTAATGAACGCTTCTCCTTATGCGCAAGCTGCAAAGAATCAAGTGAGACAATGCCTGAGAACCGGCTGGATTTATCAATAACGATGCCGTAATCACGGTCATGATCCATTAAGATTTGTAACGCGGAGCCTGGACCGTCGTGCTCTGATTTTTTGAACATTGCCGAGGGCTTTTTACGGGCGATATCTTTAGCTGTTAGGACATTGGCTATATTTACGCCGCGGAAAAAGGCTTCAACATAGTCATTAGCTGGGCTGTGAAGAATTTCATCTGGAGTACCGACTTGAACGACTTCACCGTTTTGCATAATCGCAATGCGATCCCCTATCCGCATTGCTTCATCCAGATCATGGGAGATGAAAACGACCGTACGCTTATCATCGTTTTGCAAACGTATTAGTTCATCTTGCATCTCAGCTCTTATGAGGGGGTCCAGCGCTGAGAACGCTTCGTCCATGAGCAAAATATCAGGGTCGCAAGCCAGCGCACGGGCCAAGCCCACACGTTGCTTCATGCCGCCAGACAGTTCATCTGGGTATGATTCTGCATAGGAGTCTAGGCCGACACGTTGCAGTGCCGACAGTGCACTGATGTTTCTGTCTTTAACATTGACGCCCGCCAACTCTAGGCCAAATGCGGTATTTTCAATCACCGTCATATGAGGCATCAGTGCAAAGTTTTGAAATACCATTGATATGTTGTGGCGGCGAACTTCTCTAAGTTCTTCTTCTGAGATATGAGCAATGTCTTTTCCTCTCAGGTAGACGCTGCCTCTGGTAGGCTCTATTAAACGGTTCAGTAGCCGGACTAGCGTTGACTTTCCTGAACCGGATAGGCCCATGATAACGAAAATCTCTCCTGCATTGATGGTTAGAGAAACGTCGTTCACGCCCAGGGTGAGTCCAGTTTGTTCGAAAATTTGATCTTTATCGATACCATTCTCAATAAGCGAAAATGCGCGACTAGGATCGTCTCCAAACACTTTATACAGTCCCTTAACTTCCAGTATGGGATCCATGTCAATCATCCTTTTGTATATGTTTTGTTGTGTAACGTTTTGTACTCTAAGAAATTTGAGTGATTATTTCAATGTATGGCATACGGTATAATGGGTTAAGGCGTGTTTGTACGTGGTTGAGTGCTAGGTTGGTTATGATTTTAAGTTGTTGTAATTAATGGTTTTTATTTGATGTGTGTGAGTGTGTGGTTACCTGTTATTTACCATTGTGAAATATTTTTTTAATGTCCTCTCGGCGTTACTTAACATTCGCCTCTCTTTTGTGGTGAATGCTTAGGCTGTTAATTTTGGATAATCGTTAGATCACTAATTGATGTTTTGGTGCTTTTATCTGTTAGCGGGTTACTGTTGCGCGAACTTTAATATACTTCGCGTTAGTTTGATTATTTGTCGATATAAACCGCTATCAATACAGCATATTGGCGTAAATGGTCGTTACCCATAGTGTAGATGGCTGGTAAAAGTTTCTCTCTGTGTTAATCAATGCTACTGCATAACATATTTAGTAAATACGTTAGGGTTCGAACTAATGTGCTCAGGTGCTTTCATTGTAAAGTGTGATGTTGATCGCACAATTTCCTATTATATTATTGTTTTGTTGATTGCTGGCACTGAAAAGTGCTCATAATAAAAAAGGGAATTAATTAGGGCTCAAAGGATTTTTTTACCCATGATCACATCAGCTCCTTGGATGCCGCATTCAGATGTTGGAGAGGACTCAAGCCCTAAATGGAATTTTCGGGAACCTAATCGCAATGATGGTGATGACGTGTATCGTCTTATTGCAAATTGTCCGCCATTAGATATGAACTCCTCCTATTGTAATTTCTTGCAATCAACGCATTTCAGTAAGACCTGCATTTTGGCGGAGAAAAACAGTGAGATAGCTGGCTTCATTTCGGCCTATCAAAAACCTGATGAACAGAATGTGCTTTTTGTCTGGCAAGTTGCTGTCGCCCCTTTCTACAGAGGTAAAGGTTTGGCATTTGGTATGCTGAAAGCGCTTCTGGGCAGGAAAGGATTAGAAAACATAACGGTAGTTGAAACGACTATCACCAAAGAAAATGAAGCTTCTTGGACACTGTTTCAAAAGTTAGATTTACTCCATGGAAAGCTCGGAGAGGTGACGACTTTTCTTGATGAAAAGGATCATTTCAAAGACAAGCATGATACAGAATATCTGTATCGAATCCCCCTAAAATAATCTTCATTAAATCGGTATCAAAAACGGTCTTATTATGAATATTTTTAAAAAGCAAGAATCTAATGTTCGTTCTTACTCGAACAGCTTCCCTGTTGTTTTTCGCAAAGCGAAAGGGTGTTGGCTTGAAACGGATCAAGGCGAGCGGTACTTAGACTTTCTTGCTGGAGCGGGATCTCTCAATTACGGTCACAACAATCCACTACTCAAACAAGCGCTACTTGAGTACATTGAAATGGATGGTATTACCCATGGTTTGGATATGCATTCTGAAGCAAAAGGCACATTTCTTGAGGCATTGAATCGAATTATTCTTGAGCCCAGAAAGCTTAACTACAAAGTGCAGTTCACGGGGCCTACGGGGACCAATGCCGTCGAAGCGGCATTGAAATTGGCAAAAAAAGTAAAAGGCAGAAGTAGTGTTGTGGCATTTACCAATGGCTTTCATGGTTGTACAGCGGGTGCATTAGCAGCCACAGGAAACCAACATCACCGACAAGGTGCGGGCTCAGAACTACACAATGTCACCCGCTTACCGTTTGAAGGCTATGCCGGGGTTGATGGCCTTAAATTGTTCGAAACCATGCTCGATGATAATTCGGCTGGCATGGATAAGCCTGCGGCCGTTCTGTTGGAAACCGTACAAGGCGAAGGCGGGCTCAATGTCGCCTCGAATCAATGGTTGCAGAAACTCAGTAAAATTTGTCAGTTACACGATATCTTGCTGATTGTTGATGACATTCAGGCAGGTTGTGGCCGGACTGGCACTTTCTTTAGCTTCGAACCATCAGGCATAAAGCCTGATATTGTCACGCTGTCGAAGTCGATTAGCGGGTACGGCTTGCCGATGGCGGTCGTGCTACTTAAGCCGGAGCTCGACCAGTGGAAGCCAGGTGAGCATAACGGTACTTTCCGTGGTAACAATCATGCGTTTGTAACCGCAGCCATGGCACTGGAGATCTATTGGTCCACCAATGATTTTTCCGTGCATATCCAACAATGTGCCCAGCAGGTGAATAAGACCATCAACCGCTGTATTAAGCGCTTCCCCGAGATGTTTGTACGGGGTAAAGGTCGCGGCATGATGAGCGGCATTGAATGCCAGCGTGGAGATATTGCCGGTGATATCGCGAAAGCGTGTTTCGAGAACGGTATGGTCATCGAAGCTGCGGGCCCAAACGATGAGGTCGTGAAGTTTTTTTGTCCGCTAACAATTAGTGACGCTGAATTAACCCAAGGGTTGAGTATATTCGAGGGGGCAGTAGAGGCCGTCGCTGCAAAATTTTATAAAAAAGCATCTTAACAGGGAAGAATTATGATTGTTAGAACACTCAGTGAGTGTCGCAACAGTGAACGACGTGTTGTTGCCGATAATTGGGAAAGTGTCCGTATGTTGCTCAAAGACGACAATATGGGCTTTTCCTTCCATATTACAACAATCTACGAAGGTACTGAGACCCATATACACTACCAAAACCATTTAGAGTCTGTTTTCTGCATGAGTGGTGAAGGCGAAATTGAAGTGGTAGGTGGTGAAACCTATCCGATAAAACCGGGTACTTTGTATATTTTAGATAAACACGATGAACATTTTCTAAGAGCATATAAAAATAAAGAAATGGTTATGGCTTGTGTCTTTAATCCACCGATCACAGGGGCTGAGGTACATGATGAAAATGGTATCTATCCCCTTGTAGACTAATATACCCCTCGACTTTAATTTTGGCCATGTATATAAAAGGTGGAGTGTAGTGGTACGGTGAATTTGGCCACCTGATTAGAGGTGATATCATCACCTCAGAAAGCTAACAGGTGACACAATGACAAAACGTAGCAGAAGAACATTTAGCCCCGAGTTTAAACTAGAAGCCGCACAGTTGGTTATTGACCAAGGCTACTCGGTAGCTGAAGCCGCCAAGGCCATGAATGTTGGCAAATCAACCATGGATAAGTGGGTTCGCCAACTTAAAGAAGAGCAGCAAGGAGTTTCACCTAAAGCTTCTCCGATGACGCCTGAACAAATCGAAATCCGCGAATTAAAAAAGAAACTTGCTCGTCTTGAAGAGCACAATGAAATATTAAAAAATGTATGGTCTGCTCCGATTTTGCAAGGAAAAGCTCATTGTCAGAAGTCGTTTGCGTCAAT
>NZ_JBNNXT010000021.1:0-83622 GCF_052873815.1 Photobacterium sp. DNB23_23_1 | reverse complement strand
GTAGTTCAGTTGGTTAGAATACCGGCCTGTCACGCCGGGGGTCGCGGGTTCGAGTCCCGTCCGCTCCGCCACTTATTAAGAAGCCTCGTCGAAAGACGGGGCTTTTTACCGTTTACAGATTGGACTCTCACGAGCCTTCGGCTTGAGTCCCGATCGAGCGCGACCCCGGCCGTTCCGCCACTTATACTAAGCCCAGTCGAAAGACTGGGCTTTTTTACGTTTGAAGGTTATGTTCGCCTTGCAGGCGAATGAGTCCCGCAGGTGCGCCAGCCTGACCGCTCAGTATCCCCGCTCAGCTAAGCCATAACTCGAACTTGACTGGCTATCTTGGCAATCATTCGGATAGCCAGGATTGATGACCGTGCCTACAGTTTTCTTACCTGCACAATAATCAAATCGCCCTTTCAGGTAGCCAGCACGGTATTCTTCATACTCAACCTCAGAAAAGCCACCGCGTTTGCCGAGATCTATTTCATTCAACTCACGATAGCCTTGCTCTCCATGATAGGTACCAAGCTCTTCCCACTGCTTGTTTTTCGCCAAGTCGGTTTCATGCTGGCTTGAACAAGCACCTAGAAAAGTGAGTGAAATACCCAGTAAGCAAAGACCAAGTAACCTAGCCATGGTTTTTCCTCAATTAACGAACTGAGTTAATTATGGTTTATCCATTGAGAGTTGCCACTGCCCGGCGGCCGCTTTCGCTCATTGTCCCCAGCATTGCTAATAATAGCCCCATACCAGCTCCTATCACCATCAATCCTCCCAAGTGCCAAGCTTGGCTGATCCCCAGTTTTAACAGGCCATTGCTTAGCAGTGACGCAAACACCATTTGGCAGGCCCCGGAGAGGGCTGAGACCGTACCCGCTTTGTTGCCATAAGGGACGAGCAGCAGCGATTGGGCACAAGGAAAAGCGATACCGTTGGCCATCGCCATCAGGAAGTGACCAGTGACCATCCAGATCGGTGACAGGGGGGCTGCAATTAATACTGAGCCGGCCAATAAGTGTAGCAACGGAGAAAGCATAAGCATTCTCTGTGTTCCTAGGCGAGGGCGAAGCCTTTGGCAGATTAAACCACCACATAGCAAGCCGAATGCAGGCCCCATTGCCCAAAGAGCGTAACGCTCGGAAGTCATCCCGATCTGTATCTGCATGATAAACGGCATCATCGAGATAGACAGGACAACCAGCGAGAAGTTAACCCAGCCGATACCGGCGAAGGAAAGGAAGTGCCGATCTTGGATTAATGACTGATAGGATCTGGCCAATTGGTTGACAGACTGGGGGCGTTGAGTTGTTGATAGGGTTTCAGAAAAGCACAGTAGCAACAGTATCCAGACAATAGCGATATAGCCCAGCAGCACGACAAACACCGTTAGCCAACCAAAATGGTGGTTCACAATTCCGCCAACGACGGGGGCCATGATCGGGGTAAAGGCGGCTACAATTGCTAACCAAGTCATGGCTTTGACCAAATCTTGGCGTTGGTAGCTATCTCGAATAGTGGCCCGTGCTAATACTGCCACACTGCCTGCGCCCATCCCCTGGATAATCCGGCCTAGCAGTAACCAATGGAAGGTGTCTGCTTGCAAGACAGCGACCGCCAACCCTAATGCAGCAATTAATAAGCCGCTTAACAATACGGGCCTACGTCCAAGGACATCGGATAATGGGCCATAGACAAGCTGTGAGGCACCGAAGCTGAACAAGTACCCTGAAACTAATAACTGGGCTTGTTCAGTAGAGAGTTGAAGGGAGACAGCAATGGCAGGTAGTGCTGGAAAGACCAGTCCTAAACTTAATTGTCCGATGCTGACAATTAAGCATGCAAGCAATAGTGGTTTCCAGTTAAATCCGGCCATTTTATCTCCTGTTGTGTGGATTATCCCTAAGTAACCTTAAGTTGCTGGATTCAGAACTTAATCAATGTGCTCAGTTCAAGGGAAATAACCGAATGGAATAGTTAGCCTATTGCTAAGTTATTTGACGCTGAAGTAGGGGAATTGATTTGTACCCGAAGGGCGAGGTTGCTCAGGACTATGCTGTGTTAGCGACTTTAGAGACTCGGTTGGTCAATTGCCGCCGACCCTTAACTTCCAGCCAATTCTTGCTGAACCAAGCATACTTAGGTGGCTTGGGTGTAAATATTATGCACGCTTAGAAGGGGAAGGATAAGCAGCGCAGGCTCAATGGATTATTTCCCAGTGGGAACGAGTATTAACTTACTTACTGATCGTGTAGGTAAAGGGGCTTGAGAAGGAAAATTTGCTGCCAGTGGTTTGTACCTTGCCTTGCTTCATCGCAACCAGTACTTCTTTTTGCACTTTGACCAAGGAGAAGAAGCGGATCACCATAAAGATGATGAACATGGGCATGATGATTTGAGTCACCGGCATGCTGTGTAATACCAGTTCGTTTATCAGCCATACTGCCAGCATTAGCAACATCACATACAATGAATGGGGTTTAAGGATGATTTTGATCTCGCTATCAGTTTCTTCCCGTTCACAGAAAAACGTCATTACTTACTCCTTATCTTTGTTTGCTGCTACCTTCTCATCAACGTCAGAAAGAAAAAACGCCTCTGATGAGGCGTTTTGTTACAGGCGATTAATTGTTGCTGTGTAACTCGCTGTTCAGCTCTACCGCTGATTTGTTTGCCAGACACTCGATCTGACCTGTCACTGAGTTGCGACGGAACAGTAGGTCTGAAACACCTGCAAGATCGCGTGCTTTCACCATTTCGACTTCCTGGCCGCTCTTATCTAGCATGCGGACTTTTGAACCCGCCGTCACGTATAGACCAGACTCGATAGTACAACGGTCACCCATTGGGAAACCTAGACCGGCATTGGCACCCAGTAAGCTATTTTCACCAATCGATACAACGACTTTACCGCCGCCAGACAATGTACCCATGATAGAAGCACCACCACCGATGTCAGAGCCGTTACCTACAACAACACCTGCAGAGATACGGCCTTCAACCATGCTCACACCGGTTGTACCCGCGTTGAAGTTGATGAAACCTTCGTGCATAACGGTTGTGCCTTCACCCACGTGGGCACCTAAGCGAACACGTGACGTGTCAGCAATACGCACGCCAGTCGGTACTACGTAGTCGACCATTTTCGGGAACTTGTCGACACAGTCGACAGTGATAGTTTCGCCATTCAGGCGAGCTTCCATTTGGCGATCAGCCAGCTCAGGCAGATCGATAGGACCTTGGTTGGTCCAAGCGATGTTGTGAAGCAGACCGAAAATACCGTCTAGTACCACGCCGTGAGGCTTAACGAGGCGATGAGAGATAAGCTGTAGCTTCAGGAAGCCTTCAGACACTGAAGTTGGCGCTTCGTCAGTAGCAAGGATCACAACAACAAGCGGTTGTTCTGAGGTCGCAGCCTTAGTTGCGAAGCTTGCGCTGGCTTCTTCACCTGCAGCGCTGAAAGCGGCTGCAAGGTCGGCGCTCTGGGCTGCCGTGATTTCGATAGCCTGATTACCTTCCTTGTAATCGACGATAGCGGCAATGGCGTCAACTAGCGCGTCAGCTGGATTTAGGATCGGGGTTGGAAAAAACGCTTCGATGATTTTGTTATCGCGGTTTTTGGTTGCAGTTCCAAGGGCTAGTGAAAAGCTGGCCATTACTGTTGGTTCTCCATGTCAAAGTAATTCATGCCGGACTATAGGTCGGCAAAGTGTGATGAACCCATCATAAAGACACTTGCGCCGATATTGAAGGGGGGAGGGAGGAATCGGTGAAAAATGATGAAATTATGACAATGAGAAACGGCTATCGCTATTGATAATTTTAGCGTCGGAACATACGGCTGCCGAAAACAAAAAAACCTCCCAGAAAAGGAGGTTTATCATGAAGGATATTAGTCGGTTTAGTTATTAAGCCGCATCATCTTGTTGCTCGGCAACAACTTCAGGCTTAACCGCTTTTTTCTTCGGAGCGGCTTTCTTCTTCGCTCCTAGTGCAACTAGCACGTCTTCACGTTTTTGTGCCAAGAATAGCGAAAGCTCTTCTTGTTTGGCTTCATCCTCGAAAAGTTCACTTTCGCTTAGCAAAGTAAACATCTCGTCAGCCATATCTAGCATTTTGTCGTATGCGTCGGCTTCGGACTTAGAGGTGAAAGTCATCTTTTCTTCTCCGTTGCGCTCAACTACATATTTGACGATAACAGCCATGGTCACCCTCTCCCGAAATTGATTTACTGGCTGTTTATACAGTAGCATTAAGGGCTATGTCCAGTGATAAGCGTGTTAATGTGATGGCAAGAGAAAAATTTTCGCAAATATATGCCCGAGCCGCAGAGCGCAAGGGGGGAGTGGGTGTGCTAGAAAGCATGTTGGCGACGCCATTGTCAGCTGAACAGCTAAAACAGATAGGTGATGATCGCTGGTTGGCAGCATTTACCCAGAAAGTTTTTCAATCTGGGATCAGCTGGCAGGTTGTACGTAACAAATGGCCCAATTTCGAAGAGGTATTCTTCGGCTTTGATATTGAAAAGATGTTGTTGATGCCGTCCGAAATGTGGGAGCGAAAAGCGACTGAGCCAGCGATCATCCGTCACTTGGGCAAGGTGATGACTATTCCTGATAATGCTCAGATGATCCACGAAGCTGCGCTTGAACATGGATCTTTTGCCGCTATGGTCGCTGACTGGCCGCAGGATGACATTACAGGCCTCTGGCGCTATTTAAAAAAGCACGGCAAGCGCTTAGGAGGCAATACTGGCCCTTACACATTACGTATTATGGGCAAAGATACCTTTATTCTGAGCCGGGATGTTGAAGCCTATTTGCGTCAGACCGGAATTATTGATGGTGGGAGAGATACGCAAAAATCATTGAAGGCTGCGCAAACAGCCTTTAGTGACTGGCAGCAGGAGTCTGGCCGAGCGATGTGTCAAATCAGCCAGATCATTGCGTTCAGTAGTGGTGATAACCGGGTGTGATTTTATAGGCGCCACTGCTGACAAAAGGTGATGAATAGCTTCAGCAATGGGCTTTGGTATTTCTCTTTGTGGTAGAGCAACCAGTACTGACGTTGCATATCGAGCGGTAACGGCAGAATGGTAAGGCGGTTGTCTTTGACTGCATGCTCGACGGCGCGGCGGGAGAGGCAGGTAATACCAAGGCCTGCAGCAGTACAGTTGATAATGGCCTCAGTGTTGTTGAGCTCAAAAGCCTGATGCCAATTTTCCAGTCGCGGGGCCAGACGGCCAAAGAAATATTCGCGGGTCCCGGAGCCCGGTTCGCGCAGTATCCATTCGCTGTGTTCAAGATCGCTCAGGCCAAGCTGCTCAACCTGTGCCAGTGGGTGGGCGGGGTGGCAGGCCACCACCATTTCGTCACCCAGCCAAGGGATCACGGCCAGGTTGTCGGCTTGTACCTTACCTTCGACAAGGCCGATATCTAACTCGAACTCACTGAGCATATGGCAGATTTGGGCGGTATTGGCGATAAACAGGCTCTGATCACAATGGCCAGAGTTTTGGCGGAAGTCCCGCAGCAGGAACGGGGTCACTTGGTTGCCGACAGTATCGCTTGAGCCGATCTTAAGCTTTCCGGTTACCGGGCCTTCTTGGCAAAACAGTTGCTCGATATCCTGGCTGCGCGCCAGTAGCTCATCGGCCAATGGCAGTAAACGTTTCCCCTGTTCGTTGATCAGTAGGCGGTTATTGTTGCGGTCAAACAGCTTGTGCCCAAGTTGTTTTTCTAGCTCGGAGAGTGCCATGCTGACAGCGGGTTTGGAGAGATATAGCTTCTCGGCCGCCGCGGTAATGGTTAGCTCTTGGGCGACAGTGACAAACACTTTTAATTGGCGTAGGGCGATATTCATCAGGTTGTCTCTTGTTTTGTCTATTTATTTTGCCTTTGGTTTCGTTTTTCTTAACGATGCATTAATTTAATTCAAATATCCTAAACGATTAAGTGCCAATAAACTAGCTGGGTATTAAATAGTAGTGACATGCTGTCGTTGGGGAGCAAAGAAATGATTACCGTAACAAAGCAAAAAGTACTCGGTGCTCCGACACCAATGGCTGGCTTGGCTTTAGGCATTGCTAGCCTTGGTTGGTGTTGGGAAAATGCCGCGGATCTTGGAGGTCAAGGACAACGGGTCGGGGCTGGGATAGCGAGTATCTTGTTGATGGTGTTGCTGGTTAAGTTTCTTATTCACCCCAAAGCCCTGTGGCAAGATCTCAGCCATCCGGTTGTGGGCAGTGTCGTACCGACGTTTGCCATGGGGGCCATGGTCGTGTCTAAGGCCTTGGGGGGCGACTATCCGATTGCAGGCCAGGCTTTGTGGCTAGCAGCCGTTGTACTGCACCTGATCTTTTTGGCACTGTTTACTTACCACCGCGTAAAAGATTTTGAGCTGCACCACATGGTTCCAAGCTGGTTTGTCCCACCTATTGGTATTATCGTCGCTGATGTGGCTTTTCCTGGCGGTGCGTTGCGCCCATTGGCGGAAGGTCTGCAACTGTTTGGTATGGGGATTTATGCTGTGATGCTACCTCTGATGATTTACCGCCTGATGTTCCGTCATGAAATTCCCGATGCCGCCAAACCAACGATTGCGATTATGGCTGCGCCCGCAAGTCTATCTCTGGCTGGTTATCTCACTGTCACCCCGCAACCATCACCGGTCATTATTGCCTTGCTTGGCGGGATTGCAGTACTGATGACATTTGTCATCTACTTGGCATTATTCCGCCTGCTACGTTTAACGTTCAGCCCAGGCTATGCCGCATTCACTTTCCCGTTAGTGATCAGTGCGACAGCGATGTTTAAAGCGACTGCTTGGATGACCACTCAGGGATATGATGTGGAATATATCCAGCAGGTGTCGGCCTTAGCTCACTTTGAACTTTATGCTGCGACGGCGGTAGTGAGTTATGTTGCCCTTCGTTATGCGGCATTCTACCGTCCAGTTTCTCAGTTGCTGCACTGCCTGACACCTCGCCGTGCGTGATATGTGGCATGGAAGCTCGGTGCTTGAGATGTCATCTGACTAATAGCCCAGCAATGCAGGGCTTTTTAATGATTTGAATTTGCAGCTAATCCATTGATGATAGACAATCAAAGGTAATTTCCTCTACCGGTGAGTCACTCGCGTGTTTACTGTTTATCACTCTAATCAACTGGATCTTCTTAAGTCCCTGCTTGTTGAGCTTATCCGTTTGGATCCATTGGCCAATCCGTTCGAGCAAGAACAGATCTTGGTCCAAAGTCCTGGTATGTCACAGTGGCTGAAATTGGAACTGGCGAAGTCTCAGGGGATTGCCGCCAATATCGAATTTCCGCTTCCGGCAACGTTTATTTGGAACATGTTCACCCAAGTGTTGAGTGATGTGCCAGAGCGTAGTGCCTTCAACAAAGAGGCCATGACCTGGAAATTGTTGCAGGTGCTACCAGAGCAGTTATCGCGTCCAGAGTTCGTGCCGCTGGCTAACTACCTGTGTGACGATCCCAATCTCGTCAAAAGTTACCAGCTGGCTGAAAAAATCGCCGATATCTTTGACCAATATTTGGTGTATCGGCCGGAGTGGATCCAGTCTTGGGAGTCTGATGTGATAGATCCTGAGCTGGTGGAAGATCACCCGTGGCAGCCCTTGCTGTGGCAGTCGCTTTATGATCACACCTTGGCTCTGGGCCAGTCGCCGTATCACCGTGCCAATCTGTATGACCATTTTATCGAGACCCTTGAAGGTTATTTGCAAAGTGGCTCGCCATTACCCAAAGGGCTGCCTAAGCGGTTGTTCGTATTTGGTATTTCAGCATTGCCGCCGCGTTATCTCGATGCGCTAGCGGCGCTGGGTAAACATATCGATGTCCACCTGATGTTTACCAACCCTTGCCGGCATTACTGGGGTGATGTACGCGATCGCAAATTCCTTGCCCGATTGGCCGCCAAGCAACGCCAGCAGTTGCAGTGGTGTGCTGATCACAGTGAACACGGTGCGGTGATCTCGCCGCTCAAAGGGGATATTGAAGCCAATGTGGTGGATGAAACCCATGAGGGAGCCGTCGGCAATACTTTGCTGGCGTCACTTGGCAAGCTAGGCCGGGATAACTTGTATCTGCTATCGGATATGGAAGCCCATGAAGTTGAGGCGTTTGTCGATATCGAGCCAGATTCACTGCTCCATGCCGTCCAGGCCGATATCCTCAATTTGGACGATCGAATCAATGATGAAATCACCGAGTCCAGTCACCATAAACTGGCCATTGCCGCCGATGACAACTCGCTGAGTGTCCATGCCTGCCACTCGCCGATGCGCGAGGTCGAAGTACTGCACGATAATCTATTGGCGATGCTGGCGGAGAGTCCTGATTTATCACCCCGTGATATCGTGGTGATGGTGGCCGACATCAACAGCTACAGCCCATACATCCAGGCGGTATTTGGCAATGCGCCGGGTGATCGCTATATACCGTTTTCTATTTCGGATCGCAGTGCCGATCAGGAAAATCCCGCGTTACTCGCTTTCTTGCGTCTGTTGGCATTGCCGGAAAGCCGCTGCCAGGCATCGGAGCTTTTGGAGCTGCTTGAAGTCCCGGCGGTCATGGCGCGGTTTGGCTTTGATAGCGACAAGTTCGAACGGGTCAAGCTGTGGATTGAAGAAGTGGGGATCCGCTGGGGGCTGGATGATGACACCGCCGAGGAGTTCGCCTTACCACGCCAGCAGCAGAATACTTGGCTGTTCGGTTTACAGCGTATGCTGCTAGGTTATGCCATGCCACAAGAGGCCGGGTTGTACCAAGGCGTGCTGGCCTATGAAGAAGTGCAAGGGATGGATGCCGAGATGGCAGGCCAGCTTGGTCTGTTCATCGAAACCTTGATGCATTATCGCCAGCAGTTGGCACAACCGCAGCCGATTGCGAGCTGGATAGCGGTGCTCAACCAGATGCTGGATGACTGCTTTGCGGTGGATATTGATGGCGAGATGGTACTCCGGATGATCCGCGACAAGATCCAGCAGCTTGAGCAGCAGTTGGCGGATGCCGGTTACCAGGCCGATATTACCCCTGCGGTGATGCGCGATTACCTCAATGGCAAGTTATCGGGTGAACGGATCAGCCAGCGCTTTTTGGCTGGCCAGGTGAACTTCTGTACCTTGATGCCGATGCGCTCTATCCCGTTCAAGATCGTGTGTTTGCTGGGAATGAATGATGGTGTCTATCCTCGCTCGATCCCGCCCGAAGGGTTTGATCTCATGGCGGGCCAAACCCGTCACGGTGACCGCTCGCGCCGGGATGATGACCGTTATTTGTTCCTCGAGGCTATTCAGTCTGCCCAGCAAGCCTTGTATATCAGTTATGTGGGGCGTTCTATTCAGGACAACAGCGAGAAAGTCCCGTCGGTACTGGTGAGCGAATTGCTTGAATATTGCCAGCAGGGATATTGTCTTGACGGTGATGAAGCCTTACCCGTTGACGAGTCGGCACACAAGTTGGTGACCAACCTAACCAATATCCATCCATTGGTGCCTTTCAGTCCGCAGTCTTTTAGCGGTGGTAACAATAGTTATGCCGCAGAATGGCTTCCGGTCGCTAATCAGGCTTTCATCGAGCCTGAAATATTCCAGTCTGTGCCGCTAGAACCGGATTTGAGCGACGACAGGGCTGAGGGCGTTTTGGAGCTGGCGGAACTGAGTAGATTCTGGCGTTTGCCGGTGCAGTATTTCTTCAACCGCCGCTTGAAAGTGTTCTTTGATAGTCATCAGGGTGGGCCGGAAGATGATGAGCCCTTTGCCCTCGATGGCCTGGGACGCTACCAATTACGTGAAGCCTTGCTGACGACTTTCCTCGACTGTCAAAGGCAGCCTTCACAAGGCAAGCCAATAAACCGAGATCAAGTGTTCGAGCAGTTTGCTCGTTACCAGCAGGCGGCTGGAGGCTTACCAGTGGCACAATTTGGTGAGCTGGAATTGTTGGAAGAGCGTGTTCAGATAGAGCAATTGGCCGACAGCGTGGCCCAGTTTATGGCTCAACCGCTACCGGATGTTGAAGTGGACTGCGTGGTGACGGTTGCAGGGCGCGGGATCCGCCTGCAGGGGTGGCTCAAGCATGTCACTCAGCAAGGTTTGGTCCGTTACCGACCAGGGAAAATCCGGGCGCAGGATATTTTGGCCTGTTGGCTGGATCATTTGTGTTTTGCTGTCATGAAGCCAAGTCAACCGACCTATCTTGTTGGGGTTGATGGCTGCTGGCAGCTCGAACCAGTATCGGCAGCGTATGCGGTGGAACAATTGGCGGTACTTATAGAAGGCTATGACCGCGGGCTAACCCACCCATTGCCCTATTTCCCCCGAACTGCCCATGCAGGGATCCAGGCTTGTATCGATAAAAAGGGACAATGGTGTGACGATCCTACGACCTTGACGAAAGCCGACGGCAAGAGGGCTGAGGCGTTTAACGGCGGTTATATGTTCGACGGTGAAGGCAATAACAGTTATATCCACCGGGTGTGGCCGCTATGGGATGACGAACTTGCTGCGCAGTTGTTGCAGTGGGAAACCCATATTCTAAGGCCTGCTGTGATGCAGTTGCGAGAGGTTGAGCTGGACTAATTGTACTTGTGGGTAAGGCAGGGAGGTGTAGTGTGGCCGCCAGCAAATCATTTTTGATTGTAGGGTGTTCGCTGTACGGCCACCGGTCCAGAGGTGACCAAGTTTCGTGGTTCAGATACTAGCGGAGCCACTGGGTGGAAACCGTGAAATGTCTCTCATATTAATAGATGAGTTAGTGCTTAATTTCGATATATTTATTTGAATTAGTGCTAGATCACAAAAAATAATTTTGTACGGGCGGGGTTTTCTGATGAAAGCGTGGCCCAGTTCACTGATAGGAATCGGCGTATTCTATGACTCAACAATCTCTTCTCATTACTCCTGAGCCGCTGGAGCCGATGTGTTTCCCGCTCCACGGCAATCGCTTGATAGAAGCGTCGGCCGGTACCGGGAAAACCTTCACCATTGCCAGTTTGTATTTGCGCTTGCTGCTTGGTCATGGTGACGATCAAACTCGGTTCCCCCGTGAGTTGACCGTTGATCAGATTTTGGTGGTGACCTTTACTGAAGCGGCGACCGCTGAACTGCGTGATCGTATTCGTCGCCGGATTCATGATGCCCGTTTGGCGTTTAGCCGGGGCAGCAGTAATGATCCGGTGATTAAGCCGCTACTGGCTGATATTTCCGATCACAAGGCGGCTGCCGCGATCTTGCTTCAGGCCGAACGGCAGATGGATGAGGCCGCGATTTTTACTATCCACGGTTTCTGCCAGCGGATGTTGACCCAGAATGCTTTTGAGTCGGGCAGTTTGTTCAACAATGAATTTGTTACCGAAGAAAGCCACCTGCGGGCGCAGGTCGTGGCCGATTTCTGGCGCCGTAATTTTTACCCGCTGCCGCGAAGCCTGGCGGCCGAAGTTCGGAAAATATGGGCTGCCCCGGGGAGCTTGCTAAAAGAGATCAACCGCTTTTTGTCTGGTGCTGAAATCACCGTTCGTGCCCCAGTGCTGAGCGGCAGTCTTGAGCAAGTGCATGAAGATAATTTGCAGCGCATCAATCACGTCAAACGACTGTGGCGAGACAGTGCCGATGATTTGCATGACATTATTGCCAGCTCTGGGGTGAACAAGCGCAGCTATACCAAAACCAGTTTGCCCAAAGCGCTGACTGAAGTCGGCGAATGGGCCGAGCGGGATAATACCGGTTACCAATTGCCAAAATCGCTGGGTAAATTTGACCAGCACGTGTTATTTGAGAAAACCAGCAAAGGCCAGCCACCGGAGCATCCAGTATTTGTGGCTATCGGTGAGCTGTTAGCGGACAAGCCCAATGTGCGTGATCCCTTGCTGGCCCATGCGATAAAAGAGTGTCGCCAGCTGTTGATTGATGCCAAGCAGCGCAAGGGTTGGCTCTCTTTTGATGATCTGCTAACCCAGCTTTCGGCTGCATTGAGCCAAGATGAAAGCGGGTTGCTGGCGAGCCGGATCCGCCACTTGTTCCCGGTGGCGATGATCGATGAATTCCAAGATACCGATCCGCTGCAGTACAGTATTTTCAGCACCATTTATGGTGAGGGCCGCTATGGTGAAGACCACCTTGAAAGTGAGCAGCCAGAAGATATGAGATCCCTTTGCGGCCTGTTTATGATTGGTGATCCCAAGCAGGCGATTTATGCTTTTCGTGGTGCTGATATTTTCACCTATATTCAGGCACGACGTCAGGTTACCGCTCACTATACATTGGGCACCAACTGGCGCTCGACCGCGGAAATGGTGGGTGCCGTCAACCGGATATTCCAGCACCCAGACCGACCGTTTATCTACGATGAAGACATTACCTTCTTGCCGGTTGATCACAGCCCGAGGGCCCAAGGACGCGGTTGGCAACTTGATGGCGTGAAGCAGCCTGCCATGTGTTTTTGGCACCAACAGGCCGAAGAGCCGGTGAAGAAAGGCGATTACCAGCAGGTAATGGCCGAAGCAACGACCGCCGAAATTCAGAAAATCCTCACCCAATCGCAGCAGAACAAAGCCGTATTGGTGGACGTTGAGCAAACCCGGCCAATTCATGCCAGTGATATTTCGGTGCTGGTGCGTACCGGTAGCGAAGCGGCCTTGATCCGCCGTACCTTGGCCGATCAAGGCATTGCCAGTGTTTATCTTTCTAACCGCGACAGCGTATTTGCCTGTACCGAAGCGGTGGATGTATTGCGTTTCTTACAGGCGGTACTGACCCCGGAAGATGACCGTAATATGCGCGCCGCATTAGCTTCAAGTTTGTTTGCCCTGACAGCACATTCGCTTGATGCGATGAACACCAGTGAAACCGTCTGGGAGCAATATGTCTCGGAATTTCGTGGTTACCGCAAGTTGTGGCAAAGCCGCGGGGTGCTGCCGATGCTGCGCCACATGCTGGCCCAGCGTAAGATCCCGGAAACCTTACTGAGCCAAAACGGTGGTGAAAGGCGGGTAACCGATATCCTGCATATTGGTGAGCTGCTGCAACAGGCGAGCCAAACCCTCGACAGTGATCATGGCCTGTTGCGCTGGCTGGCCGAGCATATTGAAGAGCCCAACGGCAATGCCGATGAGCAGCAGTTGCGCTTGGAGTCAGACCGTAACTTGGTTCAGATTGTTACGATCCACAAGTCCAAAGGGCTTGAATATGACATCGTCTTCCTGCCATTTGTCTGTAGTTATCGTGAAGCCAATACTGCGCTGTTTCATGATGAGCTGAGCCAGCAGTCGGTGCTGGATATCGCCGCCAGCGAAGAAAGTATGGAGCTGGCCGAGAAAGAGCGGTTAGCGGAAGATCTACGCTTGTTGTATGTGGCACTGACTCGTGCCGTGTATGGTTGTTATATCGGGATGTCACCGATCCGCAACGGTTTGAGCCGCAAGGAGCCAACAGGCTTGCACCGCTCGGCGATTGGCTGGTTGGTACAAAACGCCCAAGAGGGCGGCTTGACCGAGTTGGCAAATGCGCTGGACGCACTGGCTGTGCAATCTGAAGCGGTAACGGTACTGCCACCGCCGCCCTTGCCTGATAGCCCGTGGCTACCGGTTGAGGAAGAGAAGCCGCAGTTGTCGGCATCCGTGTTTGATAAACACATTGACCGTAGCTGGTGGATCACCAGTTATTCGGGGCTGATAAAACAAGGCCATAGCCATCATGATGCCTCTTTCGAGTTACCGGGTTTTGATACCGATTCATCGGGTGATGAAGCCTTGGGTGATGAAGAGATTGAACCGGCCCGCTCGATTTACACCTTCCCGAAAGGGGCAAGGCCGGGGACCTTCCTGCATACCTTGTTTGAGGAAATTGAGTTTACTGCGCCGGTCGACAGTCCGGCAACCACAGAGAAGATCCTGGAGTTGCTACGGCTGGAAAATTATGACGAGGAATGGCTGCCGGTATTGCAGACCATGATCCGCGATGTACTGGCGTGTCCGCTCGATGGTGATGCGATGCGGTTAGGTGAGATGGCGCCAGCCCAACGCCTGACCGAAATGGAGTTTATGCTACCGATCAATTTGTTGTCGGCACCATTACTCAACAAGGTGATTGCCCGTCACGACAAGCTGTCAGCCAAAGCTGGTGAGCTGGGTTTCGCCACCGTCAGTGGCATGCTTAAGGGCTTTATTGACTTGGTGTTCGAGCACGATGGCCGTTATTACGTGTTGGACTGGAAGTCAAACTGGCTGGGTGACGATCCAAACGTGTATCGAGGGGACATGCTGGATCATGCAATGGTCGATCATCGTTACGATCTCCAGTACCAGCTTTATGCGCTGGCCTTGCACCGCTTCCTGAAAAGCCGTAAGGCTGACTATAACTACGATGACCACTTCGGTGGTGTCTATTACTTGTTCTTGCGGGGAGTTAAGGCAGGCAGCGATAGCGGTATATTTCGTGCCAAGCCTTCTTTGGCTTTGCTGACCGAGCTGGAGACTTTGATTGATGGAGAATCACCCGATGCTTAACCACCTTGAGACCCTTGCTAACCTAGAGACTCTTGTCCGCCAGGGAAGTCTGCGTCCGCTGGATCACCAGTTTGCCAAATTTGTTGCACTAAGCAGTAGTCAGCCGGTTGTTGGAAGCCAGGCTGAAGCGGCAGTAACGATTGATCCGCAGGTGAGCCGTTTAGTCACGTTAGTTGCGGCGCTGGCAAGCTATGAGCTGGGGCAGGGACATGTTTGCCTGCTATTGTCGCAGATTGATACCGCACGGCTGTTTGGCCTGCCAAGCAAGCTCAGTCTACCTTTGCTCGATGACTTGCCAGAGCCCCACTTATGGCAAGCCTTGCTGGCACAGTCAGGGGCAGTCTCGGACGGTAGCCGCGCAACACCACTGGTGATGGATGGCGAAAGGGTTTACCTCAACCGCTATTGGCAGTTCGAGCAACTGGTCGCTTCCCAGCTTCGCCTGCGGGCGCAAGGAGGAGGAAATGATCTTCAGCCTGAATTGATGGCCTCCAAACTCGATGAATTGTTTGCCCGTGATTACCGTTACTTGTTTGCCGCCTTGCAACAGCTTGAGCAACAAGGGGGCACCGCGCAGGATCGTCAGCGGGAAGTCTGTGACAAGCTGGATGTTGTCACCTCATCCGCTTTGGATTGGACGGCAATAGACGCCGCTCTTGTCGTTGCCGACAGTGTCGAGGCGCTGTCGGTATTGGATACCTTGGTACCGGCCGAGAGCTGCCTTAACTGGCAGAAAGTCGCGGCAGCTGTTGCCCTGACTCGTCAGTTTGCGGTGATCTCTGGTGGTCCAGGTACCGGCAAAACGACCACGGTCGCCAAATTGCTGGCGGCCTTGGTGACCCAGGCTCTCCAGCGTAATGTGCGGGACGAGCAGGGAGCGTTGTTATTACCTGATATAAAGCTGGTGGCACCTACGGGTAAAGCGGCAGCAAGGTTGACCGAGTCGATTGGTTCGGCGGTGGATTCTCTTGCGGTTGACGACGTTGTGAAAAGCAATATCCCGACCCAGTCCAGTACCATTCACCGTTTGCTGGGTGCTATCCCCAACCGGGTGGCTTTTCGTCATAACCACGAAAACCCGCTGCATTTGGATGTCTTGGTGGTGGATGAAGCCTCGATGGTGGACTTGCCGATGATGGCGCGATTGCTCGATGCATTACCTGCCCATGCCAAGCTGATCTTGCTGGGTGATAGGGATCAGCTGGCTTCGGTAGAAGCCGGTGCGGTACTGGGGGATATTTGTGGCTTTGCCGAACAAGGCTACACGACTGAGCAAAGTCAGTTACTTGGCCAATTGACGGGTTTTCGCTTCCAACAAGCACTGGCTGCCCCGTCTGCGGTGGCCGATAGCTTGTGTATGCTGCAAAAGAGCTATCGCTTTCATGCCCAGTCGGGGATCGGCCAGTTGGCCAAGGCGATAAATAGTGGTAAGCCTAATCTGGTTGAACTGGTTTGGCAAAAGGGCTTTCGCGACATTCAGTTTTATCCGCTGGGCAGCGAAAGTTACCAGACGATGATCACCAATGTGGTGACCTTCTATAGCGATTATCTCGATGCTATTGCCGAAGGCAAAGTGCCGGGGGATGTACTCAAAGCCTTTGCCCAAGTGCGCCTGCTGTGTGCGGTACGTGAGGGTGACTTTGGCGTTACAGGCTTGAATCAACGAATTGAACGGGCTTTAACCCGCAAGGGCAAGATAGCGCCGGGTGACGAGACTTGGTATGTCGGCCGGCCGGTGATGATCAGTCAAAATGATCATGGACTGGGGCTCTATAACGGTGATATTGGGATTGCGATGTATGACAGCGAGGTCGATCCGCAAACGGGTAATCGCAAACTCAGGGTGTACTTCGAGATGCCGGACGGCACTATTCGTGGTGTGCTACCAAGCCGCTTACCCGAGCACGATACGGTGTATGCCATGACGATCCACAAGTCGCAGGGCTCTGAGTTTGCCGATACCCTGATGGTACTGCCACCTGATTTTAGCCCGATCCTGACCCGTGAGTTGGTGTACACCGGGGTGACGAGGGCGAAATCCAAGCTCTATATGTTTGCCACCCATGAGGTACTCAAGCGCTCGGTGACCATGCGTACCGAGCGGGCGAGTGGTTTGGCTAGCTTGTTATCCTAAGCTGAATTACATTCTGCTAGCAGTTTTGTTCTGTTCTTGAGGTTGGTAGGAAGCGGTTACCATCTATAGATCGAGGATCAATATCTTCGAACGGCGCTGGAAGTTATACAGCGCCTTTTTGGCAACCGGTAGGCTTTCGACGCTGGACTCACTGAAGCCTTGCTCCCGGAACCAGTGCAGGCTGCGGGTGGTGAGGACAAATAAGTGGAGTAAGCCCATCCTCTTGGCTTGCAGTTTGAGTTGGTTGAGTAGCAGGGCACCGCGGTCTCCATCGCGAAAATCACGGTGGACGGCGACGCAGGCCATCTCAGCCATTCCCTCGTCAGGAAATGGATATAGGGCGGCACATCCGATGATCAGCCCGTCACGTTCGATAATGGTGAACTGTTCGACTTCCTGCTCAAGTTGTTCGCGTGAGCGACGGACTAATATGCCGTCTTGCTCCAATGGGCGGATCAGCTCGAGGATCCCCCCGATATCATTGATCGTGGCTTGCCTTACCTTCTCGGCGCTTTCCATCACGATTTGGGTACCGATCCCGTCGAGAGAAAACAGTTCCTGGATCAAAGCGCCATCTTCTTTGTAGCTGATCAAATGGCTACGAGGGACACCTGCCCGACATGCCGTGATCGCGCCGCGCAGGAAGCGACCGGTGCCACGCTCTTCTTGTTGCTGTTCGACCAGCCGCTGCAGAGCGTGCTCAGCCTCGATAGGCAGCATTTCGGAAACCACATCTCCTTCGCTATCTAATACCCCTTGCTCAGAGCAAAAGCCGATCAGTTTGTCGGCTTTGAGCCTGATAGCTAACTGGGTGGCGATTTCTTCCGAAGTCAGGTTGAAACATTCACCGGTGACTGAACTGGCTATCGGGCCAAGCAACACAATGGCACGTTGGTCGAGTTGGCGGTGGATGGCTTCGGTATCTATCCGGCGGATCCGTCCGCTGTGGGCGTAATCGACCCCGTCATCAATTCCTAGCGGTTGGGCGATAACAAAATTGCCGCTGACAATGTTGATTTGCGAACCGGCCATCGGGGTATTGTTGAGCCCCATTGAGAACCTTGCCGTAATGTCTAGCTGGAGGTGTCCTGCTGCCTGTTTGGCGATTTCCAGTGCTCGCTCGTCTGTTACCCGAACCCCTTTGTGGTATGGGGTTGTATAGTGCATTTGTTCGGCGAGGCTGGAAATTTGCGGCCTGGCACCATACACCATCACGATACGCAGACCTAGGCTGTTGAGCAGGGCGATATCATTAACGATGTGAGCAAAGTTTTCATGGGCGATGGCTTCCCCGCCAACCATGATGACAATGGTTTTGCCGATATGGGCATTGAGGTAAGGGGCTGATTGGCGGAACCCTTTGACCAAGGCGGTACTTCTGAACTTCACAGCTGGCTTTCCTTGTAGCAGTGTTGTCGACGTGGGCAATGATCGTGCTTAACGACGAGGTAATAGAGATGTTATTAATGATTATGCGATTTATGTCAATAAAAATTCATTGGGTGTGGCTGTTTGATGGATGTAATACCCCCGGCAAACTTTGGGAGAAGATCTCGTTATTTGTCTTGGTTGGCAGATAACTACTGAAAAGCAGAAGCTTTGGGGTATATTGACAGGGAAGAGCGCTATGTTTTAAGAGTTATGATCACAAAGCAAAATCTCCCTTTGTTTACACACCGATTGATCCGCTTTGCCGTGGCTGCTGCCGCGACCGTTGTATTGGCATTGCTATTGGCTATCCTTCTAGATGGCAGTAAAGCGTATTCCAACAATCTACCTGATATCAACGGGATGTGGCTAGAGCAGGACGTCGCCCCTTATGCGGCTGACAGTTTTGAAATTCGCCCGGAGGGGGTGTTTGTCGGTGGCCGCCAAGTCAATACCCAATATCAATGGGATGGCAGCACACTTGAATATCTAAAAGGGGGAACCCTTTATTCTTATTCTTTCTTGTCCGGTCGGTTTATCCGCCAGCGTCCTGCGCATTATATCTCGTCTTTTTCTCGCCAGAATATCGCACAGCACCAACCCCATTAGTTCATCGGTACCACTCGTTTATTGGTGCTTTGGGTAATTCGCGCAGTAGTTGGTTGACTGGGATCTGCTTGAGTGCCACTTTTCTCATAATATCAGCGTGGAATATGAAGTAATTCAGACAAACTGCTGACAATGGAAAGAGGAAGATAGGGAAAAATACCCTTTCATAAGTAACCGTCTGTAGGCGAGCGTGCCGCAGTTGGTTACACTGGTGACAATTGGATTCCAACCAAACGACATAGGATTCACGGTGTTTAGAAAAGCAACGATTGCTCTTTTTATTATGGGATTGGTGGGGTGTGCCAAGCCAACTGATCGTGGTCAGCAATACTTGGATGGTGAGTTTGATCAGGTACTCAATCAGGTTGAGGTTGTCGAGTCAGACAAGCTGAAAGATTTTAGTCACTTTTCGGCACAGATGGAGAAGGTGATTGAGCGCTCTCCATCGATGGCGGCGACTTATCAGGCGCTGTACCGGCAGGTAGATAACTGGGTTGCCCAAGGTGGCGATTTATCAGAGCTCGATAATTTCGGTATCGAGGTCGCCCAGATGGGCGGTGGTGACGGATACGGTAATGTCATGTTCACGGGTTACTTTTCACCGGTGATTGAACTGCGTCATCAACCCGATGATGTATATCGCTACCCGGTTTATGGCATGCCAGAATGTGACGGCCAGTGCCCGAGCCGGGCAGAGATCTATGATGGTGCATTGCAAGGTCAGGGGTTGGAACTGGGCTACAGTGCCTCGATGCTTGATGTGTTTATGATGGAAGTGCAGGGCAGTGGTTTTGTGCATTTCGATGATAATGACGAGCTTCAGTACTTTGCTTATCGTGGCAAGAATGGCCATCGTTATGTCAGTATCGGTCGCATCCTTATCGAGCGAGGCGAAGTCCCGCGTGAGAAAATGTCGCTCAAGGCGATTGATGAGTGGGTCAGCCAGCAAGATGAGGAAACAGCTCGTGAGCTGCTGGAGCAGAACCCGTCTTATGTGTTTTTCAAACCACAGGATAACCTCGATGTGATGGGAACCGCTGGGATCCCGCTGCAGGCTTTTGCCTCGGTCGCTGCTGATCGAGACTATTTGCCGATGGGGAGTGTGTTGTTGGCCGAAGTGCCGCAGCTTGACGAAGCCGGAAACTGGAACGGGCAGCATGTGCTTAAATTATTAATGGCACTCGATACTGGCGGTGCGGTGAAGAAAAATCACCTCGACTTGTACCATGGTATGGGCACCCAAGCTGGCATCGATGCTGGTCATTACAAGCATTTTGGCCGGGTCTGGAAACTAGGGTTGCAGGGCACGAAAACCGAGCAGCCTTGGGTGGCACCGTAGTTTAGCTTGCTGCTGACTGGACAATTTCTAAAAGAGTGCGTATAAATCGCACTCTTTCTTTATGAATGTGTGAATCAGCGCGGAACAGCCATGCGAGAACTAGATACCCCAGCATCAGACAATTATAACCAACGTTTCGGCGGGACCCGCCGTTTGTATGGTAACAGCGAAGTGGAAATTTTCCGTGCCGCGCATGTGTGCGTAATTGGTATTGGCGGTGTCGGCTCGTGGGCGGCAGAAGCGCTGGCGCGTTCAGGGATCGGGGAGTTGACCCTGATTGATATGGATGATGTTTGTGTCACTAATATCAACCGCCAGATCCATGCGATGTCAGGCACGGTGGGGCAAAGCAAAATTGAGGTGATGGCCGAGCGCATCAAGTTGATCAACCCTGAGTGTAAGATCAACCTGATTGATGACTTTATCACCCCAGAGAATCAGTCTGAATACATCGACGGACGCTATGACTATGTCCTGGATGCGATTGATAGCATGAAGCCGAAAGCAGCACTGCTGGCTTACTGCAAGAGTAATAAGTACAAGGTGATCACTACCGGCGGTGCGGGTGGTCAAATTGACCCGACCCAGATCCAAATCGCGGATCTGACCAAAACGATTCAGGATCCGTTGGCGAAAAAGCTACGTGATACCCTGCGTCGCCACCATAATTTCCCGAAGAACCCAAAGCGCAAGTTTGGTATTGATTGTGTCTTCTCTACTGAACAATTGAAGTACCCACAGGCTGATGGTTCGGTATGTGGTGTGAAGTCGACGGCTGAAGGGCCGAAGCGAATGGATTGTGCCAGCGGTTTCGGTGCGGCCACCATGGTGACGGCGACCTTTGGCTTTGTGGCGGTATCTCGTATTTTGCAGAAGCTGGTGGATAAGCATCTGATAAAATAGCGTGTTGGGATACGCGATTGAATAAAAGAAAAGCGAGGATTTATCCTCGCTTTTTTTGTTTTGCCCGATGGTTACACCAACCTACATAAATACTTGATCAACTACTTATCCAGATTGGTATTATTGGCGAGCGGCGCCTAGTGAAACTAATCTTCAGCCAGCGTCTTGATTTGTTCGACAATCGCCTTGAGACCGTTGCCACGGGAAGGGCTGAGATGAGCGATCAGGTTGAGTTGCTCAAAATAGCTGTCGATATCGAACGCTTGGATTTGATCGGCGCTTTTGCCTTCAAAAGCCGCCAGTACCAGAGTGATCAGGCCGCGCACAATACGTGCATCGGAATCGGCGGCAAAATGAAAAGTTCCGTCTTCCCGTTGCTGGTGGGTGAGCCAAACCTGGCTTTCGCAGCCACTGACCTTGAGTTGATCCTGTTTGAGCTCCTCCGGCATGGCTGGCAATTTCTTTCCCAACTGGATCACGTTGCGATAGCGATCTTCCCAGCCATTGGCCGTCGCCATTTGTGCAATGATTGCCTCGCAGGTAATTTCGGTACCGAAAGGATGGCTTGGCAGTGTCATAAAATCTCCTAAAGCAGGCTGCAGGCTTTGTGCAGAGCCGCAATAAATTGGTCTATATCTTGTTGGGTATTATACAGCGCAATGGACACTCTGAGTGTACCGCTGACCTTGAGTGCATCCATCATCGGGTGGGCACAGTGGTGCCCGGCACGCAGGGCAATGCCTTGCTGATCGAGCAAGGTGGCGATGTCCTGATGGTGGACACCGTCGACCACAAAGGAAAACAGGCTCGCGTCCGGCTGCAGGCCGATGATCCGCAAGTCTTCTATATCTTGGATCCCTTCAATGGCCCGCTGGCGCAATGTTTGGATATGGTGCTCGGCCCCTTGGTGGTCGATGCTTTCCAGCCAGTTGACTGCTGCCGCCATCGCCAAACTGCCGGCGACATTGGGGGTGCCGGCTTCGAATTTGCCTGGAAGGGCTGAGAAGGTGGTACCTTCAAAGCTGACTTTTTCGACCATCTTACCGCCGCCGTGCCATGGTGGCATGGCTTCAAGCAGGGCTTTTTTACCATAAAGTGCGCCGATCCCTGCCGGGGCAAAAATTTTATGGCCGGAGAACACATAGAAATCGGCATCCAGAGCCTGCACATCGACGTGCTCGTGGGCAACGGCTTGGGCGCCGTCAATCACGGTAATCGCGCCGATATCGTGGGCGGCTTGGATGATGGCCTCTATCGGGTTACGGGTGCCCGTCACATTGGTGACATGGGCAACAGCGACTATCTTGGTATTGGCTGTCAAGCGTTGGGTGAAGGCATCCATATTTAGCGTGCAATCACTGTGCATCGGGATCTTCACGACCTTGGCACCGGTTTGTTCGGCGACGATTTGCCACGGCACGATGTTGGCGTGGTGTTCAAGTTCGCTGACCAAAATCTCATCCCCGGCCTTGAGGGTGTTGCGGGCATAGGTCTGGGCGATCAGGTTAAGGGCTTCGGTCGCCCCACGGGTCCAGATAATTTCCTTACTGTCGGCGGCGTTGATGAAGTGCTGCACCGTCTCTCTTGCTTGCTCGAACTGCGCCGTGGCTGTAGCCGTCAGGGTATGGCTACCACGGTGGACATTGGCATTGTGGCCACTATAGTACTGCCGGATGGTTTCAATGACTTCCAGCGGCTTTTGGGTCGTGGCTGCACTGTCGAGGTAGACCAGTGGCTGGCCGTTGCATTCTTGGGCCAGGGCTGGAAATTGCTGGCGAATACGTTGGATATCAAATTGGGCAGTCATGGTGTGTCACATAGCAAAAAAGACAAGAGGGAGATCATGCGGTGAAAAAAACAATAGGGCAAGTTTTTCTCCGGCTGCTTCAATTATACCAAACAGCAAAGGTGAGTGGGTGACAGGCAAAAAAAAAGCACTGCGTTGGGGCGCAGTGCCAAGAATTTTTTTGACAGACAGGTCAAAAATACAGGAAGTAAAATTGGTAGATTGACTACCGAACCGGAATAACCCGGACAATATGCAAACACAACATCGCAACGGCGTGGTCGGTCAAATGCCTGAGGGCTAAAAACTTGGCCTTGCTCACCGTTGCGGGGCAAATCATAGGGTTTATGTCGCACTTGAACAATGGACAATTTATAATGTTTCCCATAAAAAAAACTAATGCAGGAAAAGTATGTCCAGACGTCTCCCTCCACTCAATTCACTAAAAGTCTTTGAAGCGGCAGCCCGTAACCTCAGCTTTACCCGTGCTGCGGAAGAGTTATTTGTCACACAAGCGGCTGTAAGCCACCAAATTAAAGCGCTTGAGGAATTTTTGGGGCTGAAATTATTTCGCCGTCGTAATCGTTCTTTATTGCTAACTGAAGAGGGGCAGAGCTATTTTCTCGATATAAAAGACATATTTTCTGCAATCTCTGATGCCACTGATAAGGTCTTGGAGCGCGGCGCGAAAGGGGCATTAACCATTAGTTTACCTCCTAGTTTTGCCATCCAGTGGTTGGTGCCTCGTTTAGCGGATTTTAATGAGCAGCACCCGGATATCGATGTGCGGATTAAAGCGGTGGACTTGGATGAGGGCTCGTTGACCGAAGATGTCGATGTCGCTATTTACTACGGCCGGGGTAACTGGCCGGGACTGCGGGCCGATAAGCTGTATCAGGAGTTCTTGCTGCCGGTCTGCTCACCGATGCTGCTTGGTGGCGCTAAGCCGCTGCGTACGCTGGATGATCTGAAACTCCACACCTTACTGCATGACACCTCACGCAAGGAGTGGAAAAACTATGTTCGCCATCACGGCATAGAAGGGACTAACGTCAATCAGGGGCCGATTTTCAGTCACTCGACCATGGTACTGCAGGCGGCTGCGCACGGTCAGGGAATCGCTCTTGGCAACAATGTACTGGCTCAGCCAGAGTTGGAGGCAGGCCGCTTAGTATGCCCATTTGATGAAGTATTGATGAGCAAGAATGCATTCTTCCTCGTGTGCCAAGAGCGTCAGGCCGAAACCGGCCGTATTCAGGCCTTCCGTGATTGGGTGCTGGCCAAGGCTGCCCGTGAGCAGGAAGCTATGCCGGATGTCGATAATATGCCAGATGTGGAAGATGGTCTGTAGGGTGAACAGGGATTATGTTGGAGACGAGTGTGACCGAGTACATGATTGATATGCCGCCAAGTGGCGAATATAGCGCGACCTTCCTGTTTGCCCATGGTGCCGGGGCAGGAATGGAGCATGAATTTATGGCCGATATCGCCAAAGGCCTTGCCCTTAAGGGGAGCCGAGTGGTGCGGTTTGAGTTTCCCTATATGGTCAAGCGCCGTGAAGATGGCAAGAAGCGTCCGCCAGACAGACAGCCTAAGCTGTTATTGGATTTCCAGCACCACATAGAGGCGTTTTCCCAAGAAGGCAACTTAGTGATTGGCGGAAAGTCAATGGGGGGACGGATGGCCAGCCTGATGGTGACCGATATTGCTAATGAGTCGCCGGATGTGATGAACTGCCAAGATAAAGTCAAAGGCGTTGCTTGCTTGGGCTTTCCGTTCCATCCGCCGGGCAAGCCTGAGAATTTTCGCGGTGATCATTTGCAAGCCATCACACTGCCAACCTTGATCCTGCAAGGGGAGCGCGATACGTTCGGTACCCGCAGCGAAGTAGAAGGCTGGCAATATGCTCCGAGCGTTGAGGTTGGCTTTCTACCCGATGGTGACCACAGTTTCAAGCCGCGCAAGGCATCGGGCCATACCGAGCTGGGCAATCGCCAGTTGACCGTAAAGTTACTGGCGAAGTTCATCACTGAATGTACGGCCTAGGGGGGAGGTATGATGGATAAATCAAGCCGTTGGCTGTTGGTGTTTGCTGCTATGAGCGGCGCAGTTACCGTGGCTCTGGGCGCATTTGCAGCTCATGGCCTAAAGTCACAATTGCCGCCGTATCTGCTCGGAGTCTTTGAAACTGGCGTCCAGTATCAGGCCTGGCATTCCCTGGCGATCTTTGGCTGTGCAATATTGGCACGCATTCTTCCGTCAAAAGGGGTATTATACGCAGCCCTGTTTTTTGTGGCAGGGATCATACTCTTTAGTGGCAGCTTGTATGCGCTGGCATTGACGGGTATCAAGTGGTTTGGCCCCATCACCCCGATGGGAGGCGTCTGTTTTATCATAGGCTGGGTAGCGCTTGCAGTGGCTGCCTGGCGTTCAGCTTGAGGGTTGAGAGTGAATCAAGTTCTGTTGTACTGCCGTCCCGGCTTCGAGAAAGAATGTGCCGGTGAAGTTCAAGACAAAGCAAATGCACTGGAGTTGTATGGCTTTCCTCGCGCAAAAAACAATAGCGGTTATGTGTTGTTTGAGTTCTACCAGGCGGGTGATGCGGATAAGTTTATCCAGCAACAACCGTTTTCCGAGCTGATCTTTGCCCGCCAGATGGTCGCAGTGATGCCTATGCTGGAACATCTACCGCAAGAAGACCGTATTTCACCAATCATGGAAACGGTAGCGGATTTCCCTCGCTGTGGCGATCTGCGTGTTGAAACGCCAGATACCAACGAAGCCAAAGAGCTGCTGAAGTTCTGCCGCAAGTTTACTGTTCCGCTTCGTCAGGCATTGCGTAAGTCTGGGGCTTTGTACAATAAGGACAACCTGAAAAAGCCGGTTATGCACCTGTGCTTCATTGCGCCGGGCTGCTGTTTTGTGGGTTACTCTTACACATTTAACAATTCCTCGTTCTTTATGGGGATCCCACGCCTTAAGTTCCCGTCGGATTCGCCAAGCCGCTCGACCCTAAAGCTGGAAGAAGCATTTCACGTCTTTATTCCACGTGAAGAGTGGGATGAGCGTCTGGCTCCCGGCATGTGGGGCGTTGATTTGGGTGCCTGCCCGGGTGGCTGGACTTATCAGTTGGTTAAGCGTTCGATGTTTGTCCACGCGATTGATAACGGCCAGATGGCACAGAGCCTGATGGATACCGGTCAGGTTAAGCACCACGCGGTCGATGGTTTCAAGTTTGAGCCACCACGTAAGAACGTGACGTGGATTGTTTGTGACATGATCGAAAAGCCAGCCCGAGTAGCGCACCTGATGGGTGATTGGCTGATCAAGGCCTGGGCGAAAGAAGCCATCTTCAACCTTAAGCTGCCGATGAAAGGTCGTTACGATGAGGTACTGCAGGACATCGAGAACCTGAAAGTGTACCTGATCCAGAATGGGGTGAAGTTCAAGCTACAGGCCAAGCACCTGTACCACGACCGTGAAGAAATCACGGTACATATCCAGCGCCTGGATAACCGTTCGCCGCACTAATCGGTCATATTGAAAAAACGCCACCTTAGGGTGGCGTTCTTGTATCTAGTTTCCCGCTTCGAAACGAATATCCTGCAGGTTGAAGCCGAGTACCAGATCGGTTTTCAATGAGGCAACTTGCTTGGAGGCGACGGCTTCCTCACGGCAGGCGTCGATTTTCTTTTGCCACTTGGCGGGTAGGTCGTCGGCAGCCAGAATCGCCTCGAGGTTAGGGTAGAGGCCTAGCAGTTCGACGGCGGCTTTGGGGCCGATCCCGGTCACGCCTGGGATTTTACTCGAGCTGATCCCAGCCAGTCCCCAGTAGTCCGGCAGTTGTTCGGGTTTGACGCCAAATTCCTTTTCGACAAAGGGACTATCGAGCCAGCGTTGCTGGAAGTAATCACGGATCCGTAATGTCGGCTGGAGCAGTTGGCAGTAGCCCTTGTCGGTTGAGATGATCGTGACCTGTTGGCCACGCGAAGCGACTTTCAGTGCCAGTGTCGCGACCAAATCATCGGCTTCATCACCGTCCGACAGCAATGAGTCGATCCCCATATCCATGAAGGCATCTTGGATCACGTCCATTCCGGTCATCAGCTCTTCGGGCATTGGTTTTCGCCCTTCTTTGTAGTGCGGGAGCAACTCGGCTCGCCAGCCCCTGTCTTCACCATGGTGATCAAAGACCGCGACGATATGGGTCGGCTGGCTGCTTTTAATTATTTTCCCCAGAGCCTGACAGCAGACCTTGGCAGTGTTTGGGATATCGGGCTCACCATGCTGGGCGGCATGGACGCGGCGGATCAGGTTGAGGGCATCAATGATGACAAGGTGGATAGACGACATAGCGTAAACCGTTTAGCTGTAAAGAAAAAAGGGTCAACAGACCCTTCATTGTACGCATTGTTGTATCGAATGTGCACCGCCATCTAGTATGCGGGAGTGATTATTTCGCAATCGGTGGGGCAGCGGTGATGATTTCGTAGCAGGGCTCGTAGTGGCTACCGGGGAGTTTCATCCGTTGTTGAGCGACAAATTGTGTTAGCAGTTTGTCCATCCGCTTCATCAGGGCGATATCACCATTGATTTTAAAACGCCCTTTTCGCTCGATTTCGCGGATCCCTTCCTCCTTGACGTTACCGGCAACAATACCCGAGAAGGCCCGGCGCAAGTTGGCGGCAAGGTGCTCTGGTCGCTGGTTCAAGTGCAAATCCAGGCTGGCCATTGATTCATGGGTGGGTTCGAACGGCAGCTGGAATTCCGGCGGAATTGCCAGTGACCAGTTATAGCTGTATGCGTCACCAGTTGCCAAGCGCTGTTCTTTGATAAGCGGCATGGCTGATTTCATGACCCGTGCCACTTGGGCAGGATCATCAATGATGATCTGGTAATGCTTGGCTGCGGCGTCACCTAAGGTATCGCGAATAAAACTGTCGAGGGTACGGAAATAAGGCTCGGATTCTTTTGGTCCGGTGAGTACGACCGGCATTGGCTGATCGGCATTTTGCGGTTCCATCAAGATACCGAGGATATAAAGCAGCTCCTCGGCGGTACCAGCCCCGCCTGGGAAGATAATGATGCCGTGGCCGACTCGGACAAATGCTTCCAGGCGTTTTTCGATATCCGGCAAGATCACCAGCTCGTTCACGATCGGGTTTGGGGGCTCGGCGGCAATAATTGACGGTTCGGTCAGGCCAATAAAGCGGCTGTTGTGATATCGCTGTTTGGCATGGCCAATAGCTGCGCCTTTCATCGGCCCCTCCATTGCTCCGGGGCCACAGCCGGTACAGATATTAAGTTCGCGCAGTCCCAATTCGTTGCCGACTTCGCGGGTGTATTGGTACTCGACAGGGTTGATGGAGTGACCGCCCCAGCATACGACAATATTGGGGTCTTGCCCTGAACGGACAGTTTTGGCATTGCGCAGCACACTGAAGACAAAATTGGTAATGTGTGGCGCACTGGTCAGGTTGATGTCTTTGCGCTGCTGGACATGCATGTTGACGTAAACAATATCGCGCAGAACGGCAAACATATGCTCCTGGATACCCCGGATGATCCGACCGTCGACAAAGGCGTGCTCAGGGGGGTTCATTAATTCGAGTTTTATCCCGCGTTCACGTCGCATGACGTTCACATCGAAGCTTTTGTGTTTTTCGAGTAGTTCTTTCGAGTTGTCGGTGTGGCTGCCAGAATTGAGTACCGCCAATGAGCAGTTACGGTACAGACGATAGATGTCACTGGAGGCCGTTGCTTTGAGCAAGTCGACTTCGTGCTGAGAAAGTAGGTCCATAGAACCTACCGGACTGATATGAGTGATCATGATTACCTCCCTGATCATGACAAGACGGCGGTATCCACTGGGTGTATTCATTGTAGGAAGAATCGGTGAATACTGTCGGATGAAGCAGAAAGTAAACCGGTTGGGCGTACACTCTGTTTCCTGAAGATCAGCCTATGAGAAAAGTATTAGATACAAGTGGCTGATATATTTACCATACACAGAGATGCCGTTTTTTACCAGCCATTGACAGGGTGATGATTTATGGTGTGGTCAGAAAATCCATAAAATTCGATTGTTGCCAGCGCTGCGTGCGCCAGTAAGGGCTTTGTCGGTTCGCTCAATGATGTCTGGCGGGGTATCGTTGCTCTCGAACAAGGTGGCCCCCATCGATACAGTGATGGTGATGTTATTGTCGCGAAAGCGGAATGGCAGCTGCGCAATGGCTTGGCGAATAGCAGTAAGGCGCAGGTTGCGCTGCTCTTCGCTAACATCCGGTAAGATCAACATGAAAGCATCGTCGCCGAAGCGGCCGATAAAATCGGTAGGCTCTAGCTGCTTGCGAATAGTCCGGGCGATAATTTTTAAAATTTTATCACCGGCCTGGTGGCCATAATGCTGATTCACCGTGCTGAAGTTATCGATGTCGACCAAGGCCACGCATAGTGGGTGCTGGTAACGCAACCATCGCCGGTACTCGTGTTCGAGACGGTCATTGAGTGCACTGCGGTTGTACACCTTGGTCAGGTTGTCGAGGAAGATACGCTGCTCTTGGTCAGTAAGCCGCTGGCGGTAATTCATCGTTTGATCGTAAAGGTGTTCGATCTTCGATGTGTTGTAGCTTAGCTGTTCCAGTAAGGCTTTTTCCCGTTTTTCGAGTGCTTTATTACGCTCGGCAAGCACCAGTAGTTCTTTGGTCAGGTGCGTGAGTTCGGGCCGCCAGCTATCAAGCTGCTTATGGGTTTGCAGGCCAGATTTAATTGATTGGGCCAGCCCGGCCAGCTCGTCGGTCATCTCACCACGGTGTTCGTATATGGTGTGGCTTTGTTCGGCACTTTGCTGGGTCGTTTTGCACAGCGTACCCAGTTCACCGTTCACATTATCAAGAAACTGTTGTGAGGCTTGGCGTTCTTGGTGGGTGCCCGTAAGCACCAGACGCAAGACTTCGAGAGCGATTGTCAGTAGCTCTGATGGCAGTACGCCTTTGAGTAATTGATTCCTGATGGTGAGCAGTTTGTCTCCGGCTTCCCCATCGAAGTCGAGCTCGGTGATCAAGTTTTGCAACTCGGCGGTCAGCTTCATCAGCAAGTCTTGCTGGATAGCTGCCGGGTTATTCTGCAACCCTTTGGTGGCGACTAGCTTCAAGGCTCGCTCATACAGCGACATTAAACCAAGAACATGCTGAAGTGATCCTGACAGTGTTGTGGTTGGCTGGGAGAGTAACTGGTGAAGGTCGCGTTTGAGCTGGGCAGGGAGGCCGGGAAAACGGCGCAGGATTTCGCTGTTGCGCTGGAATTGCTTATCCAGCAGCTCCCGTTCTTTGGGGTGGGCATCTCCCATCCGGTTGGCCAATCGTTCAACCACCGCAATGCGCGGGATGAGTAGGCTGATATCTTTCTGTTGCTCCAGATCCTGACGCAGCATGCCAATTTTCTCATCCAACTCTGAATCTAATCCGCGACAAGCCACAGAAAGCCGGCTGATAAGACGTTTTAGGATCGCAATTTCCCGCCGAGACTTCAGAGAGGCATCACGGTGGGTAAGTTGAGCTTGGTCCAAACGCAACTTCAGCTGACTCAATTGGGAAGCTACGGCATTTATGTCTGTCACAGGAGTTTAATGCGATCCATGGTGGTAAACTTGTTTCTTATCAGCTGGTTAAAATATTGACAAGGGAATTAATGCTAACAAAAAAGCCCTTTTGATTCATCGTTATCGGCCATGAAGCGGATAAATCCATCAGATTAACTGATATTTTTGTCAGAAACGTGATCGTTGTTCCAGCTAATGTCGCAACTACCTGACGTTTGTATTTTTACCAACCCATTTTGGATGCCTTGGATGCATGAACGGCGGATATTATCGCTGGCAAAACTGGCGGCAGGAGCTGCATCGATTGCACTGAGGTGAACCCATTGGCTGCCGGACTCCTGTTTGCTGACCTCCCGGGCGGCATTGGTCGCCATCAGCAAGATATCGAGCAGCTCGTGGTCATTAATCGCGGTGTAGGCCCGAGGGAGGAAGGGGTATTCTGCCATACCAATCCTGATCCGGTTGTCGATGTGCTTGTTTTCGAGGAAGCGGTCAACCAGCTGCTGGAGGGAGCCCGCCAGTTGATCTGGTGCCGAATCTAGCCGTGAGTTTGGTTCGATATACAAGAACATCGCATCGGAGAAGTGGTACAGCCTAGCCGGTTCACAAATTTGTTCGGTGAGGTATTCACCAAATTGTCGTTCGAGTTCTAACCCTTGCTGGTAGCCATGCTTGAGGTAAATATGCTTTAGGAACGGCACTTCGAACAAGGCGAAACGCAAGCGATCACTCAGTGGCTCGTTGATGATCTCGCCAAGGTGCCATTGCTCGAAGTTGGCGCTGCTCTGCTGCAAGGAACTAGGCAGTTTTGCGGTCAGCATCCGTAGGTTTCGCAGGCCGCTGCGCGGGTGGGTATAGAAGTCATTACGCAGACGTAGCAAGCGTGCTTGCAGTTGCTTGGCGGTCTTGTGGCGGCGCATTAGCAGGATAAAGATGACACCGGTTAGGCAGAAAAGGAAAAGGGTGACATTTTTTTGTTTGTATAAGGCCTTGCTGCTCTCAAATTGCTGGCGCTCCAGATCTTCGAGATGCAACGAGCGCTCAAGCATACGCTGTTGCTGCTTGAAAACTTCGACGTTATTTTTTACCTGAGCTTGCTGTTTGGTACTGAACAGTTGCTCGTAACGGCGCTGGCTCAGCAAGGCATTGTAGAAATCGCTCTGTTGTTCGAATGCTTTTGATAGCAAGCTTTCTCCTGTTAGTTGGAGATCACTGTTGCCGATACGGCTGGCAGCAATCAATCCGGCTTGCAGGTTGGAAATAGCCTCCTCGATATTGCCTTCGGCCAGATCCAGTTTGCCCTGGAGAATTTGAGCATCGGCCAGAATAGCCTCGTTGCCAGTTTGGGTAGCAAGCAAGCGGGTATGATGCAGGTACTGCTCTGATTTCGGGTAATTGTATAGCTGGAGGTAAACTCGGGCAATATTGAGCCTTAACCTCGCCGAGCGAATTTCGCTGTTAAGTTGGTTTTCCTGATCCAGCGCGTTGAAGTAATGGACAAGGGCTAGGTTGTAGCGGCCTTGCTGTTCATAAATGGAAGCGATCAGTTCCAGTGTCTTGGCGAGTGGCCGGCTGCGATCGTAATGTTCGAAAAATTCACCGGCTTGGGTGGCGTGTTCTAATGCCTTGTCAAAGACCTTACGCTGTTCGAATAGAACCGCGAGTTCGTAATTGGCAATTGCGGTTTGTGCTTGATCATCATGTTCGACGGCCAGCCAGTAACCACTGAGCAAGCGGTCCAGTGCGGTATCGTAGTGACCATGCTTGAAATAATGCCGGCCGACGACCAGTTGGTAATGGATTAATTCACCGGGATCATCGAGGTTTATCAGGTAGCGTTTGGCCTTGAGGAAGCCTTTTTCAGCCAGGCTTTCCTGATCGGTCGCCGACTCGATGATCGAGCGTTGCATCAGTAACTGGTATTGCAGGCGCTTGATCTGGCTGTCGAGCATCAGGTTGGTGCTGGAGGTTATGTCAGCGTCAATATTATCCAGCATTTTCAGCGAACGGGCGTTGTTTTTTAGGTTGCCCCAGTGAATATCAGCACGGATCAGTTGGCTTTCGAGCCGGCTGAATGTGAGGTTTTCCTCTGCGGAGATATCACTTGCTTGTTTGATGGCGGCCAATGCCTTGTCAGGCTGATTGAGCAGATAATGAGCCTTGGCGAGGATCTGCAATGCATTGACGGTGCTCAGCGGGGTTCGGACAGAATGATCCGTTTCGTCATTGATATGAACGCGGGAGGTTTCTTTGGGGGCACTTAGCCGACGCTGGTCGAGATAGCGGGCGGTGATAACCAGAGATTGCTCTGGGTTGGTTTGGAGCAGCTCATTAGCTTCTGCCAGAATAGGCGTGGTAAAAATTTTAGCTTGTGTGCTGAACGAGATCATGCCAATGAACAGCAAACGGAACAGCCAACGGCTAGCAGACATACTTTCAAGAACCCAAAAAAACAGTACCACCAATATTAATGGGTTAGCTTATCAAGTCCAGCAAAGTCTTCGAATTTGCTGGACTTAAGGCAAACTGAGTAACATTTACCCATTTCTGTGCATTAATCAGCTAGGCATTATCGCAACGTTGTATTACTGCCTTGCCAAACGGAAGTTATCGCTTGGGGTTTTGCCCATGTTGGTGCGGTATGGGTTGATGTCTAAACCCCCACGGCGGGTGTAGCGGGCGTAAACAGTCAATAGCTCCGGCTTACAGTATTTCATTATGTCGGTGAAAATACGCTCGACACATTGTTCGTGGAACTCATTATGGTTACGGAATGAAATTAAGTAACGTAGGAGCTTTTCACGATCGATTTTCTTACCGGTGTAAGAGATGCGTACGCTTCCCCAGTCTGGCTGGCTGGTGATAAGGCAGTTAGACTTAAGCAGGTGGCTGTGTAAGATCTCAGTGACATCTTCCTCTGATGCTGCCCCTTCAAGGTAGGATGCATCAAATTCATAGTCAGTGATTTCGATATCTTGATCATCAATACACTCGCCAAAGAAGTTAGCGATAGGTTGGTCGTCAAAGTCAGATATCGGCTGAATGGTGACATCAACATCTTCACCAGCACATTGGGTTAGATCTTTCTGCAGAATATCGGCGACTTCCTGCCAGCTCGCAAACTTAGTTTGGTTAAAGCTGTTTAGGTATAGCTTGAATGATTTTGACTCAATCAAGTTCGGGCTTGTCGCCGGTAGGCGAACCTCACCAATAGCAACTTGTGGCAAGCCTTTGCTGTTAAGCCAAGAAAGCTCATAGAGTGTCCAGATATCATAGCCCGTGAATGGCAATGTTTCGCCAAGTGCGAGATCGTCTCGGTTCAGGCTACGAGGCACTGGTTGAAGAAGGGAGGCATCGTATTGATCTTTGTACTCGGTACCCTGACCTAAGGTCAAACCGGCTAATTCTTTCGCGTCTTGATATTTGCTCATACTGTCCTGGACACACTTGGATTAGAATAGGCAAAGTTTACTTAATCTTTTGAGAGGTTGCGAATGAATCATCCCGTTGCAACGGCGTTATCTGAATTTTCTTCCCGTTTTTTGCAAGCATGGTGTGATGCTGGTCAAGGTTTTCCCCGCAGTGATGACTTAATTGGCCTACCATCGCCTTGCGTAAAGGCCGATGACGGTTACGAAGTAAGCTGGCAGCCGGTTGTCCGCTCACCAATGGGGGATCTTGCTGGCGTGGAAAAAGGGATAGAGCTGCGCCTACATGAAGATATCGTTGCATTCTACGGTGCCCAGTTCAGCGGCGATATGGCCGCGAGGTTCCAGGCGGTGACGGGGACTATCGAGTTTGATTTGCTGCAGGCTTTCAATGAAGCTGATGTACAGCGATTGCAGGAAAATATTCTTGGCCATCTGGTGACCCAGCGTCGCTTGAAGCTCAAGCCAACAGTGTTTATCGGTGCGATGGACTCCGAAAGTGAAGTGGTGTCGGTATGCAACCTGACCGGTGAGGTGATCCTAGAGACATTGGGCAAGGACAAGCGAGAAGTATTATCCTCAAGCCTTGAGCAATTTTTGGCAGCTCTGCAGCCAGTGGTAAAGGCCGAATAAGTTATGTATGTCGTCGAATTGCAATTTGAATGTTTTGATAACACCACCATTGCCGCAGTAGATACCGCCATCAACGGTTTGATGGATGCCCTGCGTTATAATGGCCAGGTACTGGGACGCGAATTTCCTATCGTGATGGATGAGGCCATCTTTAAAGTAAGGGCGGTGTGTCCTGAAGAAGACAGCTTGCACGCCCGCTTCAACAGCCCGCAAGTGAAAGCTTGTATGAACCGCCTGAGCCATGCCAGCTTGCTGAGCCCCAAGGTGAAGCTGTTGGGACGGGATCTTAATTCAGAAGCGGCGGCCGAAGATTTCTCTCCTAGCTGGCAAGTGATGTATACCACGTATGTTCATACCTGCTCGCCGCTGCGTTGCGGGGATACCTTGATGCCTATACCGCTCTACCGCCTGCCGGAGCCGACGTTGAACGGCGATCATAAAGCGGTTGTTAAGTGGCAGACTGAGTGGCAAGCCTGTGATGAGTTACAAATGGCAGGGGCGTGCCAAGCTGAGCATGCGGCACTGCATGAAATTCGTGATGCCGACAGTGATATCTTCCGCCGAGGCTGGGACTTACGTGGACGAATTGAGTTTATTACCAAGATCCCGACTTACTACTACCAGTATCGAGTTGGCGGAGAAAGCCTTGAAAGCGAACGGAACCGCCCTTGTCCTAAATGCGGTGGTCAGTGGCTATTGGATGAACCTTTGCACGGTATTTTCCATTACAAGTGCGACAAGTGCCGCATTGTTTCCAATCTATCTTGGGACTTCCAATAGGCGGTATACCCAATTGGGTGACGAGCGAGGCGCAGGGTTAACCTGCGCCTCGCTCGTTATATTACTACGGTAAACTAAGCCTGTTGGCTTTCCAATTGCTCCAGCCGTGCAGTCAGTGCTGCGACTTGCTGCTCCAGGGCAGCAATGCGGACTTCGGCGCTAGGCTGCGAGTCGACTTTTTCTATTTTGGGCACCCGTGCGCTCGACTTCCAACTCTGCAATGCTTTGATGATCAGCGGCATTGGTAGGGGATCAACTAACCTCGATTTAATTAAGGCCACCGAGGGCTCTTTGCCTTCTGCAACCAAGGCGTCGATAGCGTTGGTAAGGGCTTGGGTGATATCTGAGGACATGCGGTTTCCTTGTTGCTGTCGAATAACGGCTATTTTCTCAGTAACGCATCAAGTTGGTCAATGACCTCGCACCAGTCGGCATCCTGCTCTTGTGATTCTTTGAGGAAACGCTTTTGTGAAGGTTGCCAAAAATTGGCTTCAGATAACTGTTCATGCTGGGCGAGGCGGTGCTCAGCCAGAAAGGTTTCGATAAACTCTTTGGAATTGTTCAGTCCTAACTGGCTGAATAGAGAGGCAAGGTTGTGGTTGAAGGTTTCCATGGGCACTCCTTGGCTAGCGCAATTGATAAGGTTAATTATAGAGAAATATTTCAGGCAGCTAGCTTTGAATCATTAATCATAAACATCCATTCATCTTGTTGCTGTGTGAGAGATCTCTTACAAGGATGTGGGATATTTAGGAGAGGGGTTTGGTGGATAAGCTACTTGTTAGTGTCTATCTTGTTGTTTATTATGGTTTTTGTTTTGGTTGTTTGTTTGGCGCTTATCTCTAAACTAAAAGACTATCTTCAAGGAGGCTGTTTTGTCAGGGACGAAATCCGTAATATTAACCCTGTCGGAAGGAACTGACGGAACGGAACAGGAAATAAACCAAGGATTTGGTTAGTCTCAGGATGAGACCGGTGTACTAGGATGGTATGTCGAACAAGGACTGTGAAGGGATAGCCGAGGAACGGCAAAATGGTAAGCAGGACGTTTACCAGTCAGGATGACAAAAGGACCACTTCAGGACGAAGTTAGGGACACCTCCAGGATGGATGTTGAGAGTCAGGACAGGATGGACTGGCGGGTCAGGAAGGCCACAGGATCACTTCAGGACGAAGTAAAAAGGACAATGCTGAAGGAATACAGCTGTCAACGGAATGATGCAGGGAGCACCATAGTAGCGGGATTGCTGCAAGTAAGACCTAAGGGCGCAACGCAAGTTGCGCCCGCTCTTTTTTCTGCTTCCCACGATCGTTCCAGATACCCGATCGTTTACTCTTCATTTATTCACTTTTCTTTGAAAACACCTCATCGACTGTTGATGTTCTACACCAGGTGAGTGAAATGCTTTGTCTAGCCTCTATATCACTAAGCAACCCATGATCTGCCGATCATATTGCTAAACTCGTAATAATTTTTACTATTCTCTGTAATGAAATTGAAATACGGTATTTTACGCTTGCGCAACTTGGTGCAGACATGGCCTTGCCTTCTTGTAAGAGATCGCTTACAAAGCTGTAAGAATTGCAAAGATCATCTTTAGATAAAAGAGAAGGTTTTCCTTATTTTATCTAACTTAATTAAAGACTTAATTGTTTCATTTTTATGGTGAATGATCTATCAAGAGGCATGCTGGAAGATAGTCAATTGTATGAGTGAGCGAAAGGCGTAATATGGCCCTTGTCGACAGGATAGCGGCGCAGGAACGGGAACGCAGAAGGATTCTGCAAGCCTAGGAAGGGCTGTGCTAACAGGGTTGTTAGCTGACAAGATGTCACGGACACGGAATGGATACCGTCGGGGATCAGGAAGATTACCGTCAGGATGAGTAGGACAGCTTTTGGAAAAGCCGGAACACCTCAGGGATTGGGGCTTTAAGGATAGTGCTCTAGGACAGGGCAAGAGGACAACTTAAGGATAAGTGTCAGGACCCCTTCAGGATGAAGGCATGGACACCGCCAGGAAGGATGAGAGAGTCGCACAAGGACAACGCGACAGGTAAAGGAGCTACCAAGGACAACCCGGGGATGGGGTTTAGGGATTACCGCTAAGGATTTAGACCAACAAGGATAGTGCAGGGAGCACCATAGTAGCGGGACTGCTGCATGTAAGACCTAAGGGCGCAACGAAAGTTGCGCCCATTTTTTTCTACTCCCCTGGCATCCTGTGGGGGGGGATATGGATAGTCAGAAGGTGGAATCCTTTCATTACAATATGCCCTTGGTAGGCATCTTGCCCACTGGCGGAAAATTCAAACAGATAAGTGGTATGCCACCCCCAACGACCGTTGCGATCACGCAGGCGGTGCTCTCCCCGTGCAGTATTAAGCAGTTGTAGCCCTAAATGCTCACAGCGTTGGTTGATAAAATAATTGGCACGCTCAGTCTGCCGCCGCTGCTGCCAAAACAGATAGCCAATAATTGCCAGCAGTAAAATACCTAATAGGTTACCCATTTCTTATCATGACTCCATTACATCCTTGTGTCCCCGGTTTTTCGGCCGAGATACTATTGTTGTGGGCTTCGGGCATGCTGCTGAAGCTTGGTAATCGCCTCAACCAGTGCTGGATCAGCTTGTCCGTGTAGTACCTGCAGCATAATGCCACGCAGCATTGGCAGCATCACCAAATCGGCAAATAGCTGGTTGAATAAGGCTTGCTCACCCGTTTCAGCGAGGCGTAATAGGAAGATACTCGCTATTTTGGGATCGGCCAGACCATTCCAGCAACGTCCGGCAATCGCAACCAGGACCTCAGGGTGGCAAAGCTTTGGTTGAGCTAGCAAGCGCTCAAGCTGCTGGCGAAGCTGGGCGGTTTCAGCGCCGGAGAGGGCGCGGATCAAAGCAGCGACGAGGAACAAATCAGGTGTGTCGACTGCTGTTTCTTCATCAATTTTCTCGGCAAGACGAGTAGCCAGTGGTTCCGGTAGCTGGCAATGTTCCAAGCAGCCGAGCAAAGCATAAAGCGGGGTCAGAGGTAGGTTGCTGGCGGCTTTGCGTAGCAACGTGGCATTGTTTTCCTGCTTGATACGGGCGCAGACATCGGCTAAGCCTTGCAGGCCAACACCCTGCCATTTATCCCAGCCTTGTTCACCGGTGAGGTAATGTTGGGCATGCTCGTAGTACTGGCTGGCAGACAAAGAAAGTTGGCTGCGCAACTGAGCATGGAAGATCGCCATTTTGTCATCGCTTGGTTTGAAGGTATACGGATTGGCCGCTAGCTTTGCCTGCTCTTCTTCCGTCGGGGTGCTATTGAGCGTTGCTCCCATGGCTTCGATAACGTATTTGATGAAATCACCGACGGCTGCTTGTTTTAACAGGCCGCGTTCATCGAGCGGTAAGCGCAGAAACCAGATCCACGGTGGGTTGCCAGCTTGCCAGAATGAGATAGACAGGTGGGCATGCTGCTGCAAGGGCCATGGATATGGCTGGCGGTTGTCCTCTACGGCCTTGAATTGCGCTACGTCGATCTCACTGACCCGACGGCCAAGGTCGAAAATCTTGTATTGGCATCCGGCATTGTCTAAGAGTTGGGTAAGGGTATGAAAATTATCCATGGGCAGTCTCAGCGCTCCTCAATCAAGGAGAACGAGTATATACCCAAACTTCATGGAGGTGGTATCCTTCGCCCCTTATCAAAATAACATTCATCATTTAGAGGTTCCGTGATGGATAAACCCCGTCATTGCCAGCTGTTGCTGGATAGGCTAACCACGGTATTGCAAACGCATGAACACTGGGACGTTGAACGGCCACCGGTTGAGGCGCTGAACAGTAATCAGCCGTTTGCCATTGACACCCTGCGCTGCGAGCAATGGTTGCAGTGGATATTTATCCCCAAGTTGAATCACATGCTTGCCATGAAGATGGCGTTGCCAGCGGCATTTGAAATTTCCCCTTATGTTGAGGAAGCGATGAAGGAAGCCAAGGGCTACCGGGCTATCTTGGCTGTGACTCGTGAGCTTGACCAATTATTTAAGAGTGAATAACGATGGAACTCGAAATCCTTTACCGCGATGAATACCTGGTCGCCGTGAATAAACCAGCCGGTATGCTGGTACATCGTTCTTGGCTTGACCGCCATGAAACGGTATTTGTCATGCAGACCCTGCGCGACCAAATCGGCCAGCATGTGTTCCCGTTGCATCGTTTGGATAGACCAACATCCGGCGTATTGCTGTTTGCCCTTTCGAGTGAAACCGCATCATTGATGATGCCACTGTTCGCCGGACGGGATGTGAAGAAGACCTACCATGCTGTGGTGCGTGGCTGGGTGAAGGAAGCGGCGGTATTGGATTACCCACTCAAGGAAGAGCTGGATAAGATTGCCGATAAAAATGCCGATAAAGACAAAGAAGCCCAGTCGGCGATCACCGCGTATGCGCCTCTAGCAAATGTGGAAACCCAGATCCCGGTTGGCCGCTATGCGACCAGTCGTTACTGTTTGGTCGAAATGAAACCTGAGACAGGCCGTAAGCATCAGCTGCGTCGTCATATGCACCACCTGAGCCACCATATTATTGGCGATGTTAACCACGGTGACGGCCGCCATAACCGGATGTTCCGTGAAAACTATGACTGTCGCCGATTGATGCTTCATGCCTCACGGTTGCAGCTTCAGCATCCCCTAACGGGCGAACAGCTGGATATCCGCGCAGGCGTCGATGAGTCATGGATGCGGGTCATGGATGCCTTCGGCTGGCAGGCTGCTTTGATGGCGCCAGCCTCTAGTAACTTCAAATAGTCAATAAACTTGCATCTAACCGCTTAAAAGACCACATTTAATGGGTAACTAGAACACAAAGGATGGTGTTGGATGATGGCTAAAATAGGTGTATTTGTCGGCTCGGTATTCGGCGGAGCGGAAGAGGTTGCAGAAGAGGTGGTGCGCTACCTGGTTAAGGCTGGCCACAAGGTTGAATTGTTTTTGGAGCCGACACTGGATGAGTTCCTCGGTTACCAACAAGAGCTGGCATTAGTGGTGTCTTCGACCACGGGGCAAGGGGAGATCCCCGATAATTTGCTACCGCTCTACCAATCGCTCAATGACTCCTTTCCGCTGATGCCCCAGCTTCGCTACGGCGTAATTGCACTGGGTGATTCGAGCTACGGTGAAGATCGTTTTTGTGGGGGCGGGCGCCAGTTTGATGAGCTGTTGGTTCAGTTGCAGGCCAAGCCATTGACGGAGCGGTTGGATGTAGATGCTTGTGTTAACTTTGACGCGCTGGAAGTTGCTATGCCTTGGCTTGAGGGCTGGGCCAAGCAAGTTGATGCGACTTAATTTACATTCGAGTTAACATGCTTGTCGAGATTGGAGCCCTTAATTGGACTCCATGTATATCAGTAGAAAGGGATCACTTAAGCTTTTCTAGATCAGCCTCGATCTCGGCGATCTTGTGACTGACCACTTGCTCTAGGTGGCGCAGGTCACCAAGGATCTTCTTCTTAATATCAACTTCACTGTGCTTTTTGTTGGTGATGCGATCAAGCTCATCGATGATAAACGTCAGAGTGCGGTTGATCTCCGTTACTTCTTTGTACTCCCGGCTTCCGCTGTTTACCATGACGGTTTTACGTTGACGGGGAAATTTGAACTTCACGCTTTTGGCAAATAGCCCGCCTTTTTGCTTAGCAAAGTAGATTTTTAATATGTCATTGGCGGCTTCCTGCCGCAGGCTGTAGCGTTCAATCGTTTCCGGCTTTTCAATGCCGATGGCTGTGAGGTTGGGGTACATACTGGCCTCGTGCTTCTGTTGTTATTGGTGTTGTTGCTGCTCTTGTTGTTGGCTTGGCAACGGGAGTAACTGCAGCTAGTTCTCCCGTTGTCTTTTGCTATTGTTTTTCTAGCCGCTCTATCAGCGCATCCCTCAGCTGTACTTGTTGCTCTTCGCTAAGTTGTTCGCCGTCTTTATTGGTGACGATGAAAAAATCTTCTGCTCGTTCACCGATGGTGGTGATTTTGGCGGCTTGCAAGCTGATATGCTGACGGGCAAACACCGAGCCGACTCGGGCCAATAACCCCGGCATATCCAGTGCGACTAGCTCTATCATGGTTTTCTTGCCTGATTTTGTTGGCAGGAAGTCGACCTTGGTTTTGACGTTGAAGTGCTGCAATTTGTAGGGCGGACGTTTCTTCTTACGATCTGATTTCATGTGCGTGAGGGCGTTGATCAGTGCCCGACGCACCGTTTGGTGGCGGCTTTCACTCAGGGCCTTACCGGTAGGATCAAGTACCATGAAGGTATCGAGGGCAAAGCCATCCTTGCTGGTCATGACCTGGGCATCGTGAACACTGAGATTTTTCTTGTCCAGCTCGGAGACAACGATAGCAAATAGTTTTGTTTTGTCGCGACAGTAAACAAAGACTTCAGTACCGCCACGGGTCGGCTTTTGGCTGATCAAGATCAGAGGCTTGCTGTGATCCTCATGCTTGAGAATAGCCTCGGCATGCCAGGCGATTTGCTTGTGGGTATGACGCAGAAAATAGTCAGCCTTGAAGCGCTGCCATAACACTTCGATATCGCGAGGCGCAAACCCCTCGCTCCGCAGCAGGGCTGAAGCCATCTGTTGGTTGTGGCGGATCCGCTCACGAATATCGGGCGGGTTTTCCAGCCCGCGGCGCAGGGCTTTCTGGGTCGAGTAATACAGTTCGGCCAGTAGGGTGCGCTTCCAGCTGTTCCACAATTCCTGATTGGTAGCGCAGATATCTGCCACAGTGAGGCAGACCAGGTGATCGAGCCGTTCTTCGTCACGGACTTCCTTGGCAAACTCGGTGATCACTTCCGGGTCGTAGATATCACGACGCTGGGCGGTGACCGACATCAGCAAGTGCTGGTTGACCAGCCATTTGACCAGATTGGCCTCGGGTTTGGACAAGCCGTGCTGAAGGCAGAAATCGTAGGCATCAACGCCACCGAGCTCAGAGTGATCGCCGCCGCGTCCTTTGGCTATGTCATGGAATATGGCTGCGAGTAGGAGGATCTCTTTCTTGGCAACCCGAGGATACACTTCGCAGCATATCGGGTGTCGATCCTGGTTAATCGGATCGTTGAATTTGTTGAGGTTCTTGAGCAGCCTGACGGTATGCTCATCGACGGTATAGACATGGAACAGGTCAAACTGCATTTGACCGACAATCTGGCTCCACTGTGGCAGGTAGGCTGATAGCACACCATGGCGATGCATCAGGCGGAAGGCCTTTTGCAGGCAGTTTGGTTGACGAACCAGCTCCATGAATTTATCCCGCGCAGCTGGGATTTCAATCAGAAAACGGTTAAGTCGGCGGCGGGCGGTACGCAGTTGTCGCAGGGTCGGGGCGGCAATCCCTTCAATCTGTGAGTTACGGGCAACATGCAGGAACATATCGAGGATGGTTTCCGGCCTCGCTTGGAATAGCGCCGGTTTTGTTGCCTCGATAAGGTGGCCACGTAGCTGGAAATCGTCATCAAGTGCGATTGCATCGGGGGCTGTGCCCTTATTCAGAATTGCCTGATCAAACAGCTGCAGTAACATCTTGTTGAGCTCGGCAACACGGCGCAGGGTACGGTAGAAATCTTTCATCATCATTTCGACCCCGCGGTTGCCCTCACCTTGGTAGCCCAGCAACTCTGCCACCGAGGCTTGGTGGCCGAAGGTCAGGCGGTTGTCATAGCGACGTAATTCGCTGTGGAGGGCAAAGCGGATCCGCCACAACGAGTCTTGGCATTCGACCAGCTCACGGTATTCGGCATCGGTCAGAAAGCCAAAGCGACTCATTTCGAGCAGGTTAGTGGCCCCGAAATGGCGGCGTGCTACCCAGCTCAAGGTATGGATGTCGCGCAGGCCTCCCGGACTCGATTTGATGTCAGGTTCAAGGTTATAGGTGGTGTCGTGATAGCGGGCATGGCGGGTTTTCTGTTCGTCCAGCTTGGCTTGGTAGAATTGCTCGCTGGGCCAGAAATTACCATCATTAAGCCGCTCTTCCAGCTGCTGGTAGGTATCTTGATTGCCACAAAGCCAGCGTGACTCTTGCAGATTGGTTGCCACTGTCAGATCATCAAGGCCAATCGTTATGCACTCATCAATTGTACGAACGCTGTGGCCGACATCGAGCTTGAGATCCCACAGCAGGGTGAGGAAAGCGCTGACCGTGCTACCGGTGTCATCGTCAATTGGTGCTTGGCTGAGGATAAGGATGTCGACATCCGACAGGGGATGTAATTCGCCACGCCCATAACCACCGACGGCAATTAGGGATAGCGTCGGGTGATCGGCTAGGCCAAAGTGCTGCCATAATCGGTCGAGTAGGTGGTCGGTATAGCGTGATCGGGCTTCGACCAAATTCGTTACCGGGGTATGGGCCAGAAACTGGGCCTTTTGGCTGGCGGTAAACTGCTCCAGCTCTTGGCGGAGCTGCTCTGGCGCCATTGGGTCAACCTGCTCGGTTGTTGGGTGAGAAATAGGATCTGTCATTGCCGTCCATGCATAGTCAATACTCTTGATATAACCCTATCACGGTCGGGACTGATAGCAATAAAAAAGCCGACCCAAAGGCCGGCTCAGAGGATCTTCAGTCATGCTAAAGCGTGACTTAGTTATTCATCAGACGCGGAATAGTGTCATCGCTACGCAGAGTCAGCACTTCACAGCCCGTTTCGGTCACTACGATAGTGTGTTCGTATTGTGCTGATTTTTTGCCATCGCCAGTGTAGACCGTCCAGTCATCGGCGGCATCAACCGTACAACCGAATTTACCGGCATTGATCATCGGCTCGATAGTGAAACACATACCAGCCTTGAGCACCGAGCGGTCGCTATTGCGGTAGTGTACAACCTGAGGCTCTTCGTGGAATTCACTGCCAATACCGTGGCCGCAGAAATCTTTAACAATTGAATATTTGTTTAAAGGATTCTTTTTGTTGTTGTCTTTGATGAACTTCTCGATCGCGGTACCGATATCACCTACGCGGGCGCCTGGCTTGACCTTGCGCATACCCACGTACAATGCTTCCTGAGTGACGCGACATAGACGCTTGTCCGCAGGCGTTACATCGCCGACGAGGAACATTTTTGACGTATCGCCATGGTAGCCCGCTGGACGTACGCTTAAATCGGCACTTTCGTCATTCGGTACAATGACCGTGATATCGACATTGATGATATCGCCGCTCTTGAGCACGGCTGGCTTCATCTGACCGTTGCTACCCATCTCATCCTGGCTGGCAGGAATGCCGTGGCAAACGATGTGGTTAATTGACGTACAGATAGATTTTGGAAAACCATGGTAATCAAGCGGAGCCGAGTAGGCGCCTTTTTCCAACGCATAATCATGACAGATTTGGTTTAGCTCGTCTGTCGTCACACCTTCTTTGATGTGAGGTTCGATCATTTCCAGCACTTCAGCGGCCAAACGGCCAGCGGCGCGCATTTTTTCGATCTCTTCAGCCGTTTTGATCTTGATGCTCATTCAATCTTCTCTGCTTGTTTATTTGTTTGTTACCTCTTCATTACATGGTAACAGTGAGGGGGCAGGATGAAAACCAAGTTTAGACACAATCACTGAATTGAAAACATTGGGACTGGATTTTAGTTAGAGAAATATGGTATAAAGCGCGCCGTAATTGGATGATTGCGTTTCGACTCAATCATGCCGATTGCACTAAACTTTAATTAATCATTCACACATATCGGCACGTCTTCCGGGGTGCCCAGCAGCTTTTCGCGAAGCTGTAACGCCTTTGGCGTTGTCTGGGTCGGTAAGATGGGGTATGTGGACGCCTAACCCCATAGAGGATTATTCAATGGCAACTGTATCAATGCGCGACATGCTTAAGGCTGGTGTACACTTCGGTCACCAAACTCGTTACTGGAACCCAAAGATGAAGCCATTCATCTTCGGTGCTCGTAACAAGGTACATATCATCAACCTTGAGAAAACTGTACCAATGTTCAACGACGCTCTAGCAGAAATCAACAAGATTGCTGCTCGCAAGGGTAAAGTTCTTTTTGTTGGTACTAAGCGTGCAGCCAGCGAATCTATCAAAGAAGCTGCAGTTAACTGTGACCAGTACTACGTAAACAACCGCTGGTTGGGTGGTATGCTGACTAACTGGAAAACTGTTCGTCAGTCAATCAAGCGTCTTAAAGATCTTGAATCTCAGTCTACAGACGGTACTTTCGACAAGCTAACCAAGAAAGAAGCGCTTATGCGTACTCGTGAAATGGAAAAGCTTGAGAAGTCTCTAGGCGGTATCAAGAACATGGGCGGCCTACCAGACGCAATGTTCGTAATCGATGCTGATCACGAACACATCGCTATCAAAGAAGCGAACAACCTGGGTATCCCAGTATTTGCTGTTGTAGATACTAACTCTAACCCAGATGGCGTTGACTTCGTTGTTCCTGGTAACGATGATGCAATCCGTTCTATCCAGCTTTACACTGGTGCTGTTGCTCAAACTGTTACTGAAGCTCGCAACCAAGATATCGTTGTTCAAGCTGAACAAGACGGTTTCGTAGAAGCTGAATAATAACCAGCTCTTTGAGCATCTTAAGTTACCTTGTGTAAACTAAGTATGGTTACCAGGGGCCTATATTCGGCCCCTGATTTTTATATCAAGTATTTAAACTGAGGATATAACGATGGCAACAGTTACAGCTGCCCTAGTTAAAGAACTGCGCGAACGTACTGGCGCAGGCATGATGGAATGTAAAAAAGCGCTTGTTGAAGCGAACGCTGACATTGAACTAGCGATCGAAAACATGCGTAAGAGCGGTGCTGCTAAGGCTGCTAAAAAAGCAGGTAACGTTGCTGCTGAAGGTGCAATCCTAATCAAAGACGCTAACGGCGTTGCAGCACTTCTTGAAGTTAACTGCCAAACTGACTTCGTTGCTAAAGATGCAAACTTCCTAGCATTCGCTAACGAAGTTCTAGAAGTCGCTCTAACTGAGCGTCTAGACATCGCTGCACTTCAAGCTAAATTCGAAGACGCACGTATTGCTCTAGTAGCAAAAATCGGTGAGAACATCTCTATCCGTCGTGTTGAGTTCATCGAAGGTGCTAAAGTTGGTTCTTACCGTCACGGCGACCGTATCGGCGTTGTTGTTGCTGGTGAAGCTGACGAAGAAACTATCAAGCACGTTGCAATGCACATTGCTGCATCTAAGCCTGAGTTTGTTAACCCAGAAGACGTACCTGCAGACGTAGTTGAGAAAGAGAAAGCAATCCAGGTTGCTATCGCTGTTGAATCTGGCAAGCCTCAAGAGATTGCAGAGAAAATGGTTGTTGGCCGTATGAAGAAATTCACCGGTGAAGTTTCTCTAACTGGTCAAGCATTCATCATGGACCCATCTCAAACTGTTGGTCAAATGCTGAAAGCTAAAGGCGCTACAGTAACTAACTTCATCCGCCTAGAAGTTGGTGAAGGTATCGAAAAAGCTCAAGAAATGAGCTTCGCTGAAGAAGTAGCAGCAGTACAGAAGGGTTAATCCTTCTTGCTAAGAACTCCAAAGACCGTAGCCTAGGCTGCGGTCTTTTTACAACTCCGTTTCTATATTTGTAAGCCTGGAAGGTAAACTAATGACCACGAATCCTAAACCGACTTATCAACGTATTCTACTCAAACTCAGTGGGGAAGCACTGCAGGGCGAGGAAGGTTTTGGTATTGATGCACAAGTTCTTGACCGTATGGCTCAGGAAATCAAAGAACTGATTGAACTAGGTGTACAGGTTGGCCTTGTTATTGGTGGTGGTAACCTGTTCCGTGGTGCAGGCCTAGCTGAAGCAGGTATGAACCGAGTTGTGGGCGATCACATGGGTATGCTAGCAACCGTGATGAACGGCTTGGCAATGCGTGATGCGCTACACCGTGCCTATGTGAACGCTCGAGTAATGTCAGCGATTCCTCTAAACGGCGTTTGTGATAACTATAACTGGGCTGATGCGATTAGCCAGTTGCGCCAGGGCCGTGTGGTCATCTTCTCTGCTGGAACGGGTAACCCGTTCTTTACCACCGATTCTGCTGCGTGTTTGCGCGGTATCGAAATCGAAGCCGATGTTGTTTTGAAGGCAACAAAAGTTGATGGCGTGTTCACAGATGACCCAGTTAAGAACCCAGATGCTGTTCTTTGTGATAAGCTAAGCTTTCAAGATGTTCTTGAGAAAGAACTGAAAGTAATGGATTTGGCCGCATTTACGCTTGCTCGCGATCACGGCATGCCAATTCGCGTGTTCAACATGAACAAACCTGGTTCCCTACGCCGCGTGGTAATGGGCGAGCAGGAAGGTACGTTGATCTCTAACGACTAAGTCTTGCGAGTAAGTGACGCCACTTATTCTTATCGGGAGCGTTTAGGCTCCCGTCTTTACCGAATCATTAAGGGTATTAATCGTGATTGATGCAATCAAACAAGATGCGCAAGAGCGCATGGGTAAAAGCGTTGAAGCGCTGAAAAACCAGCTGGCTAAAGTACGTACAGGTCGTGCACACCCAAGCCTGCTAGACACTATCTATGTTGAGTACTACGGTGCAAACACGCCGCTTAAGCAGCTTGCAAACGTTGTTGCTGAAGACTCTCGTACTTTGGCTATCACAGTATTCGACAAAGAGCTGACGCAAAAAGTTGAAAAAGCGATCATGATGTCTGATCTGGGTCTTAACCCAATGTCTGCCGGCACCGTGATCCGCGTTCCATTGCCACCGCTAACAGAAGAGCGTCGTCGTGACCTAGTTAAGGTCGTTCGCGCTGAAGCGGAGCAGGGCCGTGTTGCTATTCGTAACATTCGCCGTGACGCTAACGCAGACGTCAAATCGCTTCTGAAAGACAAAGAAATCTCTGAAGATGACGATCGTCGTACTCAGGACGATATCCAGAAGCTGACTGATGCAGCCGTTAAGGAAATCGAAGTAATTCTTGAAGCCAAAGAAAAAGAGCTAATGGAAGTTTAAGGCCCAGCCTTAATTCGATTGCTTGATATAGTTTAGGGCGCTGTGCGTGCAGCACAGCGCTTTTTTTTTGAGGGATATGTATGGCAGAGCATACAATCGATACTGCGCTTGGCACTGATAATTTGCCAAAGCACGTTGCCGTGATCATGGACGGTAACGGGCGCTGGGCAAAAGCCAAGGGCAAACCTCGAGTGTTTGGCCACAAGGCCGGCGTTGAAGCCGTACGTAAGACTGTCTCGACCGCGAGTCGCTTGGGGATTCAGGTTGTCACCCTGTTTGCATTTAGCAGTGAGAACTGGCGACGCCCCGAGGACGAAGTCTCCTTGCTGATGGAACTGTTCATGACTGTACTTGGTCGTGAAGTGAAGCGCCTGCACAAGAATAATATTCGCTTGCGTATTGTCGGTGATACCGACCGATTCAGCGAGCGCCTGCAGAAGAAAATCGCTGATGCAGAAGCCTTGACCGCCGACAATACCGGCTTGGTGCTGAACGTGGCAGCCAATTATGGTGGCCAATGGGACATTTTACAGGCGGCCAAGCGCCTTGTTCTGCAAGCTTCTGAGCAGGGATTAACAGAATCAGATATTACTGAAGAGATGTTGGCTTCAGGACTATCCACAGCTGGTTTACCCGATGTCGATCTCCTGATCCGTACTAGCGGGGAATGCCGAATTAGTAATTTTATGCTGTGGCAGGCGGCGTATGCCGAACTTTATTTCACCGATCAGCACTGGCCGGACTTTGATGAGCAAAGCTTTGTCGAGGCCGTTGCTTGGTTTGTTAACCGGGAGCGCCGCTTTGGTTGCACTGGCGAGCAAATTCACGCATTGATGGATAAGTAATTCTTCGCTCGTCAGCGCTGACAGGATTATGTATTTTATAGGGCATCTGGCTATGGTCTTGATGCCTTTTTTACTGGTAACCGGATTGCCAAAACACCGTAGCCTAAGGGCACGGCCACAATAGAAAAATTGAGAGGACGCAGTTTGCTTAAGCAACGTATTATCACCGCAGTCATTCTCGCTCCCCTAGTTATAGCAGGAATTTTCCTTTTACCTTTTCCTGCCTTTGTTGCAGCCCTTGCGGCAATTACCCTACTGGGTTTCTGGGAGTGGACACAATTTGTAGACACAAAATCGCGCTTTGTTGCGATGATCTTACCGGCAGCAGCCATGCTGATTTCGCTGGTTGTTATGCCAACCGATGTTGAAGCCTTGTCTGCACTGACATCATCCCATCAGGCTATGTTGTTGGTGGGCGGACTATGGTGGATTGTCGCCTCGGCATTGGCTATCAGCTACCCGGGTAGTGCCAAGTCTTGGTCAACCACCCCTCCTCTAAAGCACCTTTTTGGTTTGTTGACCCTGTTACCCTTCTTCTGGAGCGTGTTGATGCTCCGAGCCGTCAATTACCTTGACAACCCATATCATGGCGCCAAGCTGGTAATGTTGGTCTGTTTCTTGGTCTGGGCTGCTGATACCGGTGCATACTTTTCTGGTAAACGCTTTGGTAAGCACAAGATGGCTCCGGCTGTGAGCCCAAACAAGACGATTGAAGGCTTGATCGGTGGTGCGGTATTGGCCGTTGCAGTCATCTGGGCAGGTGCGGCGCTGATGGATATTCCGTTTGCTAGCCTATCCAGTTTGTTGTTGATTGCGATAGTAACGGTGATTGCCTCGGTGTTAGGTGATTTGGTCGAGAGCATGTTCAAGCGTGTTTCAGGCATTAAAGACAGTGGTAATATCTTGCCTGGTCATGGTGGCATTCTCGATAGAATTGATAGCTTGACCGCAGCCCTTCCTGTTTTTGCCCTACTGTATTTATGGTTGGTGTAGGCTAACCTCCATTTCTGGCCGGCAGTGTGAGTGATTACTGACTTGTTTGCTGCCGGCTTGAGTGCCATGCTCAATTGGCCTGTCAATGATTGTTTGTTGTTAAGTGATAGTATGCGTAAGTTAACGATTCTTGGTGCGACGGGATCTATAGGTAGCAGCACATTGGCTGTTGCTGCACAGAATCCCGAGTTGTTTGACGTTGTTGCATTGGCTGCGGGAAGCAATAGCCAGAAAATGTTTGAGTTGTGCCGACAGTGGCAGCCGAAGTTCGCGGCGATGGCCTCGGAGAGTGCGGCTGCAGAACTGCGTATGCTACTTGAGCAGCAGGGACTGGCCACCGAGGTATTGGCAGGCGAGGTTGGTATGTGCCAGGTTGCCTCGCTTGATGAGATTGACACCGTGATGGCGGCGATTGTTGGGGCTGCGGGACTTCTGCCAACAATGGCTGGGGTCAAGGCTGGCAAGCGTATTTTGCTGGCCAACAAAGAAGCCCTGGTGATGTCTGGCCAAATGTTTATCGACGCCTGCCGCGAGTACGGTGCCGAGCTACTGCCAGTAGACAGCGAACATAATGCGATTTTCCAAAGTCTGCCAGAGCAGGTGCAGCGCAACATGGGCCATTGTGATCTTGAAGCGGCAGGGGTAAGCAAAATTCTCCTGACCGGTTCTGGTGGCCCGTTCCGTTATACCGATATCAGCGAACTGGCTGATGTGACGCCTGCAATGGCAATTGCCCACCCCAATTGGTCTATGGGGCCGAAAATATCGGTTGACTCGGCCACCATGATGAACAAAGGGTTGGAGTTTATCGAGGCTCGCTGGCTGTTCAATGCTTCGCGTGAGCAGATGGACGTGATCATCCACCCGCAGTCCGTGATCCACTCTATGGTGCAGTACAAGGACGGTTCAGTGCTGGCCCAGATGGGGTTACCGGATATGAGGACCCCCATTGCCTGTGCGATGTCCTATCCTGAAAGAGTAGATGCGGGTGTTGCCCCTCTTGATTTCAGTAAAGTCGGCGAATTTACCTTCCTTAAGCCGGACTTTTCCCGCTATCCTTGCCTGAAGTTGGCGATGGATGCTTGTTTTAGCGGGCAGGCTGCGACAACGACTCTTAATGCTGCCAATGAAGAAGCGGTGGCAGCATTCTTGGGGAACCGTTTGGGCTTTACCGATATCGCTAGGGTCAATTGTCAAGTCATGGAGTCTGCGTCACTGATTGAACCCACCGATTTGGAAAGCGTAATTGAGCTCGATAGAATGGCCCGAATTTTGGCACAGGAAGTAATACGTAAGGTATCGTTATGACAGGAATATTATGGAACCTAGGCGCATTTCTGCTTGCTCTTGGTATACTCATTGCGGTTCATGAATATGGACACTTCTGGGTGGCACGCCGTTGCGGGGTCTATGTTGAGAAATTCTCTATTGGCTTTGGTAAGGCGTTGTGGCGTAAGGTTGGTAAAGACGGTACCGAATACACGTTGGCGATGATCCCGCTGGGTGGCTATGTCAAGATGCTCGATGAACGTGTCGAGCCGGTTGAATCTGATCGCCGTCATATGGCCTTCAACAACAAGACATTGTGGCAGCGTAGCGCTATTGTTGCGGCAGGACCGCTGGCAAACTTTGTGTTTGCCATTTTTGCTTACTGGGTTGTGTATTTGATCGGCGTTCCAGCGGTGAAGCCGGTCATTGGTGAAATTGCTCCACAATCGATTGCTGCTGAAGCAGGAATTGAAAGTGGAATGGAACTAAAAACCATTTCAGGAATCAAAACCGCAGAATGGGAATCCGTTAATATGGCGATGATTTCCCATATCGGCGACGATGAAATGGTGGTAACCGTAGCTGAGTCGGGAACCAGTTATGAAGTGGAGAAATACCTCGACTTGTCGAACTGGTCGTTTGATCCGGAAAGTGAGCGGGTGTTGACGACATTGGGGATCACCCCATATTCGCCGAAAATAACTCTGGTCATTTCACAACTTGTGGAAGACGGAGCAGCAATCTCCGCTGGTTTGCGCTTAAATGACGAAATTATTGCAATCGACGGAGAAAGCGTAACCGAGTGGCAGCAGGTCGTGGATGCGGTGCGTTCTCATCCTCAGCAAGTGCTGGCGATGGATGTGTTACGCGACGGTGAGTCTGTTACCTTGTCCCTGACCCCTGAGGCGAAGCCTGAGGGTGAGGAACTTGTTGGCTACGCTGGATTTGCACCAAAAGTTGACCCATGGCCTGAATCGTACCGCATAAACTTGCAGTATGGACCGATTGAGGCGGTGGGTAAGGCTGCAGAGAAAACATGGCAGCTGGTCACATTAACCTTTGATATGGTGACCAAGTTGGTGACCGGTGATGTGGCGATGAAAAACTTGAGTGGCCCGATTTCGATTGCCAAAGGGGCTGGGATGACCGCCGATTACGGTGTGGTATATTTCCTCGGCTTTTTGGCTTTGATCAGTGTCAACCTGGGGATTGTCAATCTGTTGCCGCTGCCGGTATTAGATGGTGGACACTTGATGTTTTTTGCCATCGAAGCGGTAACACGTCGTCCTGTTTCTGAACGTGTTCAGGATATAGGCTATAGAGTGGGCTCAGCCATTTTGGTTGCATTAATGGCTGTTGCGCTATTCAATGATTTTACCCGCCTTTAATAAGAGCGTTTTAGCAAGGAATAATCAGAACAGTAATGGCGATGAAAAAACTGTTGGTCGCAACGCTACTTCTAAGCAGTAGTGTTGCGCAAAGTGCGGAACAATTTGTAGTAGACGATATCCGCTTTGAGGGCCTCCAGCGTGTTACGCTTGGTGCCGCATTGCTCCAAATGCCTGTCCGGGTTGGAGATAATGTTGATGACGGAGATATTTCCGAAATGATCCAAGCGCTGTTTGCGTCGGGGAATTTCGAGGATATTCAAGTCTTCCGAGATGGTAATACCTTGTTGGTTCAGGTGCAGGAACGCCCGACGATTGCGAGTATTACCTTTTCCGGTAATAAGGCTATCAAGGAAGAGCAGCTGACAGAGAACCTGGATGCGTCTCGTGTCCGTATCGGTGAATCTCTCGATCGGACCACCCTGAGCAAAATTGAAAAAGGACTGGAAGACTTTTACTACAGCGTGGGTAAATACAACGCGACAGTGCAAGCTGTGGTCACCCCGCTGCCGCGAAACCGTGCAGACTTGAAGTTTGTTTTCACCGAAGGCGTGTCGGCTGAAATCCAGCAGATCAACTTTGTTGGTAACGAAGTCTTCAGCGATGAAGATTTGCGCGACAAATTCAAGTTGCAGTCGGAAGTGTCGTGGTGGAACTTCTTTGCCGACAAAAAATACCAAAAGCAGGTCCTGGCTGGGGATCTTGAAACCCTACGCTCGATGTACCTCAACAACGGTTACCTAAAATACCGACTCGATTCGACCCAAGTCGCGATTTCACCTGACAAGAAAGGGGTGTATATCACCCTGAAAATCGATGAAGGTGAGCAGTATAAGGTCGATAACGTGCAGTTGCGTGGCGACTTACTAGGTAAGAGTGCCGAGCTGGAAGCCTTGGTCGCGATCAATAGTGGCGATGTCTACAGCGGTGCGGAAGTCACGGCTCTGGAAGAGGCGCTTAAGCGTAAGCTGGGTGAACTCGGTTATGCCTACCCGCAGGTCAATACCATCCCTGATTTCGATGATGATAACCAGCAAGTGACCTTGGTTATTAATGTCGAGCCGGGCAAACGTATCTATGTGCGTAATATAGCCTTTTCAGGCAACACCTCAACCAAAGATGAGGTATTGCGTCGTGAAATGCGTCAAATGGAAGGTAGCTGGCTGAATTCTCGCTCTGTAGAGCGTGGTAAGGAACGTTTGAGCCGTACTGGGTTCTTTGAAACGGTAGATGTCCAAACGGTCCGTGTTCCGGGGACCGATGATCAGGTCGACCTGCAATATGCTGTCAAGGAAGCCAACGCCGGTAACATCAACTTTGGTGTCGGTTACGGTACAGAATCAGGTATTAGTTTCCAGGCGGGTATCCAGCAGGATAACTTCTTAGGTACCGGTAACCGTTTCGGCATCAATGCGATGATGAACGATTACCAGAAGAACGTGAGCTTGGAGTACCGTGATCCATACTTCACCCTTGATGGGATCAGCCTCGGTGGTAAGGTGTATTACAACGAGTTTGAAGCGTCAGACGCCAACATCTCTGATTATACCAACCAGAGCTACGGCGCTAGCTTGACTTGGGGTTTCCCGTTTGATGAACTCAACTTCTTCGAATTCGGTGTGGGTTACGATCACAACAAGATATCCAATACCCAGGAATACTACCAGATCGAGAAGTTCAAGCAGATCCACGGCTTTGACCAAGGCGATAATGTTATTGATCTTGATGACTTCAACTGGTCGGTTTCTTGGACCCGAAATAATCTCAACCGAGGTTACTTCCCTACGGCTGGTAACCACCAGCGTGCCTCTTTCCGAATGACGATCCCGGGTTCTGATGCCCAGTACTTCAAGGCACAGTATGACGTGCGACAGTACTTCCCGTTGACCGAAGATCATGACTATAGCTTGTTATTACGTGGCCGGGTCGGTTACGGTAATGGTTATGGTACGACAGATAATGGCAGTGACCAGTTGTTGCCATTCTATGAAAACTACTACGCGGGTGGCTTCTCGACCCTACGAGGCTTCCGTTCGAATACCGTTGGTCCGAAGGCTGTTTATTTGGATTACAGCGGCGGCGGTAACAACCCGGATCTGATTGGCTCGGATGATGCTGCCGGTGGTAATGCCGTGGCATTGGCCAGTATGGAGCTGATCGTCCCGACGCCGTTCGCGTCCGTGGAGGTCCGCAACCAGATTCGTACCAGTGTGTTTGTTGATGCCGGTACCGTGTGGGATACGGAATATGACCTACGTGATTCGGATGGCTTGTACATCCATGATTATTCCGATCCTTCGTTGATTCGTGCATCTTATGGTGCAGCTCTACAGTGGATGTCGCCAATGGGACCGCTCGTGTTCTCGGTTGCTAAGCCAATCAAGAAATACGAGGGTGATGATGAAGAGTTCTTCACCTTCACAATTGGTCGAACATTCTAAATATTTGAGGAGATACCCTTTGAAACAGTGGATGAAAGCGGCTGGCCTTAGCCTTGTTATTCTGTCGTCATCATTTTATGCCCAAGCCGCAGAAGCCGCACAGAAAGTGGGTTATGTAGCAACTAGTCAAGCGATGGCCCAATTGGCCCAGCGTTACAATGTGCCTGAGAAATTGCGTAATGAATTCAAGGACCGCATTGATGAGTTGCGTGGCATTGAAGGTCGCATGAAGACCAAAGTCGAGAAGATGAAGCGCGATGGTGAGCTGATGAGCTCAAGCGATAAAACTAAACTACAGCGTGAAATGCAAACTCTGGAATCGAACTATAAGTTGAAGGCTCAGGCCCTGCAGGAAGATCAGCGCCGTCGCGGTGCTGAGGAAGAGCAGAAACTGGTTCAGAAAATCCGTCAAGCTATTCAAGATGTTGCCAAGCGCGAAGGCTACGATATCGTGGTTGATGCCAATGCGGTGCTTTACGCTAGCCCGAAAGACGATCTGTCGTCGAAAGTGATTTCTGCCGTTAAGTAAGCTTGCCTTAACGTCTCAGAAAATCTACGTATAAGTCGAAAGGATGGGGGATACTTTGGTAAACTTCATGCTTTCGGCTTGTTTTATTTTGGGCGGATAGCCCTATTGCATACTGGTCTTACCAAGTGGAATGATATTCTGCGTCAACATAGACACTTTGATTTAAGGTGTTCTGTTGTTGCGACGAGATAGAATTACCGGTTGGTAGGCAATACCAAGCAGAAACTGTTCTGTTTATTATCAGGTATGCCAACAAAGAATGAGAAAATATAAGGTATCGAATGGCTGGAATGACTCTTGCTGATATAGCAGCTAAGCTGGGTGCGGAACTTCGCGGTGATGGCACTGTAGTTATCGAATCTATTGCGGGAATGGCAACGGCCGCCAAAGGCCAGATCACTTTCCTGTCGAGCAGTAAATACCGTAAGCAGCTGGTAGAGTGCCAAGCGGCGGCGGTGATGCTCAAAGAGGCTGATGCCGAAGGGTTCGAAGGTAATGCACTGCTAATGGCTGATCCTTACCTGGGGTATGCCCAAGTAGCCCAACTGTTGGATACCACACCGGCGAGTGCGTCAGACATTGCGCCGTCAGCCTATGTCGATCCAACTGCACAGCTGGGTGAGAACGTCGCGATTGGTCACAATGTTGTGATCGAAGCTGGAGCTCGTATTGGCGACAATGCCCAAATAGGTGCTGGTTGCTTCATTGGTAAGAATGCCCAGATCGGCGCTGGCACCAAGCTATGGGCTAACGTAACGATTTACCACAATGTGGTATTGGGTGAGCAGTGTCTGGTGCAGTCGGGCACTGTTATTGGTGCGGATGGTTTTGGCTACGCGAATGATAAAGGCGAGTGGGTCAAAATCCCGCAGCTAGGCAGCGTACGTATTGGCAACCGTGTAGAAATCGGTGCATGTACTACCATTGACCGTGGTGCGCTTGACGATACGGTTATCGAAGATAACGTGATCATCGATAACCAGATGCAAATCGCCCACAATGTGCAGATCGGATATGGTACGGCAATGGCTGGTGGTACTATTGTTGCTGGCAGTACCAAAATCGGCAAATACTGTATTATTGGCGGTGCATCAGTGCTTAACGGCCATATTGAAATCGCCGACGGCGTCACCATTACCGGTATGGGTATGGTTATGCGCAGCATTGAAGAGAAGGGCATGTACTCTTCTGGTATTCCGCTTCAACCAAACAAAGAATGGCGTAAGACCGCAGCTCGTACGATGAAAATTGACGAGATGAACAAGCGTCTCAAAGCCGTTGAAAAGCAGCTGGCAGCAAAAGGCGAGTAAACGCCGGGACTGTGACACACTCAGCGGCCAAAGTTGGCCGCTTTGCTTTTCAATCCAACCGCATTTTTACTACTTTTTAAACAGGAATTCAGTTTTGACTAGCGAAAATAAAACGCTGAATATCACGGAAATTCAAGAGCTTTTACCACATCGTTACCCGTTTTTGATGATTGACCGCGTAACACATTACGAAGAAGGTAAAACCCTAACAGGCATCAAAAATGTGTCGGTTAACGAACCTCAGTTTACCGGCCACTTTCCGAAAATGCCGGTATTTCCGGGTGTGATGATCCTAGAGGCGATGGCACAAGCTACAGGCCTGTTGGCATTCAAAACCTTCGGTGCGCCGGCGGAAAATGAACTGTATTACTTTGCCAGCGTCGATAACGGTAAATTCCGTAAACCGGTTGTGCCTGGCGATCAGCTGGTTATCGAGGTTGAATTCCTGAAGGAGCGCCGCGGTATTGCTATGTTTAATGGTGTAGCGAAAGTTGATGGCGAAGTGGTATGTTCTGCTGAGCTTAAATGTGCAAGACGAGAGTTTTAATGATCCACGAAACTGCGCAGATTCACCCTTCAGCGGTGATCGAAGAAGGCGTTAAGATTGGCGCCAATGTTACGGTCGGTCCGTTTACCTATATCGGCAAAGATGTCGAAATAGGGGATGGCAACGAGATCATGTCGCATGTCGTGATCAAGGGCCCAACCACGATCGGTAACGATAACCGTATCTTCCCGTATGCAATTGTCGGCGAAGAGTGCCAAGACAAGAAGTATAACGGTGAACCGACCCGCCTTGAGATTGGTGACCGCAATGTGATCCGCGAAAGCGTTCAGATCCACCGTGGTACCATTCAGGATAAAGGCGTGACCATCGTAGGTAATGACAACCTGCTGTGTGTTAATGCCCATATTGCCCATGATGTTGTGGTTGGTAATCATACCCACATCGGTAATAACTCTATTCTTGGCGGGCACGTTACGGTGGCTGATCATGCCGGAGTGATGGCACTGTCGGCTATTCACCCTTTCTGTACTGTCGGTGCCTTCAGCTATGTTGGCGGTTGCTCGGCTGTGGTTCAGGACGTGCCTCCATACGTGTTGGCGCAAGGCAATCATGCGACCCCTTACGGCCTGAACTTGGTTGGCTTGCAGCGTAACGGCTTTGAGAAGAAAGAGCTGCATGCGCTACGTCGTGCCTACAAGGAAATCTACCGCTCGGGCAAGACTATGGAAGAAGTGAAGCCGGTTTTGGCTGAAATGGCCGAAGAATGGCCGTCAGTTGGCCTGCTGCTTGATGCGCTGAACAACACCGAACGCGGAATTATTCGTTAATATGACGAAGCCACTTCGAATAGGAATTGTCGCCGGGGAAATCTCCGGCGATATTTTAGGTGCCGGCTTTATGCAGGCGGTACGCGAGCAGTACCCGGATGCCGAGTTTGTCGGTATTGCCGGTCCGCGGATGCAGGCTGAAGGTTGTGAGACGCTGTTTGACATGGAAGAGTTGGCGGTAATGGGCATTGTCGAAGTGCTCGGTCGCCTGCCAAGGCTGTTCAAGGTCAAGGCTGAACTGGTCAAGTATTTCACTGATAATCCGCCGGATGTCTTTGTTGGCATTGATGCGCCGGATTTCAACCTTCGCTTGGAGCGGAGCCTGAAAGATGCCGGGATCAAAACCGTGCATTATGTCAGTCCGTCAGTCTGGGCATGGCGTCAGAAGCGTATATTCAAAATTGAAGCCGCCACTAATTTGGTGCTGGCCTTCTTGCCGTTCGAGAAAGCCTTCTACGATAAATTCAATGTGCCGTGTGAGTTCATCGGTCACACCATGGCCGATGCTATTCCGATGCAAACTGACCAGGCCGCCGCTCGCGAGCTATTGGGGTTAGCGCTGGTTCAGCGGTGGTTGGCGGTACTGCCGGGCAGTCGCGGTGGCGAGATGGAGTTGCTGGCACCAACGTTTATCGAAACCTGTAAGCTGCTTAAGGCCCAGCATCCTGATCTTGGCTTTGTAGTCGCTTTGGTCAATCAGAAGCGCCGCGATCAGTTTGAACAGGCATGGCGTGAAACTGCACCTGAGCTTGATTTCGTGCTGGTGGATGATACCGCGCGCAACGTCATGATAGCCTCTGATGCGGTGTTGTTGGCGTCTGGGACAGTAGCGCTGGAGTGCATGCTGGTCAAACGGCCGATGGTGGTGGGCTACAAAGTCAAACCGCTGACGGCATGGCTTGCGAAGAAAATGCTCAAGACCAAGTATGTGTCGCTGGCCAATATTTTGGCTGATCGCGAGTTGGTGCCAGAGCTGTTGCAAGATGACTGCACCCCAGAAAACTTGGCCTTGGAAGTGAACCGCTTCCTGAGTGCCGATAATACCGAGCTGATGGCTGAATTTAGTCGTTTGCACCAGCTGATCCAGTGTAATGCGGATCAGAAGGCAGCAGCGGCAGTCCTGCAATTAATTGATAAGTAACATGAGCAAAGAACTAGAACCGTTTGAATATCCGTTGGCAACCTGTATTGCCGGTGTTGATGAGGTCGGCCGCGGCCCGTTGGTTGGCGCCGTAGTCACCGCTGCGGTGATTTTGGATCCGGCAAAGCCAATTGAAGGGCTGACGGACTCGAAAAAACTGTCCGAGAAGAAGCGTAACCTGCTGTTTGATGAAATCAAGGAGAAGGCGCTGGCTTGGTCTTTAGGCCGTTGTGAGCCAGAAGAAATTGATCAGCTCAATATCTTACAGGCGACCATGGTTGCAATGCAGCGGGCAGTGGCTGGGCTTGCTGTGCAGCCTGACTTCGTGCTGGTGGATGGCAACCGCATTCCTGAACTACCAATGGCAGCGCAGGCAGTGGTGAAGGGCGATTTGCGGGTGGCTGAGATCAGTGCCGCCTCTATTCTGGCCAAAGTTACGCGAGATCGCGAGATGGAAGTGCTCGATGCCGAGTACCCGCAGTACGGTTTTGCTAAGCATAAAGGTTATCCGACCAAGGCGCATTTTGAAGCCTTGTCCGAACACGGGGCGATTGAGCAGCACCGTAAGAGCTTCAAGCCGGTCAAGCGGATTCTCGGGCTCGACTGAGTCTGTCTATCCTCAAATAGCCACAAGCGACCTGCCTTTTTGGCTGCTTGATGTGACTGGGTATATAATTTTGTCAAATTGTGGGTTTTTGCATCCCTTTAAAACCTGCATTAGTAAAAGGTGGTGATTAGAGTCAACAGCCATGGTGCTTTGGGCTATAATCACCGTCTTGTTTTTTGAACAACTCTATTCTGGTTAGTCATGGCTGAACCTCGTTTTATTCATCTTCGTGTCCACAGTGACTTCTCTATGGTTGATGGCCTGTCCAAAGTACCGCCGCTGGTGAAAACCGTGGCCGGGATGGGCATGCCTGCGATGGCGCTGACGGACTTTACCAACCTTTGTGGCTTGGTGAAATTCTACTTTGCGGCCCAAGGCGCCGGCATGAAGCCGATCATCGGTGCGGACTTCAAGGTAATGTCCGATGAGATGGGCGAGGAACTGTGTGACTTGACGGTACTGGCTGCCGACAATGACGGTTACCAGAACCTGACCATGCTGATTTCCAAGGCTTACCAGCGTGGCCATGTCCAGCACCTGCCTGTGATGGATAAAGAGTGGTTGGTGGAGCACAAGCAAGGCCTGATCTTGCTGTCGGGCGGTAAAACAGGTGATGTGGGTAAAGCGCTGCTTAAAGGTAACCAGCAATTGGTCACCAAGTGTGTGGACTTCTACCAGCAGCATTTCCCTGATGCCTATTACCTCGAGCTAGTCCGTACTGGTCGTGCTGATGAAGAGGCTTATTTGCACTTTGCCATTGAACTTGCCGAGAACGTAGGTTTACCCGTTGTGGCAACCAATGATGTGCGCTTTATCAACCCAGACCAATTCGATGCCCATGAAATCCGGGTAGCTATCCATGATGGTTACACCATGGTTGATCCCAATCGACCTAAGCTATACAGCGCCCAGCAATACCTGCGCAGCGAAGACGAAATGTGTGAGTTGTTCTCCGACATTCCGGAAGCGCTAGAAAACAGCGTAGAGATAGCTAAGCGATGTAACGTCACGGTTCGTCTCGGTGAGTACTTTTTGCCGAACTTCCCAACGGGCGATATGACCATCGAAGATTTCTTGGTTAAGGAATCGGAGAAAGGGTTGGAGCGCCGTTTGGCGTTTTTGTTCCCGGATGAAGAGGAGCGTGCCAAGCGCCGTCCGGAATATGACGAGCGTTTGGATATCGAGCTGAAGGTTATTAACCAGATGGGGTTCCCGGGTTACTTCTTGATCGTCATGGAGTTTATCCAGTGGTCGAAGGATAACGGGGTACCGGTTGGTCCTGGTCGTGGTTCGGGTGCGGGCTCCCTTGTGGCCTATGCGCTCGACATTACCGACCTTGATCCGTTGGAATTTGACCTTCTATTCGAACGTTTCCTTAACCCGGAACGTGTATCGATGCCCGATTTCGATATCGACTTCTGTATGGATAAGCGTGATCAGGTTATTGATCATGTGGCCGAGATGTATGGGCGGGATGCGGTATCTCAGATCATCACCTTCGGTACCATGGCGGCAAAAGCGGTTATCCGTGATGTTGGTCGCGTACTGGGCCATCCGTACGGTTTTGTTGACCGGATCTCCAAACTGGTGCCAGCTGAGCCGGGGATGACCTTGGCCAAGGCATTCGAAGCCGAGCCGCAACTGCCGCAGGCGTATGAGGCTGATGAAGAAGTCAAAGATCTGATCGACATGTGTCGCATTCTCGAGGGTGTGACCCGAAATGCCGGTAAACACGCTGGTGGTGTTGTTATTTCACCGACCACGATCACTGACTTTGCCCCGTTGTATTGTGATGCGGAAGGTGCCAACCCGGTTACCCAGTTCGATAAGAATGACGTGGAAACCGCCGGTCTGGTCAAGTTCGACTTCTTGGGTCTGCGTACCCTGACGATCATCGACTGGGCGCTGGGGATGATCAACCCGCGCCTGGAGGAGCAAGGGAAAGAGCCGGTCAATATTGCCGCGATTCCGATGGACGATGCCAAATCGTTCGCGATGTTGCAGCGCTCCGAGTCCACCGCGGTATTCCAGCTGGAATCTCGCGGGATGAAAGACTTGATCAAACGTCTACAACCCGACAGCTTCGAAGATATGATCGCACTGGTTGCCCTGTTCCGTCCGGGCCCGCTGCAGTCGGGCATGGTAGATAACTTCATCGACCGTAAGCACGGCCGAGAAGAAGTCTCTTACCCGGATGCGACTTGGCAGCACGAATCGTTGAAAGAGATACTGGAGCCGACCTACGGCATCATTCTCTATCAGGAACAGGTGATGCAGATCGCCCAGGTCTTGTCCGGCTATACCCTGGGGGGCGCAGATATGTTGCGTCGTGCAATGGGTAAGAAAAAGCCGGAAGAGATGGCCAAGCAGCGTGCCACCTTTGAAGAAGGGGCGGTGAAGAACGGCATTGACGGCGAGTTGGCGATGAAGATCTTCGACTTGGTAGAAAAATTTGCCGGTTATGGTTTTAACAAATCCCACTCCGCTGCCTACGCTCTTGTGTCGTACCAGACGCTTTGGCTGAAAGCCCACTACCCAGCCGAGTTCATGGCGGCGGTAATGACCGCCGATATGGATAATACCGATAAGATCGTCGGTTTGGTGGATGAGTGCCATCGAATGAAGATCACCTTGTTGCCACCGGATGTCAACAAGGGGCTGTACCGTTTCAATGTCGATGACAAGGGTGCCATCGTATATGGTATCGGTGCGGTGAAAGGGGTGGGTGAAGGCCCGATCGAGAATATTATTGCGGCACGTGAGAAAGACGGCCACTTCAAGGATCTGTTTGATTTTTGTGCCCGAATTGACACCAAAAAAGTGAACAAGCGGGTACTTGAAAAATTGATCAAATCCGGTGCTATGGACCGCCTTGGTCCGAACCGTGCGGCAATGATGGCGACACTTGATGATGCCATCCGGGCTGCTAGCCAGCACCATCAGGCTGAAGCGTTCGGTCAGGCCGATATGTTCGGGGTGCTGACGGCTGCACCGGAAGAAGTGGAACATGCGTATGCCAATATCCCTGAATGGCCAGATAAAGTGTGGCTGGAAGGTGAGCGCGAGACGCTGGGTCTATATCTGACGGGTCACCCGATCAATGCCTATGTCTCTGAACTCAAGCACTATACGACTTGGCGCTTGAAAGATGCTCACCCGACAGGACGTGATAAAGTAGTAAGCGTCGCCGGTCTGGTGATTGGTGCTCGGGTGATGACGACCAAGCGCGGGAGCCGGATAGGTATCCTGACTCTTGATGATCGCAGTGGCCGAATGGAAGTGATGTTGTTCTCAGAAGCTTTGGAACGCCATTTAGATCTCATTGAAAAAGATAAAATTTTGGTTGTTTCCGGACAGGTCAGCTTTGATGATTTCAACGGCGGCCTTAAAATGTCGGCCCGGGAAGTGCTAGACATCGCAGATGCGAGAGAAAAGCACCTACGCGGCCTTGCCATCTCGTTAACAGAGAGGCAAATTGATGAACAGTTTTTTGAACGTTTCAGCAAAGTGCTGGAACCGCACCGGGCAGGTACCGTACCTGTCAATGTGTATTATCAGCGCTCGAATGCTCGCGCCAAACTGACTCTGGGAACGGAGTGGCGTGTTACCCCGGCAGATCAATTAATTTCTGATCTTAAAATATTGCTGGGTGATAAGCAGGTTGAGCTTGAGTTTAATTAAAATAGCCCATAGTTATCAGTAATAGATACTGACAATTATGAGCAAAAGGACTGAATTGGTATGAGCCTTAACTTCCTTGAGTTTGAACAACCGATTGCTGAACTAGAAGCAAAAATTGAAGCACTGCGTGATGTTTCTCGCCGTGATGAGTCTGAATCGGTTGATTTGGACAAAGAAATTGAGCAGCTTGAAAAGAAGAGCCTAGAGTTGACCAAAAAGATCTTTGGCGATCTAGGTGCATGGCAAGTCGCTCAGCTGGCACGCCACCCACAGCGTCCATACACGTTTGACTATGTTGAGCACATGCTTACCGAGTTCGATGAATTGGCGGGTGACCGCGCGTTTGCGGATGACAAAGCCCTGGTCGGTGGTATCGCTCGTTTGGATGGCCGCCCAGTGATGGTGATTGGTCACCAGAAAGGCCGCGAGACTAAAGAGAAAGTGCTGCGCAATTTTGGTATGCCAAAGCCGGAAGGTTATCGCAAAGCCCTTCGCCTGATGAAAATGGCTGAGCGTTTCAAGATGCCTATCATTACTTTCATTGATACCGCGGGTGCCTACCCTGGTGTAGGCGCGGAAGAACGTGGCCAATCTGAAGCGATTGCTACCAATCTGAAAGCGATGGCAGGGCTGACTGTACCGGTTATCTGTAACGTAGTCGGTGAAGGTGGTTCAGGTGGCGCTCTTGCGATCGGCGTGGGGGATTGTGTGAACATGCTGCAGTACTCGACGTATTCTGTTATTTCCCCTGAAGGTTGTGCTTCTATCCTGTGGCGTGATTCTGACAAGGCACCGCAGGCGGCCGAAGCGATGGGCATGACGGCGGATCGCCTTAAAGAGCTTGAGCTTATTGACAACATTATTGAAGAGCCGCTAGGCGGCGCGCACCGCAATGTTGCTCAAATCTCTGAGTCATTGAAAAAGCAGATCCTGGCGACGCTAGAAGAGCTGGATCAACTTGATACCGACGCATTGCTTGAGCGTCGTTATCAGCGTCTTATGAGCTATGGTTACTGCTAATTAGCACGGCGTGCCTATGAGGCAACATGAATATTACGGGTCAGCCTTTGGGCTGGCCCGTTTTTTTAGTTTAGTATTCCCCTCTGCTGTAGCGGAGGTATACTTTTGAAGTGTGTTATTTCGGATGTAGCTCAATGCTTTATACCAGTTTAGAAGCCTGTTTTGCCGTTGCGGTGGAAAAGCCAGCCCGATTTGTCCTGGCACTCAGTGGTGGGTTGGACTCTCGGGTATTGCTCCACCTTATGGGGCGTTACCTTCAGGCCCACCCTGAAGCAAGCTGCAAGGCTGTACATGTCCACCATGGCCTAAGCCCCAATGCCGACTTTTGGGCTGAGCGTTGTGCTGATTGGGCCGCTGAGGCGGGAATCAGCATCGAGGTCGAACGGGTCTCGCTGATACTGGGAAAGCGCATGAGTGTGGAGCAGCAAGCAAGGGATGCCCGTTATGCGGCCTTACGCGACTATATCACGCCGGGTACTGTGTTGCTGACGGCCCAGCATGCTGATGATCAACTGGAAACGGTTTTGCTGGCGCTGAAAAGGGGCAGTGGGCCGGCAGGGCTATCGGCGATGCCGCAGCGGATGGCGTTTGCTTCAGGTTGGCTTCTACGGCCTTTGCTTGACCAACCCCGTATTGTTATTGAACAGTATGCCAACGAGCATCGCCTTGATTGGATAGAGGATGAGAGCAACAGTGACGAGCGTTACGACCGTAACTTCCTGCGCCACCAGATCACCCCGCTGTTGAATTCCCGTTGGCCGGGGATCCGTAAAGCAGTGGCTCGCAGCGCCGTTTTATGTGGTGAGCAGGAGGCCTTGCTGCAGGAGCTGTTAGCGGAACAACTTAGCCAAGCCATTTCGGCTGATCAGAGTTTGGGTATCACCCATTTAAATCCAGATCAGCCGGGTAGTGAACGGCGGGGTAAGGCGTTGCTACGTTTTTGGTTTGCTGCCATTGGCGTGAAAATGCCCTCGCAGGCCCAGTTGGAACAGGTGTGGCATTCAGTGGTATTGGCTAAACCGGATGCCAATCCCAAAGTGTGCTGGGGGGATGCGGAAGTTCGTCGGTTCCGGCAGCGTTTGTATGTTGTCCAGCCTTGGCCGGATGCCTCCGGTTCAATCCTGCCTGTTAGCGTCAATCAACACTGCCATTTGCCCTCGTCCCTAGGTTCGTTGTTGTTGGCTGAGTCAGAAGATGGTCACTTACGTTTGCCGCTGTATAACGAGCCGGTTTCGGTGCGCTTCGAGCCTGCCGGATTGGAAGTCCAGCCCGTTGGCCGGGTGGGTAAGCGCAAGCTGAAAAAACTGTTTCAGGAATACGGGGTGCCGAGCTGGCAACGACGCCGAACACCATTGATCTTCTATGGCGAAGAGCTAGCCGCGGTAGCCGGATTGTTTGTTGTTGAAGCGTTTGCCGGTAAGGATTGTGACCTGACATGGCACTACGAGCAGGAAAAAGTGCACAATATCATGACTTAATTTAGTATTTGTTGTTGAATAAAGGCACAATCTAATCAGCGTGGTGTACTGTCGTGCCAACGCTATATCCCGTTATCAGGGGATACTATGGATAATAGAAAATAATAATGAGGACCTGATGAAGAAAGTTCTAGCTTGTGTAATGTTTGCTGCCGTTATGGCGAGTCCTGCGATGGCAGCAGGTGATCCGGTTGCCGGAAAATCCAAAGCCGCGGTGTGTGCAGCCTGCCATGGTGCAGACGGTGTCGCCGTTATTCCTGGTTATCCTAATCTGAAAGGTCAGAACGAGCAGTATTTGATCCGCTCGCTGAAGGCGTACAAAAATAAAGAGCGTACCGGCGGAATGGCCATGGTAATGCAACCGCAGGCTTCTATGCTCAGTGATCATGACATTGCCAATGTCGCCGCTTATTTTGCTCAGATGAAATAATACTGACCACGTTAAGCACAAGGTTATTTTCTTGTGCTGATGAGTATCAGCTATTTTGCGATACTTCGGTTAGTGATAGAACAGATCCCGTCGCCCAGACCTTTTTAACCAAAAGGGCTGGGCGATTTTTGTTAGGTGCTATTTTTATCTTTTTTGATAGCTTCTTGTCCGAAATAAATAGGCGTCTTGATTTCGTAAACTAAAATTTCCATCTATTTGTTTATCTTTTGCCCAAACAAATGCTCTGCGGTTGCGTAATAACTCAGAACACATTATTGTACTAGCACGCTGATACGTTAATGTTGTTTAGGAGTTATTATGAGTAAACCATCCACACTTGGGGGCGCGTGTATTATCGCCAGTGTTTGTGTTGGGGCAGGCATGCTTGGGTTGCCAAGTGCAGGTGCGGGTGCGTGGACGTTATGGAGTGTGATTGCCATTTCGGTCACGATGATCATGATGACGCTTTCTGGCTGGTTACTTCTAGAAGCACTGAAGCATTATGAGATTAAAGCTTCATTTAATACTGTTGCTAAAGATATCTTGAGCAAAAAGGTTAATTTAATTAATAACCTATCTCTTTATTTTGTGGGTGGAATTCTACTATATGCATACATTTCATCATCCGGTATGATCTTTAGCGAAATGCTTGGTGTCTCGCGCGAATTAGCTTCCGTCCTGTTTGTTGCATTATGCTCGGCCTTTGTTTTGCACTCCACCCGTGCGGTAGACCGGATCTCAATTGTGTTGATCCTGTTCATGATCATTAGCTTTGTATTGGGTGTTTCCGGGTTGGCTTCAAATATCAGTGTGCCGACTCTATTTGCCCAGAGCGAATCTGAGAGCGCTTTTTCAGGCTATGCGTTAGCCCTGTTGCCGGTCGCGTTAACCTCTTTTGGTTACCACCATTCAGTGAGTACAATGCGTGATTACTACCAGGATGAGCAACGTGCCCAAAAAGCGATTCTTGGCGGTACTCTGATTGCACTGACATTCTATCTTGGTTGGGTGATCTGTATCTTTGGTAATGTACCTCGTCAAGAGTTCGGTCCTGTTGTGACCGCCGGTGGGGGTGTAGATGCCTTAATGGCGGCACTGACATCAGCGATTGATTCAAATAGCATTAAACAAGCCCTGCATGTCTTTTCTATTGCCGCGATTGTCTCATCATTTATTGGTGTTGGATTAGGTGTGTTCGATTACTTGGCTGACTTGTTTGGCTTTGCTGATACCAAACAAGGCCGACTAAAAACCTGGGGCGTGACTTTTGTTCCGCCATTAGTGTTCTCGTTAGTCGCACCGTTTGGTTTTGTTGCCGCGATTGGTCTAGCTGGCGCTGCTGCCACTATCTGGACCTGTATTATTCCGGCTACGCTGGCAAAAACATTACGTCAACGAGCACCTGTACAAGAAGGTTTTGTGGTTCCTGGGGGGAATGCGACTATTTATATGGTAATTGCATTCGGGGTACTGACAGCCGCCTTCCATTTACTGGCGATGGCGAATCTACTGCCTGTCTTTAAAGGCTAGGTTGGTATAAGCACTGGGTTATGTATCCATGCAATAAAAAAACGGAAGCCTCGGCTTCCGTTTTTTTAATGTTTTGAATCAGCCTTTGTCATCGCCAACCGCTTTATCGAAACTGCTTGGCATCCGGTAGGTAGTCAAACCCAGCACTGGCTAATTTGGTAACCAGCTTTTCTTTATCGATATCGTAGAACTTGACCAGGGCATCCAGATCGCCGAACTCATCGCGGATCTTCATATTGACGATGCTCATTAGCATGATGGGATCCATGCTATCGAAGTTGTTCAAATTCATTACGCGTCCTCGTGATCGCTCATCAGTAAGTTGGCAGCGGCAAAAGCGGCACGCTCGCGAACATCTTTTGGCAGCGTGTCGTTAGCCGCAATGTCATTCAGTGCCTTGATAGCACAGTGAATCGCATTGGGGATATAGCCCAGTTCACCACCACCAATCTGTGCGTAGATCATACGTATTTGCTCGCAGCACTCATAAACTTTCATAGTGTGTCCTTCATAAACAGTGATTTCGGCAACCGGCTGTTTTCTATGACAGAGGGCTGGCGAAAGCAGGCTTATTACTATATCAAAGACTCACCGGGGACGGCAGGGGATTTAGCGGGTACGTTTGTGTTTGTACAGATGGCGGTCAGCGCGATCAACCAAGGTGATATTGGTGTCACCTTTCTGGTAGGAGCTAAAACCACTGGAGCAGCCTATTTTTAATGTACGCAGGGTCGCATCGTCTGCCATCAGGACGTCCAGCCGGCGGATCACGTGTAGAGCGGATGAGTCGGTAGCGGGTTGGAGCAGTACCGCAAACTCATCACCGCCAATACGATAACAGCGGTCGGTGGCCCGAACTGATTTTTTCAGCAGCAGTGAGAAATGGCGGATCACCTTGTCACCGTCGGGATGACCAAATCGGTCATTGACCTGTTTGAAGTTGTCGAGGTCGAACATGGTCAGTACCAAGCCGATGTTACGCCTTTCGCTCATCGCAATCGCATGGTTGAGATCCTGCTCAAAACTGTTGCGATTACCAAGCCCCGATAGATAGTCACGCAATGCCATATTTTTTACTCGGCGGTATTCAAGTGCGCATGCTAGCGGTCCGGCAAACAAGCGGTGATAGGTATGAAGCAGGTTGACTTCATCTTTATCGAGCGCGTAAGGCGTGTGGTATTGAAGTTTACCCAAATCTTGTTTATTGAAGCGAAGGATAAAGGTCTGCCGGTATTGAGTCGCAGAACCTTGGCGTACGAGGGTAGTAGTATTGTCAGAGCCCCACATTAACCTACTGATATCTATCTGTTTTTCAACTTCTCGGCTGAATATATCAAACAATAGGCTAACATCTAGCTTCCCCTGAAGTTTTTGCAATACTAGCAGGCGCTGATCAGCCCCAAGGGGTTTGGTCCTTGGTTTTGCATATTGGCTATCGGCCAGCTTGTCATTCCAGTGGAGTGGATCCATACATATGTCAAAAAATTACTAGGGAACTAACTATAGGCAATTATTAAGCCATTTCAATACCTAAACGGAGTTTATATCATTAATCATCTGATTTAATTAAGAAACTGCGAAGGTGAGCTTCTTTTTCCTGGGTGTCTTCATATCCCATCTTCATCAGGGCATGGATGTAAGCGGGCTCGAATAGGATATAGCTGGTGATAGCAGCGTCATCTTTGGGGCTGATACCAATCAGCTGCATTAAGCCGCGGGTCATGGGGGGGAGGTGGCAATAGTACTTACGGGCAAGGTGTTCAAAAGAGTGACTTGGCGACAGATGAATATGGTCGATTTTCCGTAGTTTTCGCTTTGTTTCAGCCTCGGGTAAGCTATCGATTAAGGTGTTGATCCTTGAAAGGTTCTCCAGATCGGCGGTGAGCGTATCACTGAAAATGGTATCCATCAGGTGGCCGCCCAGTGCTGCGAGGCCGGGGGCCCGGGTGTGATCCGGACTCTCCATTTTCTGGTTGATGAGGTCAATGATCAATATTTTATCAGCCCCCATTTTGAGTGACGGTCGCAACGGTGCCAGTTGGTGGATAGAGCCATCCCCATAGTAGGATTGACCGATACGGGTAGCGGGAAAAACCAAAGGAATAGCGGAGGAGGCCAGGAGGTGATCGGTGGTGATCAGTGAGCGGCGGCCTTTCGACTTGGCCCTGTCCCATTCGTTGAGTCCTTGTTGGCCCTGAAAGAAACTGACTGAGTGGCCGCTTTTATAGCTGGAGGCCGTGATGGAAATACCATGAAGGTTACCGGCAGCAATTTGTTTTTCCAACCGGGAGTAGTTGTTGACTTGATTGAGAAGCTGGCGCAGCGGACGGTTGTTGAGCAGCCCAAAGGGGGGCCGCTCGTGGTGATGAGCCTGCAAGCGGGCAAACCACTGACTGGCGAGGTAGCCGCTCATTCCCCGCGGGGAGGTGGCAAAAATGCGCCGGCTGTGCAAGCGCGACCAGATCCATTCCAGTTTTTTTACACCTAAGCGGAAGCAGGAGGCATAGCAAGCAATCGATGTGGCATTGATTGCCCCTGCCGAAGTGCCGCAGTATATGCTGAATGGGCTGTGATGAACCCGTGGGTACCATTCTGAAATGGCCTTGAGGACCCCGACTTGATAGGCAGCTCTTGCCCCGCCTCCAGTGAGGATCAGGCTGATCCGTGGCGTATCCTTGCCCATAGTGCTCCTCTCTTTTGTTCTTTCTATAACTATATCCCTATTTTTACTTATGGTGGAATATAGACTTATAACATTGAGGTGTCAGTGTTGGGCAACAGACAAAAAAAAGCCTCCGCAAGGGAGGCCTTTAGTAACTGAATCGTATGCGATTAAGCGAGTTTCTGCTTAACGAACTCAACGATATCAGCCACAGCAACACCTTCTTTGGTACCAGCACGACGGTCTTTGTATTCCATCTCGCCGTTTTCTAGGCTGCGGTTACCGATCACGATAGTGTGTGGGATACCCACTAATTCGTGGTCTGCGAACATAACACCTGGACGCTCTTTACGGTCGTCGAACAGAACGTCGATACCAGCAGCCGTTAGGTCAGCGTATAGCTTTTCAGCCGCTTCCTTCACTTCTGCCGATTTCGCCATGTTCATTGGAACGATTGATACCTGGAACGGTGCAAGTGCTGCTGGCCAGATAATGCCGTTTTCATCGTGGTTTTGTTCTATGGCTGATGCAACAACACGTGATACACCAATACCGTAACAGCCCATTTCTAGAATAACGTTTTTGCCATCAGGACCAAGTACGCCACAGTTCATCTTCTCTGAGTAGTTAGTACCTAGTTGGAAGATATGGCCGACTTCGATACCACGTTTAAGCTGGATAGTACCTTGGCCGCATGGGCTTGGGTCGCCTTCAACCACATTACGTAGGTCTTCAACTTGACCGAGTTCTACGTCACGACCCCAGTTGATGCCGAAGTAGTGTTTGTCGTCAACGTTAGCGCCAGCACCGAAATCGCTCATTACAGCAACTGTGCGGTCAACGATAAATGGTAGTTCAAGGCCAACAGGGCCAAGTGAACCTGGACCTGCACCGATAAGTGCGCGGATTTCCTCTTCCGTTGCCATCTCTAGTGGAGAGGCGACTTCTTTTAGGTTTTCCGCTTTTACTTCGTTCAGCTCGTGATCACCACGGATGATCAGTGCGATGATGTCGGCATCAACCTCATCAGACGCTTTAACGAATAGCGTCTTAACGGTTTTCTCGATAGCTAGGCCGTGCTGTTCAACAAGCTCGGCAATCGTTTTAGCGTTTGGCGTATCAACCAGCGTCATCTCTTGCGTTGGCGCTGCAAGTTCCATCGCAGGCGCTAGTGCTTCTGCTTTTTCGATGTTGGCCGCGTAATCAGACTCGCTAGAGAAGGCAATCAAGTCTTCGCCGCTTTCTGCCAATACGTGGAACTCGTGAGAGCCACTACCACCGATTGCACCGGTATCAGCCAGTACTGGGCGGTAATCAAGACCCATGCGGTCGAATGCCTTACAGTATGCTTCATGCATCGCATCGTAAGATTGCTTAAGGCCGTCTTTGTCGATGTCAAAGCTGTAGGCATCCATCATGCTAAATTCACGTGCACGCATTGCACCAAAACGAGGGCGTCTTTCGTCACGGAATTTGGTCTGGATTTGGTACAGGTTCAGCGGAAGCTGCTTGTAAGAGCTTACTTCGTTACGCACAAGGCTGGTAACGACTTCTTCTGCTGTCGGGCTAAGTACAAACGGACGATCATGGCGGTCAGTAAAGCGAAGTAGCTCAGCGCCCATCTTTTCAGATCGACCTGTCTCTTCCCATAGTTCAAACGGCTGAACTACGGGCATCAAAATTTCAACAGCACCTGCATTGTTGATTTCTTCGCGAACAATGTTCTCGACTTTACGTAAAACGCGCAGACCAGTAGGCAGCCAGGTGTAAAGACCTGAAGCCAGCTTACGGATCATACCTGCACGAAGCATTAGCTGATGACTAACAACTTCTGCGTCATTTGGAGTCTCCTTCAGGGTAGAAAGAAGATAGTTACTGGTACGCATTGATGGTATCCGTTTGTTTGATGAAAATAAGGGGATTTGGGGCTTGCCCCAGCCGCCTATAAGGGCGGTAACCGCATATACTACCAGCCCAATGGCCGTTAGCCAAAGAGATTGGGGTCCCCGGAACCAGAATTTCCACTGGAATTTACGGGGTATAGATAACCTCGGGTTATTTTTCTAGTGGCTTATCCAGAGCTATAACGGTGACCGCGTCCTGGCTGACGGTAAATTTAACATTGTAGTCGAACAGGTGAACCGCGTATTCCTTGGCGTCTGCTTTGCCTTTTTTGTAAGCCGGGCGCGGATCTTGTGCCAGTACTTCTTCAATCACCGCACGCTGTCGGGCTAATTGTTTACCTGTGAGTTGGCCTTCGGCCTTTTCGGTAAAGACCACAGGCAGGGTAGCTGGCTCACCATCAGCAAAGCCGCCATGGGCGTCGGGGAGGCTATCGGAGTATGGGATGTAGGGTTTGATATCGACAATCGGCGTACCGTCAACCAGATCGACCCCGCCGAGTTCGATGATGACATCACTGCCTTGTTGACGCACACCGATTAGCTCGACGGCTGACATCCCGATTCCATTGGGACGAAAGGTTGCCCGGCTGGCAAATACACCGATGCGCTCGTTACCGCCCAAGCGGGGAGGCCTGACGGTTGGCCGCCATCCAGCTTCCAGATTCTGATCAAACAAAAAGAGTAACCACAGGTGGCTGAACTGTTCCAGTCCACGTACCGCTTCCAAAGCATTGGCTTCTCCTTGGAGAATAACGTCGGATCGAGCGCTGGGTACCAGTCCCGGCTGACGGGGCACGGCAAATTTTTCTTTGTACGGCGAGCGGACAATACCGATAGGTTCTATTTGGTAAGGCATAGTAGTTCGGGCAATGCGTTGTGGGTCATGGCGCTGAACATAGCATTATGGCTGGGGCAAAAAAAGCCCCGGCGTAATGGCCGGGGCTGTTGTTGGCTGATATCAGAGGGAGGCTAGGTGGGTAATTACCAACCTTTAACTACGCCACCTTGGAAGATTTCTTTTGCCGCTTCGTACACAACATCTGACTGGTAAGCCTTGATGAAGGTCTGAACATTCTCGGCATCGACATTATCTTCGCGGGCTACAATCAGGTTCACATATGGAGACTCTTTGTCTTCAACAAACACACCGTCACGTTCTGGTGTTAGGTTGATGCTGCTCGCGTATGTTGTGTTGATGATTGCTAGTTGCACATCATCCAGTGAACGAGGTAGCTGGGCGGCTTCTAGTTCAACAATCTTTAGATCTTTTGGATTTTCAATGATATCCAATACCGTTGCTGTTAGGCCGGCATCTTCTTTCAGTGTCAGTAAACCTTGCTGCTCAAGTAGAAGCAGTGATCGGCCAAGGTTGGTTGGATCGTTTGGTACTGCGATTTGATCGCCGTCTTTTAGTTCGTCAACCGATTCAATTTTGCTTGAGTAACCGGCAATCGGGTAAACGAAAGTATTACCAGCGACCGCAAACTTATAACCGCGGTCTGAAATTTGTTGATCAAGGTAAGGCTTGTGCTGGAAAGCATTGATATCAATCGAGCCCTCTTCCAGCGCTGCATTTGGTGATACGTAATCCGTGAAGGCGATAAGCTCCACATCAAGGCCGTATTTCTCCTTGGCTTCTTGGGCCGCAATTTCCGCTACTTGCTCTTCAGCGCCCGCCATAACCCCAATTTTAATTTTGCTGTTATCAACGACAGCGTCTTTCTCGCCACAGCCAGCCAGGACCAATGCTGATGCCAAACCGGCGACGGCGAACAAATTCTTCAAATTAAAAGCCATGTTACTTCTCCTTAAAAACTGGGGTTGTCCGTAATACTAGATGGAATATGTGTCTTCTGTATTTTGTAATCAGTGTTGTTTGTTATCTGTGCTGTTCACTATCGGTGATCGAAGCGCTTGACCAGATGGTCGCCAGCAGACTGGATGATCTGAACCAGAATGACCAGCATCACGACCGTGATAAGCATGACAGTGCCGTCAAAGCGTTGGTAGCCGTAGCGGATCCCCACATCACCCAAGCCACCGCCGCCGACAGTACCGGCCATTGCCGAGTAGCTGACCAGGGTCACTAGAGTAATGGTCACCGCGTTGAAAATACCTGGCATGGCCTCAGGTAGCAGTACCTTGGTAATGATTTGGCGTGGGGTTGCACCCATCGCCTGCGCAGCTTCCACCAAACCGGTCGGGACTTCTAGCAATGCTCCTTCAACCAGGCGGGCGATGAACGGGATTGCGCCGACAGTCAATGGCACGATTGCCGCGGCGGTGCCGATAGAGCTGCCGACCACGAAGCGGGTGAACGGGATAATCGCGACCAGCAAGATGATAAAGGGAATAGAGCGACCAATATTGGTCACAATACCCAGTACTTTATTGACTGCAGGGTTTGCCAGTAGGCCGTTTGCTTTGGTTAGGTGCAGGGCAACACCAACTGGGATTCCGATCAAAAAGCCAATCAGGCCAGAGGCAAACACCATGATCAGGGTTTGGCCGAGGGCATCAATAAGCAGGTCAACCAAACGCTCGTTCTGGGCCCACCAGGTGGTAATTGAATCAAGCAACATAGCCCAATACCTCTACATTTACTTTGTGATCACGAAGGAAGTTAATGGCTTGCTCTGCCGCTTGTTCGGTACCGAATAACTCGGCTAGCATTAGGCCAAATTTGACGCCGCCGGCGTAGTCCATATCTGAGCTTAAGATGCTGATATCAATATTGAACTCTCGAGCTACCTGAGAAATCAGAGGGGCATCAACAGAGGCACCTGTAAACTCAAGGCGGATCAGCGGGTAGCTGTTTGCAACACGGGTTTCTACCATTCGTGCGCGGTAGTCTTCCGGAATCGAAAGATCCAACGTCGAGCGGATGAAGTCACGTGCTAATTCGGTTTTCGGGTGGGCAAAGATATCACCGACCGGGCCTTTTTCGACCAGCTCACCGTCACCGATGATGGCTACTTCGGAGCAGATACTTTTCACCACATCCATCTCATGGGTGATCAGTAAGATAGTTAGCTCGAGCTTGCGGTTGATTTCCTTTAACAGCGTCAAGATAGATTGGGTTGTTGCTGGGTCAAGTGCGCTGGTGGCTTCGTCACACAGTAGTACCTTAGGATCAGAGGCCAGTGCGCGGGCAATTGCCACACGTTGTTTCTGTCCGCCACTCAAGTTGGACGGGTAGGTGTCGCTCTTGTCGGCCAAACCAACCAGCTCAAGCAGTTCATCGACTTTGGTTTTGATGCCGGCTTTGCTGGTACCTGCCAACTCAAGAGGCAATGCGACATTGTCGAAAACTGTGCGGGAAGACAAAAGGTTGAAGTGCTGGAAGATCATGCCGATCTTGCGGCGAGCTTGGGTCAACTCTTGGTTTGAGAGCTGAGTGAGGTCGATACCATCAACAATGACATGACCACTTGTTGGGCGTTCGAGCAGGTTAACGCAGCGGATCAGGGTGCTTTTACCGGCACCTGAAGAACCAATCACCCCAAAAATGGTGCCTTGCTCAATGGTCAGGTTGATATCACGCAGCGCGTGGATCTCCTTGGCCCCTTGATAGAAGACTTTATTGACTCTGTTTATTTCTATCATCTTATTTCCCAAATCCTATACCGTGTTGATGACGGGCACGCCCATCAATGGCTGCGACCGGTATATTGTTATGTTGTGTATTGCATTTGCATTATTTTATTGATGCTTGAAGCCTGTCTGCCAATTGCATCTATGGCTTTGATGCTATGGGCTAACATAAATGAAGTCAATAGATATTTTTACGTCTGGACGTCTAAATGGCTTTATAGCCATAGTGTCAGTGTGAGTATGATAGATTGTTCTTATTTATACGGTTGAGAGAAACAGGTGAATCCCGTTGCCAGCCGTGCCATAATTTGGGATAACGAATACAGCGAGACAGAGGGCTGACGCTTGGCCAAACCAGCAGTTTTTATTGACCGTGATGGTGTAATTAACATCGATCACGGCTATGTACACACTACCGATGATTTTGAATATGTCGAAGGTGTGTTTGAAGCTTGTAAAAAACTTAAGGCTATGGGGTATATGTTGGTGTTGGTGACAAACCAGTCTGGCATTGCTCGTGGAATGTTTACCGAGGATGATTTCCTGACCCTGACCGAGTGGATGGACTGGAACTTTGTCGACAACGGTGTGGAGTTCGACGGTATTTATTACTGCCCGCACCATCCGACAGAAGGCAAAGGTGATTACCTTCAGGATTGTGAATGTCGCAAACCCAAGCCAGGTATGTTTATCTCTGCCCGTGATTTTCTCAAGATCGATATGGCCAGTTCGGTAATGATCGGTGATAAGGCCGATGACATGAAAGCCGCCGAAGCGGCCGAAGTTGGCACCAAAATCGTGGTGCGAACGGGCAAGCCGGTAACCGCTGAGGGTGAGCAGTTGGCCGATGCTGTGCTAGACAGTGTTGCCGATGTGCCTGCTTGGCTGGCTGCTCAATAAAAGGCTTCATTTATATTGTTGTATCAAGGCTGCATTCGCAGCCTTTTTTGATCTTTTTCTTCTAAATCTCTTCATCTTATCGGTTGTTATTATAAAGTTTAAAGAATCGAGTTTGTAATTTGGCTGTTTTTTATTGCAATTAACCTTGCCATTGTTACGAGCATAGTGCCTGTTTGACATGGAGTCGTTAAAACATGCTGTCATATTTCTTGCGTCGATTGGCATTGGTTGTCCCGACGTTTTTAGGGATCACGATCCTTATCTTTGCCATTACCCGTTTCGTGCCCGGCGGGCCTGTCGAACGGATGCTGGCCAATATGCAGGCACAAGGAGATGGCGCCGCCGCGATGACGTCGGCTGGTGGTAACTCTGCACTGTCTGAAGATCAGATTGCCGAGCTGAACGCCTTTTATGGCTTGGATAAACCCGTTGTGGAAGCCTATACCGAATGGCTGGGCAAGTTGATGGTGTTGGACTTCGGTGAATCGACCCGCTATTACGAGCCGGTCTCCGATATGATTGCCGAGCGATTACCGGTATCACTGTTCTATGGTGGCATGACGTTTTTCATCAGTTATTTCATCTCGATCCCCCTCGGTTACTACAAGGCGCTCAAGCACGGTTCGGTATTTGATTCCGGCTCGTCGATTTTGATTTTTGTTGGCTACGCCTTACCCGGTTATGTGGTGGGTGTCCTGCTCATTACCTTATTTAGTTACCACCTCGAATGGTTCCCGATGGGGGGATTCGCGGGTGATGATTACGATGATTACGAAACCTTTGTTGAGCGGGCCAGGGATGTGATGTGGCATGCGGTGCTGCCGCTGATCTGTTATCTGATCGGTGACTTTGCCACCTTGACCATGACCATGAAAAATAACCTGATGGAGAACCTGTCATCCGACTATATCCGTACCGCAATTGCCAAGGGACTGCCGTTTAAAACGGCAGTACGCAAACATGCCCTGCGCAACAGTTTGATCCCGATTGCCAGCCATTTCGGTAATTCGTTGTTATTTTTCATGACCGGCTCTTTCCTGATTGAGGTTATTTTCAATATTGATGGAATAGGCTTGCTTGGCTACGAGTCAATTATCGAGCGGGATTACCCGGTCGTGATGGGAATTGTGTCTATCAATGCCGGCATGTTGTTGATGGGCAATATTATCTCCGATATCTGTGTTGCCTTGGTTGATCCTCGAGTGAAGTTTGGAGCTTGATCATGTTTAACTTAAACCCTCTGACACTGAGAAAGATCAATCGCTTCAAAGAAATTAAGCGTGGCTACTGGTCTTTCTTGCTGCTTTCATGCTTGTTGGTGTTGTCGTTGTTTGCCGAACTGTTGATCAACAGCAAGGCGTTGGTGATCAAATACAATGGTGAATATAGCTTTCCCGTGCTGTCCGATGTTCGTCTCGGTACTGAATTTGGCCAGTCTTCATCTAGTGAGGCGGATTACCGCGCGCTTCAGAGGCTCTTTGCTGAGCAGGGCGGGGATAATTTTGTAGTGATGCCACTGGTGCCTTGGAACCCCTATGAGCAGGACTTTTCCGGTGATTTTCCGCCCACCGCTCCGAGCGTTGCCGGTCAGCATTATTTGGGAACGGATGTCATTGGTCGGGATATTCTCGCTCGTTTAGTCTACGGTTTTCGAACAGCGATGGGGTTTGCTTTGATCACTATGGCGATCTCTTATGCCATTGGTACCGCGGTAGGATGTGCAATGGGCTTTTTCGGCGGTAAATTCGACCTGTTTGTCCAGCGCTTGATAGAGGTATGGTCAATGGTACCTTTCCTCTATGTCATTATGATTTTGGTATCGATAACCCAACCGACCTTTACGTTATTTGTCGGGATCAACGTGCTGTTTGGCTGGATGGGGATGACCTGGTACATGCGTACCATGACTTACAAGGAGTCTGCCCGGGAATATGTGATGGCCGCTAAGGCGTTGGGTGCATCAACCGTCCGTATTATCTTCCACCACATCTTACCTAACACTATGGTCATGATTGTCACGCTGGCGCCGTTTACCATCGCCGCCAATATCACCGCGCTGACCGCGCTGGATTACCTTGGTCTTGGCCTTATGCCACCCACTCCGAGCTGGGGAGAGTTACTACAGCAAGGTAAGTCCAACTTGGACTCGCCGTGGATTGTGGCCTCGGTCGTGTCATCGATTGTCTTGGTGTTAGTGATGGTAACTTTCATTGGTGAGGCGATTCGGGCCGCCTTCGATCCGAAGAAATTTACCCGCTATGTATAATACCAACCTGCATAAATATTTGAGCAGTCTTGCAGGTTAAAATCGCTGTTCTCTGCGTTAGATATTTTGTAATTAGAGCCACTAGTTACTGCAATATCTGCCTTGATAACAATGATTTCTCCATTGCAAATACTTGATCAACTACTTATCCAGATTGGTATAACCTTGGTTTGTAGCTGTTGAAATAAGGATATTAATAATGAAAAACATGCTCAAATTGTCAGCTGTCGCGATTATCGCCGCACTCGGAAGTGCTGCGCAGGCGGCAGATCTACCCGCAGATTTGACGTGGGTGTCCAACATGGATGAGCCGTTGTTTGCTTCTCCTGAAGCCAAGTTCGGTGGCACGTTACGCACTCATATGGCCAGCTTTCCACAGACCTTGCGCAGTGTCGGCCCGGATTCCAATTCAGGGCTTCGTCATCACTTCATGGACGGAGTTCCTAAGCTGGCGGCACGTCACCCCAATACTGGAAAGTGGATCCCTCAGTTGGCACAGGAATGGGCCTTTGGTGATGATAACCAGACAGTGTACTTCAAGCTGGATCCCAGCGCTCGTTGGTCGGATGGCGAGAAGGTTACCGCCGATGATTATCTGTTTATGCTGAAGTATTACCGTTCGAAAGACATTATTTCACCTTGGTACAACGATTTCTTCACCAACAAGATCGAGGATGTCGTCAAGCTCGATGATTACACCATCGCGGTGAAGTCTGTCGTCAAAATGACCAATGATGAGCTGATGGTACAGATCAACCTGCCAAGCAACGGCTTGCAGCCAAGGCCTGAGCACTTCTTTAAGCCAAAGAAAGATGAAAATAACGACGGTATCGACGATAACTTTGTTCGACGTTACAACTTCAAGAGCGAGCCGACAACCGGTCCTTATTTCATGGACAAGGTCAAGAAAGGCAAGAGCGTGACCTTCAAGCATGTTGGGGAAGACTGGTGGGGTTACAGCAATCGCTATTACCAGAACCGCTATAACGTCGAGAAAGTGCGTTATACGGTGATCCGCGATAGTGACATTGCCCGCAAGCATTTCGAGAAAGGCAAGTTAGACACTTTTGGTCTGGTTTTACCCAGTCTTTGGCATGAAAAAGCCAATACCAAGCCGTACCAAGATGGTTATATCCATAAATTTTGGGGTTATAACCAGGTTGTACAAGGTGCTGGGGGACTTTGGATCAATACTGCCCAGTCATTGCTTGACGACCGCCATATCCGTGCCGGGGTCACTTACGCCACCGACTTTGATGGCATGATTGCCAATGTCTTGCGTGGCGATTATGCCCGTAAGCCTCACGGTATGGGGTTCGGCCATGGTGGCTATGATCGCAGTGACAATAAAGCACCGACCTTTGATCCTGAGTTGGCAGCTGAGTACTTTGTCAAAGCGGGCTTTGACAAGGTTGGACCGGATGGGATCAGGATAAACGCCAGCGGAGAGCGTTTGAGCTTCGCTATTACCTATGGGTACCAGCCACATACACCGAGAATTGCCTATCTGAAAGAGCAGGCGAAGAAAGCGGGTCTTGAATTAACGCTTAATCTTGTCGATGGCTCGTCGGCGTTCAAGTATGTGTTAGAGAAGAAACATGACTTGGCATTTATCAATATGGGGGGCGGCGAGATCCCAGCTTACTGGGAGTATCTACACTCGGTGAATGCCAAACCGCAGACGAACAACCATACCAATTTCAGTTCTCCAGAAATGGACAAGTTGATCGACCACTATAACAAAGAGTTTGATCTTGAGAAGAAACAAACAATATCCCATCAAATTCAGAAAATTGTCTCTGATGAGTTTCTGATTGTTCCTGGCTACATGGTGCCCTATACCCGGGAAGGGTATTGGCGTTGGTTGAAATATCCGATGCCGGCCATGACCAAACAGACGAACTCTTTGTTCTCAGTCGTTGACTTGGCCACGTTCTGGATTGATGAGGAAGACAAGAAAGCCACTCTTTCTGCGATGAAGAAAGGCAAAACCTTTGAACCGGTCACTGTGATCGATGACAACTATAAGCTGTAAGGTCGGTCGACTATGCAAGATGATGTAATTTTAAATGTTCAAGGGCTGGAGACTGAGTTCACTACCGATGAAGGTATTGTAAAAATCCTCCATGGCGTTAGCTTCGATGTTCGCAAAGGCCGGACATTGGGCATTGTTGGCGAATCAGGATGCGGTAAAAGTGTGACGGCGATGTCGGTCATGGGCTTGCTGCCCAAGCCCTACGGTCAGGTCGTTGGCGGCCAGATCCTGTACCGCGGGACTGATCTGGTGACGCTACCTGCGGAAGACATGTATGCCATGCGGGGGAACCGGATTTCGATGATTTTCCAGGATCCGATGACCGCACTTAATCCCGTGCACTCGGTTGGCCGCCAGCTGATCGAAGTGCTTGAGTTGCACCGCCCTGAGCTTAACAAGGGTGAGCGGAATCAGTACGCCTTGGATATGCTCAAGAAGGTTAAAATCCCAATGCCGGAGAAACGGCTCAACGAATACCCGCATAACCTTTCGGGAGGGATGCGTCAGCGGGTAATGATTGCCATGGCACTGGCGTGTAAACCTGACATACTTATTTGTGATGAACCGACAACGGCACTGGATGTCACTGTGCAGGCCTCGATCCTTGATCTGATTAACGATCTCCAGCAAGAAACAGGTATGTCTGTGATCTTCATTACCCATGATTTGGGTGTCGTTGCTGAAATTTGTGATGACGTTGTGGTGATGTACGGCGGGAAAGTGGTGGAGTTCGCCGACATTTTTGATTTGTTCGACAATCCCCAGCATCCCTATACCGAGCGCTTAATGGGGTTAATGCCTAGTTTAGATAATGAGCCAAAGCAGCCGATTGAAATTAAACCTATAGATGTCACTTTGTTCCCCGAATTCAAGGGATAGGAAAGGGGTAGGCAAGGGCTAGGCTGAGCGGTATAGATTGGGCGGTAAAGGGAGAATGAAATGACAGAGTTACTAAGGATAGAAAACCTCAAGCAGCACTTTGTTTCTGGAAAAGGGATTTTTAAAAAAGGCTATACGGTGAAAGCGGTCGACGGGGTGTCTTTCTCCGTTGCTCGAGGTGAAACCTTGGGGCTGGTAGGGGAGTCTGGCTGTGGTAAGAGTACCTTAGGTCGGACGATCCTCAAGCTTTATGAACCGACTGACGGTAAAATTTTCTTCGAGGGTAAAGATATTACTCAGCTCTCCGCTAAAGAGATGCGCCCTCTGCGTAAAGACGTGCAAATCGTTTTTCAAGATCCGATGGAGTCGCTCAACCAGCGCCATACCGTCGGGATGATCTTGGAAGAGCCTTTTATTATCCACAAAGTTGGTACACCGGTGGAGCGAAAGCTGTGGGTGAAAGAATTATTGGTCAAAGTGGGCTTGCCGGAGGAAGCCGCTAATCGTTACCCGCATGAGTTTTCTGGGGGGCAGCGCCAGCGAATAGGGATCGCCCGTGCGATTGCCCTCAAGCCCAAACTATTGATCTGCGATGAGTCGGTATCGGCACTGGATGTGTCGGTCCAAGCCCAGATCCTGAACTTATTGCTGCAGCTTCAGCAGGAAATGAATTTGGCCATCATCTTCATTTCCCACGACCTCTCGGTCGTGAAGCATATCTCCGACCGTGTGGCGGTGATGTATTTTGGCAAAGTGGTTGAGATGGGTGATGCCCGGGAAATATACAGTAACCCGCAGGCTGATTATACCAAGAAGCTACTGTCGGCGATTCCGATCACGCACCCTCGTGACAGGAAGCGCAAGAGGTCTGCAAACAACACCCATGTGGCCTGATTATTAGAAAGCCACATTGAAGGCGGTGAAGAAAGGACAGAGCTTTGAGCTTGTTACGGTAATGGATACCAAATATAAGCCTTAACCTGTTTTCATTATCAGTGTTAGTCAAGACACTCTGGTGAAGCTCTGTTCTTTTAAACAGCGAAAAAGGTGGTTGTTGTTCAAATAGCGTTCGAACAGCTTGGGTGGGACGTTTTTTGTTGATTTAAGGCTTGCCAGTTGATCAGAACTCCCTATAATGCGACCTCACTGACACGGAGCACGGCAACTTAAGCCGCTATCCAATCAGTATTGTTCTTTAACAATTTGACCATGCAATCTGTGTGGGCACTCGTGAAATGATAGTCAACAAAAGAATTATC
>NZ_JBNNXT010000020.1:0-83644 GCF_052873815.1 Photobacterium sp. DNB23_23_1 | reverse complement strand
TCAGCTATCAGCTATCAGCTATCAGCTATCAGCTATCAGCTATCAGCTATCAGCTATCAGCTATCAGCTATCAGCTAAAGACGAACGGATGTTCTGGGTTAAAGCAAGAGAAACTTTGCGAATTTATACAACGGTCAGCTTAACGACCAGAGTGGTTTAGACATGCTACCGCCCTTAGGTTGTGGTTCCTAATGACCGTCAATTTTCGAGTGCAAGGTACACTACCGCAAGTTTGTTACGTCGAAATGTCAAATTTCTACTTAAATGATGAGGTTTCCCCCTTCAAATATGATTGATGATTTTACACATTTTTTATGCTGATAGGAATATGAATTTTGTAGCTTACTTTCAGAAAACCTTAAACGAATAGCGTAAGCAATTAACTTTAAAGGGTTTTACTTGTATTGATAAGTTTTCAAAATCATCATAACGGTGTAAGAATCCTAGTGGCACACCTCCCTCCCCCCATTAAGTTATTCTTATCGGCAAGCTCGTTGTTATTTTTGGGAGTGACCTCTCTTTTTTTCACTCCTGCATTTAAGAATTCATAAAACTCTTTTATGACAATTAGCTAGATGCATTGCGGATTTGTGTTAATCGCAATATCATTGCATAGAAGGCGGGAACCGCTTGATTGATATTTTTATATACGTAATTGTTAATTTTGACCAACAAGTAAGGGAATAGGATGAAAAAAGCAGCTTTGGCAATGATTGCGGCGCTATCACTTTGTGGTACAGCTTTCGCAGCAACTGAAACAGGTTCTACAGCCGCAACAACTGGTAGTACAGCTTCATCTACCGCAACTACTGCAGGTACAACAGCATCAACATCTGGTGCTGCTGCAGGTACAGCTGGTGCTTCTGCTGCTGCCGCTGGCGGTATTACAGCCACAACAGTAGCAGTAGGTGCAGCAGTGGCTGTGGCTGGTGTTGCAGCTGCCGATTCAGGCGGCAGCACCAGCACCACAACGACAGCGACTGCAACTCAGTAATACTTAAAACAGCTAGAGTTTGAGTTGATTGTGTTTAACCGCGCGTTATAGCGCGGTTAATTAACCAAAAATTCACTCAACAGCTACCACCTGATTCTGACATTTTATTCTAACCACTCTACTTTATCTTTATTTAGCAATTTGGATGCTACCTTCATGTTTCGACATTGTTCCACTGCAGTACTTCTCTTATTAACGCTTACTGGGTGCAGTCAGAAGTTTAATGATGTTAACGACACCGTTAACCTTGCCTTTTTTGGTGATAAAGATGTCGCCTTAAGCGCAGAAGAAATCAACCAACTTCCCTACGCCAGCATGTACGCACGCGTCGAGGACGGCCCACAAGCTTTTATGGTATTGGCTTTTGCTGAAAACAAAAAAACACAGGGTTTGCCAAACTCAGACTCGTCAACTCCAACCAATACCCAACTTAAGTGGGTGTCAGCCGATAAAGGCATGTTGATTACGGAAAATGGCCGAATCGTTAAAACTCTTAATTTGCCAAAGGGCAACTTAATTGGCAGCCACAGCTATAGCGTCGACCCTCTGGTGCAAGGGTTGCACTTAGCCTCTACCCCAACGCAATGGCAACGTACCATAGATTGGCAGCCCGGATATCATTTTGGCTACCCGAGCAAAAGTAAGTTTTCATATGTAGCCGACGATATTCTGGATATCAACGGTACTGAAAAACCTAGCAAGCAGTTTATCGAGCATGTCTCTATTCCCCTGCTGGATATCTCGTTCGACAACCATTGGTGGATCGACTCACGTAATGGCCAAGTTATAAAGAGTAAACAAAAGCCAGCGCCTAACATGCCTTATATCGAGCTGACCCAGCTTAAACCATTTAACTAGGAATGATGACCGTGAGTGCTTTTAGCTTTTATACCACTGATCACATAAAGCATAGCAACCCAATAGCCCAAAAGACTACTCAAAAGTCCTTTCAAGCCGCTATTCAAAAAGCTATGCCGTCACTGTTTTTTTTCTTTGTTGCTCTACTGCTTACACCACATTTTGCAAAGGCTAATAACTACCAACCAGAACAAGCATTGAGCGTAACTATTTACAGCCCTGATAAATCTCAAGCTTGGTCTTTAGACTATTCCAAGCCTGCTCGTTTGAGTCAAATTGTTAGCGATAATATTGCTACGCAATTACAGCGTAATAGCCTACGGGCTGACAACATTTATTGGCCAGGCAGCAGTTTGACTAACAGTGCGACACCTGAGAACAAATCATCCGTACTGAAGCAGATCGACCAGCTTGTAGATAAAGAGCCTATTGGCTTTGCAGCAAAAGCGAGCCTTAGGGCCAATGAACGCTGGATAAACCATAACATATTTTATTCGAGGCAGTTTATCCCGCTTGATTTTGATGCCATTAGGCTAAACAAAAAATTAAACCCTTTTCTTAGTGGCGAATATCACCTCTATTTACCTAATCGTCCTAATAATGTGTTAATTATTGGTGCGGTTCAAAAGCCTACATCGCTTGAATGGCGACCTCGCCTACCAGCAAAACAATACTTAGCTAAAACAGCATTGATTGAGGGGCATCAAAAGGATTTTGCAGCAGTCATTCAACCTGACGGTACAGTAGAGCAGCACCCTATTGCCTACTGGAATAAAAACCACATGGATATTGCGCCGGGTGCGACCATATATATTGGTTATAACAGTCTACCAACCGACTATGAAAAACTGAATGAAGAAATGATTGACCTACTAAGGAACAAGGTACTGTAATCATGACAAATAAGGGCATAAAACACACGGTAAAAACACCTAATCATTTATTCAGGCTATCAGCAATTGCTTTAACTCTACTTCCTATATATTCAACCAGTGCCGATGAGTTCAGTTATCCAATATTAAAGCCTTCCCAGTCTGATTTTGGTGGCGTCGGCTTGATGCAAATGCCTACAGCACGTATGAATCCAACGGGTGAGTTTAATTTCGGTGCGACTTATAACAATGAATACCATCACTATAATGCCTCATTACAACTTTTCTCTTGGTTTGAAGCAACGATTCGTTACACAATCGTTCAAGATCTTCTCTACAGTGGCAACCCTGATTTTAGTGGCGATACAAAATACACAGATAAGGGGATCGACTTTAAGGTTCGCTTGTGGGAAGAAAGTTACTGGCTGCCTGAAGTTGCCGTTGGGGTGCGAGACTTCGGGGGTACAGGGCTATTTGATGGCGAGTTTATTGCGGCCAACAAACAATTCGGGCCTGTTGATTTTACCCTTGGCGTAGCTTGGGGATACATGGGTAACAGTGACAATGTCAGCAACCCATTATGTGACTTAGCAGACCGTTTTTGTGAGCGCGAAATTCGTGGACAGTGGGGTACGGCAAACTTCGATAACTTTTTTAGTGGGCCGATGTCAATTTATGGCGGCATAGAGTATCAAAGCCCCTGGGAACCACTTCGGTTTAAACTGGAATATGACGCTAACGATTATACTAGCGACTACCCTGTCACCCGTGGTGAAATTGAAATGCCACAGGATAGCAAGTTTAACTATGGAGCACTTTATCGTGTAGGCAATTGGGGCGATTTACGTCTAAGTTATGAGCGCGGAAACACTTGGACCTTTGGGTTTAATCTATACACCAACTTCAATACCTTGAAGTCTGGATGGCAAGACGAGCCGGCGCCAAATTATACGCCTCGCGGTGAAAACCACCATGCAACTAAAAGTGAGCTGACCAATGCGGAATGGCAGGTTCTTGCTGACGAGCTGCATACTATTGCGGGCTATAAGAATCCGACTATTCACTACAATGATAAGAGTGTGACGGTCAGTGCCGATCAGAATAAATACCGCAATCGCAATGAGGCACATGAGCGTGCTGCGACGGTGCTCGCCAACCGAGGCCCTGATGTTGCTGAGTATCGGTTAATTGAAACCAGCAACCGTCAAGCAATTACCGAAACCCGTATCGATGCCGAAAAATTCGGTGAAGTTGCCAATGTTGAGTACATCGGCGCGACCATTGAAGATAGCAGTTCGGTATCTGTACCCAATAAGCCTGAAGGTACGCTGGTTGCTGAGCCAAGCAAACACTGGGATGTCAATATTTCCCCTACTCTGCAGCAATCTATTGGTGGGTCAGAAGATTTCTACATGTTCAACATCGGTATCAATGCAGGTGCAAACTACTGGTTTACCGACAATGTTGAGCTTGGTGGTTCAATTTACTTCAATATCTATGATAATTACGACCAGTTCTTGTACGACGTGCCGCCTGATGGCACAGACTTGAAGCGTGTTCGTACTCTGGTTCGCCAATACATCAGCGATAACCCTGTTCGTCTGGATAACTTGCAGCTTACTTGGATGGATAAATTAGGCGATGACTGGTACAGCCAAGCGTATGGTGGTTACCTTGAAATGATGTTTGGTGGTGTTGGTGGCGAAGTGTTGTATCGCCCGCTTGGCGCAAACTGGGCTGTCGGTATGGATGTCAACTATGTCGTACAGCGCGATCCTGATTCTGCCTTCGGTTTCTTTACCGAGGAAGATCAATTTGACCCAATCACTAATCGTCCATATCGCGTTCAAACGGGGGCGATGACTGGTCATGTTACTGGTTACTACCAACCACAATGGAATTGGCTACCAAATACTTTATTCAAGGTTAGCGCGGGCCAATACCTAACTGAAGATATTGGTGTCACTGTCGACTTCTCTAAACAATTTGATAGTGGAATTACCGCCGGTGCCTTTGCCACCTTTACAGATTTGTCTTCCGATGAATACGGTGAAGGTAGCTACACCAAAGGTTTCTACATTTCGATTCCGTTCGATGTGATGACCGTTAAGCCAAGTACTAATCGTGCGACCATTTCTTGGTTACCGTTGACCCGAGATGGCGGCCAGATGCTAAGCCGGAAATACCAATTGTTTGGTGTAACGGATGCAAGGTATCCGTGGTATGGGAGAAAGGCAGGGCACTAGGCGGAAGAAGCAAGGCGTGAGGCGAGTGGCCATAGGCTAGAGGCAAAGGCAAAAGCAAAAGCAAAAGCAAAAGCAAAAGCAAAAGAGCAACGTTAACCCCAGTCACAAATGTGAGTGGGGTTTTCTTTTTCTAACAGCTGAAAAAATGAAGACAAAAAAGCCGTGTACAAATAGCTGGTCCTCTTTTTCCCTTATCGTGACAAGCTCTATGCCCTTATGCACTCCCAGTTATTGAATTGACTCAATACAACGGAGACCATTTTCCATCAGAAATACCGTCACTGAGACACCTAGTACCAACCTGGATAAGTCGTTGATCAAGTATTTGCACTCGCGTGCCAAATTACCGTCACCGCGCAAAAAAACGGTTCAGTTTTCAACCCAATTTCATGGCCATTAAGTGACTCCAACAACTAAAAGTACACATTTAAATGCTCTAAAACCTACAAATATAGGCACAATGCATAACAAAACAATCAGTGTAAGTTATTGATTAAAAAAACCAATACTCACTATGATGCGTACTTTTTTATGCACTTCAATCACACCAAGTCTCAATAATGTGACATTGCCCGAAAAGTTATTCCGGTGGCACACATTGGTGGGATTTATCAGCTATCATAAATAAATAACAAGATTGTCAATAGTTTGACAACACAATTCTTAAAAACATTTTTTTGACGACAAAAAACTAACAAGAAGAGGGAAAGGGCATGTTCAGGGCATATGCACGCTTTTCAGTGAACCATCCATTGGTACATTACACGAATCTACTGGCAGTGCTGGCTGTGTTTATTACCAGTTGCTACCAATTATTAGAAAATGAGAATTTGATGTTTGCAGCTGGCTTAGTGCTTGTGATCTTACCAACTGTCATATTCGCACGTTCATCAGACTATAAGCGTAAGTATTTAAGTACGAATGATTGATATCGACAGATTATATTGATTTAAGTAAAAAAATCGGCACCTAGATGCCGATTTTTTTATTGCTTAACGCAAGTCTATTATATTACCTAGCTTGCAGCTGGAGCTGTTGCCACATCGCTTTGACAATCAACTGATCGGCAGGGTTGAGCTCAGACTGTGCATCAGCCATGCTTTCAACGACCTTAGCATCCATCACTTCAATGCTCGATGTCCCTTCGAGTTCACAGTTAGCGGCAGATAGCGAGATATGTCCACGTAGGTAACCGCCGGCAAACAGTTCATCGTCTGAGGCCGTTTCTACCATCTGGTCAATCAAGGTTAACAACTTTTCTTCGTATTGCTGGATCATAATCTTCATTCTTTGGCTATTGGCTGCTCGTTATGCAGACTTATTCAAACATCACTGGATCTAATGGCACTATGCCATAATGGGCCCGTAGTGATTCCGACAACTGCTTGGCCCTATCTGGAATACCGTGCTCTAGATACTGCAACACTTGCTCTCGAACCTTGTTAGTGAAACCGATCCTATCAGGTTCACAACTGCCATTGAGGTTATCACAGCTGACTTGAAAGCGAAAACCGCAGCTCGCCGCCAAAATCCACTCTAGGGCTTGGGGTTTGATTTCGACGATTTCAAATTCAGCCTGCGCCTGAGCTGTGCGACCATCCGGCTCATACCAATAGCCATAATCTTCCAACAAGCGGCGCTTGGGGCCGGCAATACACCAATGGGCAATTTCGTGCAGGGCCGAGGCAAAATAGCCGCGGGCAAAGATGACACGATGGTGGGCGCTATCCTCATCAGCAGGCTGATAGACAGGTTCATCAACGCCGAGGATCAACTCGGTATTGTAACTTTCAAGAAAGCAGCGATTAAAAATCGCAATAATATCATCGTTGTTGTGTTGCATTTCTTTCTACATGATTAATCAGGAATTACTGTTTTTCACTCTATCCCCTGCCCCACGACCAATCGCCGTCTGCAGAATATAGGCAAAGTATGATTTTAAATTAAAGGTTAAGATCATTTCCTGGTCCATCTCAGCCAGTTTCACCGGGGTCGACATATCTACGCCGTTGATTTGGGCCAAGCCGGTGATCCCAGGCAATACGTCCAGCACACCACGCTGCTGACGCGCTTCAATGAGTTCGGTTTGGTTGAACAGGCATGGGCGCGGGCCAACCAAACTCATTTCACCTTTAACGACATTGATCAGCTGAGGTAACTCATCAAGCTTAGTTCTACGCAAAAAAGCCCCCAGTTTGGTGACAGAGCTGGCATCAACAAGGTGAGTGGCTACCGACACCGTTTCTAGCGGCATGGTACGAAACTTCACCAAGATAAACGGTTTTTGGTTTTTACCGACTCGCTGCTGGCGAAAAATCGGCTGACCAGTATCACGTTTACCAAGCAGATAAACGATCACTAACACCGGAGATAGGCAAATCAAGCCACACAGGGCGAAAGAAAAGTCCAATAGCCGATATAAGCCAGATTGCATTATATTAGTTCCTATATGTTCTGTGGAGGCAAGTCTAAAGGATGACCAGAAGCAAGTGCAAGCACCAAATAGCGCATAATTCAATCAACAGTTCTTGAAAGTAACCTGAACGGCTAGCTAGTCATTTATTTAGCGTTTAGAATGAGGACACTATCCTCAGGGTGTGAATCATGTTTCAACCAGTTTTAAGCCTTTTCAGTGCCAAGCGCATCACCAAGCGCGTCGTTACCGTCTGTTATGATCTCATTGCAATAACAGCTGCCTTGTATCTAGCTATCGCTCTTCGAACAGGAAAAGTGATGATCCCCTTTGGCCCAGAGGAGTTCATCAGCTTTGCTTCAACGATTTTGGTTACACTCCTCGTATTTGCTAAGCTCGGCTTGTACAGGGCGGTTTTACGCTACATGATTGTCCCAGCCTTGGGGCATATTGCATTGGCTGTCATTTTATCTGCTTTTGCTTTAGCTATCTCAAGCTTTTATACGCACTCATACATTCATCGCAGTGTTCCAGCAATTTACGCTGGCCTTGCCATACTTTTCTTAGGTGCGCCTCGGGTCATGATTAGAATGTACTTCGACCGCTACTATAGAAAAGGTAAACCACATGTGCTGATCTACGGTGCAGGCTCTACTGGCCGGGAACTCGCCTATGCCCTGCGTCAAGGCTCAGAGTATCACCCTGTCGCGATGCTTGATGATAATAACCTAAAATGCGGCAACATTATATATGGCCTAAAGGTTTACCATAGCAGTGAGTTTGAAAAACTGAACAGCCTTTATCGCCCAGTCAAACTTCTTCTTGCCATTAATAACATCAGTAAAGGCGAGCGTTTAAGATTACTGGAAAGACTCTCTAGCTGGCCGATAGAAATACAATCCGTTCCTTCCGTTGAAGACATTGCTTCTGGTAAATCAAGCCTGACGGAAATCAAAGATCTCGATATTGCTGATCTCCTCGGTCGAAATAGTATTGAACCTCAAGAACACTTAATGAAGGCGTGTATTGAGTCAAAAGCCGTTATGATTACAGGTGCAGGGGGCTCTATCGGTTCTGAGCTCTGCCGGCAGATAATAAAAAGAAAACCCAAACTGGTCCTATTGTTCGAGCTTAACGAATATAACCTTTACAAGATTGAGCGCGAGTTGCTGCAATTTCTCAAATTCACCAAGCAAGAAATCCCTATTATTGCGGCCCTAGGATCGGTACAGCATAAAAACCGGCTACAAAACTTGATGCTCAAATATCAAATAGACACTGTTTACCATGCAGCGGCCTACAAACATGTGCCTATTGTTGAGCACAACACCGTCGAAGGTATTCGTAATAATATTTTTGGGACCTGGTTTACCGCCGAAGCTGCGATGAAGTCAGGTGTGAGTAATTTTGTATTAATCTCTACAGACAAAGCTGTTCGCCCTACTAATGTAATGGGGGCCAGCAAGCGAATGGCTGAGCTTGTCCTCCAAGCTTTGGCAGATGCAAATAGCCCAACAACATTCACTATGGTCCGATTTGGTAACGTACTCGGTTCATCAGGCTCTGTTGTGCCGCTATTTCGTGAGCAAATAAAGAGTGGTGGACCAATTACTGTCACGCACCCTGATATTACACGCTATTTTATGCTGATCCCTGAAGCAGCCCAGCTGGTTATTCAAGCTGGAGCCATCGGCCATAATGGTCAAGTCTTTGTACTTGATATGGATGAACCGGTAAAGATCCTCGACCTTGCAAAACGCATGGTTCAGCTAATGGGTTTAACTGAAAAGAAACATGAAAAGTGTGATGGCGACATCGAGATCCGTTTTACTGGCCTAAGACCAGGAGAAAAGCTCTATGAAGAATTGCTGATTGGTGATAACGTGACCGGTACTGAGCATCCAAAAATCATGTCAGCGAAGGAAGAAAAATTAAGTTGGCCGGAAATGGAAGATGTTCTAAAACAACTTGATAGTGCCTGCCACTCAACAGATCTTCAAAATATCAGAAATATACTTCTCAGCACACCTACAGGTTATACCCCTGAAGGCGAGATTTACGATCACCTTTATCATGATGTAACACAGCTCAAACTGTAATATCTATACGAAACATAGATAAAATCAGGATGCATGCATTCAATATGGATGTATGCATCAAGCTGATCCTTAGTTCAGTGTAGAGTGAAGATCATCATTGAGCTCCCACCCCAGTAATTCCTTTGCCTTACTATTATCGACTTCGAGATCATCAAACAGCTGGCTCGCTATTGCGCCTTTTCCCAACAATTTGGCTGCAAAGCGCATAACAGCTACCGGTACAGGAAACTGTATCGTTTTTTTCCCAGCAGCTTCCGCTAACGTATTAACCAATTGTTTAGTTGAAACGGTTTGACTATCAGCAGCCAAGAAGACTTGATCTACTGCTGCAGGATGAGAGGCGCATAACTTCAACAGTGACACTAAGTTTGTAACAGAGACGAAGCTTTTACTGTTTGCTACAGCACCAAAAGGGAGAATAGGTAAAACCGTAGCCAGCTTTGCCAACCTTGCCATATTTCCCGGGGCCTTCTTACCATATACCAATGCAGGGCGAACTATAACTAATTCAACACCTAATCGCTTAGCTTCTAGCGTGAGCTGCTGCTCAGCCTCGTATTTTGAGATCGCATAATCAGACACAGGTGTTGGTGTTTGCTGCTCGTTAAATGGTATACCGTGGGTAACATTGCCATTTACACCGATACTACTGACAAAAACAAAGCGGCTCACACCTTGTTTTGCCGCCTCACGCAAAAGGTGCAATGCAGCCTTACAGTTAACCTGCCTAAATAATTCAAGTGGTGACTGTGAAGGGTCTGCCAAAATGTGCGCCCTAGCAGCTAAGTGAATAACAACATCAACGCCTGCAAGTGCGTCATCCCAATTAGTTGTATCTGTAATATTACCAGTAGCAACAACATCCGTTGAAGATGGAAAAATGTCACTGATGTTTTCGTCTAACTTTCGTACAGATGCTCGTACAGAAAAGTCTTCCTGCAGTAATTTGACTAATTCCTTGCCAATAAAACCATTCCCACCTGTTACCAAAACCCTTTTCAAAAGCCACTCTCTCAATGCTATATGTTCTGTGATATATTAGTATATCAAGTGAATTGGTGGTTATCATGTGGTCAATTAGCAACAAAAATAAATTTCTTCTCCAACGCTTTGCGGATGCAGCTTCTGGCTTTCTTCTTTCATTCTTTTTTATATTAGGCAAAAGAAAGAAAAGGATCATTTTTAATTCAACCGTAAATAAAGATTTCACTTTCAATTCGAAGTACCTATTTATTAACCATAAAGAGGACTTTGAAAAAGCAGGGTACGACGTAAAGTTCATTATCAATGATGATGAAAAAAGGAACAAACTTAAACTCGAGTTTGGCGGTCACTTTATATCGACGAAAGGCATCAAACATAAAATATATATTCTTCAGGCGAGTTGCTGGATCATGAGTACAATGGATGCCCCTGTCAGCGGTTTATTCATGAATCATAACCGTTTGGTAATCCAACTTGGGCATGGTACACCCATAAAGAATATTGGACTAATGGACCAATCTGCTGGATTGATAAAGAAACTGTATTATAAACTAATGAGTACCAATATTAGTTATTACTTGAGCCCTTCCGCGTTCTTTGCAGACTATATTGGTAAAGCGTTTGGCGTAACACAAAATCAAGTTCTTGTTGCTAGACAACCTCGCCTTGACTCAATGTCCAACGGTAGTTCAACCTTTATTGATAGTTACCGAAAAAATAGCAATACTAAATTTATATTATACAGCCCAACTTGGCGTCCATATAGCGATGTTAAATTATTTCCTTTTGAAGGTTACGACAAGGAAAAGTTGGAACTACAGCTATCAGAAAATAATACTATTATATTTCTAAGACTACACCCAAAGTTTGAAATTAATTTAGTGGATTACCTAAGTCCGCATGTAGTTAACCTTGACTCAAATAAAGCACAAGATATTACTGAATACTTAGACCAATTTGATACATTGCTCACAGACTACTCAAGTATATACTGTGACTTTGCGATGCTTAATAAACCTGTCGGATTTATACCATACGATAAAGAAATATATAAAAAAGAGGTTGGTTTTTCATTTAGCTATGAAGATATGATATGGGGAAAAGAGATAACATCACTCAACGATATTTTTGAAATCGGTAGTGACAATTTAGCCAAAGAGAAAGCTGAAGTCCTGAATATGCTACCACATGGTCAGGACTTAAATATGTTAATAGCCAATGAACTAAGAAAGATAGTTAAACCGTAAAGAAAGCTGACCAATAAAGAAAGATTTGAGTGAGCCATTAGCCAAACGAGCAAGGAGTAACATCATGATAGCTATTAAGACGTTGAGCTGGCTCACTAACACAACAATAGCGATACCAATGAACATTACAAGGTAGAACAACCCTGAAAAAGCATGTATAAACTGCTTGTTGTTGATATGTAGCTTACGTAATAACCTGGTTTCATGATCTGAAAAGGCCCAATATTCCACAATGATAAAATACAAACCAGTTACACATGAAAAATACAAAGCATAAGACAAGTTTACAATAAAAAACAAAGCAGTTATAAATACTACAAGCATTATATCTGATAACACTTGACAATATGTCGGGAATGTACGATTAATTACTTTATAGGGAATTGACTTTCCCTTTACATTAAAGGCTTTGACCTCAATATTCTTTAATTCATTGTTAATAATCTTGCCTTTGTAAACTTGCAAAGCAGTATTAAACAAATAAAGAAAAACAACGAGCGCTATCATCAGGATTACATAAGTATTTCTACCTATTGTTGACTCAATATTTTCTAATGCTGCAATATTCTTTGTCCCAGATAAAACAAAAAGAAGTTTTAAAGGGATAAACATAACTACCATATTAAGGAACTTACAAAGCAACATTATTATAGATGCAGGCAGTATATGCAGACCAATTGTATACCTAAAAAAAGAATAAAGGTGCATGAACATGAGGGCGAATTCAACTAGCCTCGACTTTACTACTCTAAACTTTTTTTGAATCTTAATATTATTCATAAATTTATTTATCAAAACAGATTGTATCAGTATGATTAACAATATAATCAACAAACCTTTTAGTATTATTGTTATCAATGTGCTTGAAAAAAAGATCTGATGCAACTGGAATATTGTCGTTACTTTCTTGAACCAAGTCTGTCAATGAGTACATTAATTCTGAAAATTTATACGTGATTTTGCCCGGAAAAACCGACTCAAGAGGGTAGATCGTCCCTCGTTCATCATCGTATTCCTCATCATCAAAAAGATAAAGGCAAATATTTGAAGAAATCAGTGCGTAGTCAATCCAAACACTTGAATAATCTGTAATAAGAATATCAGTTTGCTTCAATACTGAATTAGTTAATTCATACTTATTAAGGTCGACTAATAGCCCCTTTTCAGCCAAGAGTGGCAGTGGCTGAATTTTACTGAATTTATGTGCCCTAATTCCGAATACCGCGTGATTTGCTTCTAGAAAATCACATAACAGCTTCTCTTCTTCATGAGAAAAAGCAGCTATCTCATTAAATTCATGCCATGTACCACGGTATGTAGGCATCCAAGAGATCAGTTTTCTTCCATTTAACATTCTTTTTAGTAACTCGTCACTACTATCTGTGAACCAGTCTAGCGTCTCATGGAACAAGAGATCATTACGTGGTAAACCAGAAAGTATACAGCGGCTAGGCGGCACCTGAAAGCAAGCAGACATTACAGCCATATCTAACATGGAAGAGCAAACTAGTCCATCTAAATTCTTTGACTCAAACTCAAGAAAAGAATCCGTAAAACGTTTACCATCAAAATAACGAATAGTTTTTAATGGAATACCATGCCAAACATTATAGATTTTACGTCTTTTATTCGTGAGAAATCGAGGAATAGCATGATCGACAATCAAAATGGGTGATGACAAAAGACGCTTCAAGTTGTATAAGTTGGATAGTAAACCACTAGTATTTTTACCGCGGATTACATTTAGCTTTAATTCCGGGTAATAGTATTTAAAGTAAGCTTCTATGCAAACTAAGTTACCATCAAGAACACCTGTAGAGGCATAAAGTGTGACCGAATTTTTCTCTTTTGGCCAAAGAAGATCAATAACATTGCCAATAAATTTATGGATAAGGCCTTTAATATTTATCATCTAAAACTTCTTTGCAATTTCAATAATTTCTGTCGTTGAAATAGATGGTGTCCTTGGGAAGTAAACAACCTCACAGATATCATTTAACTCATCAAACTTACCTTTCCAATCATCGCCCATAGCTAATACATCGGCACGATAGAACTCAATGTACTCACGTTTTCTTTCTAAGGAATGCTCAATAAATACTTCATCTACAAACTTAAGCGACTGAACGATCTTGATTCTGCTTTCTTGATCGTAGATCGGACTGCGATTCTTTTTTGAAAAATTGAGCTGATCACTTGAAATTCCGACAATTAAAGTGTCTCCAAGCGATGCACAGCGCTCTAAAATATTGATATGACCAATATGAAACACATCAAAGGTTCCGAATGTAATTATTCTTTTTGACATTTCTTACTCACACCGCTCTATAATAAAATCTTAATATTATTGTCACACAACATAAAAAGAAACACAAGGCAATGAATATCTTGTTTGTCACTGATTACCAGTATAATTTTCTAAAATTGAATCTGCAACTTTAGAAATGACTTCACTTCTATCCATACCTATACATCCTGGTATATAGCTAATATTTGGAAACCAAAGATCTTTATTATTATAAACTCTATACCTCTGAGCTTCACTATTTGTTAGAGCAAGCGTTTCTATACCTGATAGCCCTGCTATTTCTAGCACAGCAGTACCAGCAGATACAACAAGGTCCAAATTTCTCATCAAATACAACACGGACTCAAAATCATTCAGTTGATCAATTGGAGGGATATAAATATCAGTAGAGTATAATGTCTTAATTTTTTCAATTTCATCAATACAATGATCATACTGCAAAGATACAAAAACACAGTTTGGAATTTTAAATAATACAGATAAATCCTCAACGCTATAATAATGTGTATTTCTTGAATGACTTTGAACCATACTCCGCCAACAAATACCTATAATAGGCCTTTTTTTTACTTTCAAAGAATCAATAAATGAATTTATAATATTTTCTGTTTTTAAGTCTTTTATTTCAAATCTCTTTGTTGAAAATTGTGCATTTTCACCTGGTTCAACAAAATCAGATAACATATCGGTCATCAACGTTATTCTGTCAAAGTTAGCCATAAGACCAATACTATTTTTATCAAGAACATGATGAATTTTATGATGTGGCTGATGACTAAAGTCAAATGAGTTTTCATGCATAATACGTTTCGTTCGAGATACTGGTGTAATGTTTATGTCTTGATATACTCTTGAAAATAGTGATACTAACCTAGGTTCACATGAAAAAGTGACATTTGGATGTGCAGCTTTGATCGCAGGGAACATTGATGAATAACGAATGTCGTCACCAGGCCCCCACGATGAAAGCACAAGTAAAGCTTCATTGTCATCTAAAGAGCTAAGACTTTGAATATATTTACTCCCGAGGATTTGTCTAAAAACAGATGACATATCTCGCTCACGCATAGAACGAAAACCTTCAACTAATTCCCCTTTAGCAAACCAATATTCATTTATATTTTTATTTGATAAATACTTTTTGAAAAGCTGTAAGATCTTACTTGCAAATTTAAAGTCCTTTAACTTAACTGCAGCCTCAAAAATATAGTTTACACTACTCTTAGACAGATTATTGAGATTGTTACAGCTGTATATTCTTATAAGTTCTTCGTATTTTGATTCAATATAATATAAAAAAACTTTCTGGTTAGCTGTTAAACTATCAAAGTCAATAGCAGATCGATATGTTTCTACCTTGTAATCTAGGTATACACTTAAAACATAACGTTGAAAATCATTCTGTTCTTTACAGTTATCAACAATTGATCTCAATGATAATAATAAATAAGATTTATTTTCTATTTTTGAAAGTAAAACAGAAAAAGTTACTTTGTTTAAGCATGAAGTATCAGCTAACACAGCGAGTATCATGAATTTAATTCGTTGCAACTCATCTGACTCAGCAAGAGCAGCAAGTAAAATATCTTCCGACCGTTGAGATTTAATAAGAAAGCCGATATTTTTATTGACTAAATTGATGAGAACGACATAGTTATTTTGTCTATAACTCGTTTTGATAGCTTTTAATCTAAAATTACCAATAATATCAAAAGAGTACTTTTTTACTCTACAGAATGATATACGTGGAATGAAAACAATATTGACTGCGTCATCAACATCATCAACAAGAATATGATTAAATAGATTAGCCGGCTTTGCCATTGATATGATTTTATTTAACAAGCTATTTTAATCCTAATTTAATTATCAGCTTTTATTAAGCAAGTAGTTTAAAATTATATGCTCGTCAGATGAAATAGCTTCAGATTCCTTCATTGCATGAATTACAGCGCACCTATTTTTAATTGACATGCTGCCTAGCATGGTTATGATTTCATTATTAATAGCTTTGAATTTAGTTGACTTTTCAGAAAGAACCTCTTTGTTCAATCTAATTGAATCTTTCATTTCTATGGCTATTGAATCTCTTAACTGTTGTAAAGAATACTCATGGGTGCCAGCAAGATGAGGGCAATATTCTTTAAGCCTATCAACTGGTGCTTTAAAATTGGGCAGCCAAAATGTTGAGCTCAGCTCATTAACTTTTAAAGTTTTACATATTTTCTTATGAACAAACCCATAATAATCTTCAGGTATATCGTCCATTGCAAAGCATTGGTAAACTTCCTCTCCCTGCAAAGCATAATCTAACGCAGCTGTCGTATTCCCTGCAATACAAATAAGTCTATGATTACTGATAGTGTCTAAAGAGTTAACTACTAATGCTTTCCTATTAATTTTATCAACCTCATTGAATCGTGGATGGTGTTTAATAAAAATATTATTAATGTATATATTTTTATCCAGCTCCTCAATAATTTTATTCAAGTGTGAAAGTGATGGGATAGATGTTGGTAGAAGGCATACATTCAACATCTCATCAGTTTCATATTTCTTATCTTCTAACTTAAACGAATTGTCTAACCGTGAGATAGTAAAAACCTGAGCTTTTGATTTACCAATTTTATTGTATGTTTGCTGACTATTTTCATTCATCAAAACAGCATAATCAAAATCTAGTTTTGGAAAAATTTTCGATACGGCAGCATGCTGAAGGTAAATCCTTTTTACACCAAATAATTTAAATACCCTAGATACAGCCACATAGTTAGGATTGTGGTCATTAGAGACAACAAGTAATGTTGGCAAACACCCTTTTTGAGATTTCATGGCCTTATAATAAATCAGGAAATTTCTAGTATATTCTAGAGCATAGGTTAATGATGTCTGATTAAGGGTTATTTTATTGGTAAAGAACGATATAAATATTACAACAGATAGAATAGCATTTATAATAATACTTTTATCTTTTCTTTTGAAAAAACCAATATTATCAGCATTTACGATATTATTTATATTTTGGGCGGCATCTTTATCATCGAGAATCCCATTACACCAATTATGGAAGCATTCAAATTCTTTTAAATTGTTTTTTGTATGCCCAGCATATATAACCTCTGAAAATGAAAAATTGATTTTTTTTACTCTCTTCTTTATAACCTCTTTGAAGAGCAAAATCGGGAGATAAAGTAAACCTTTTTTTGTAGAGAACCGTTGATATAATTCAATATTTCTTTCTCTATTCTTTACATTACGACCATATTGAATTACTGCTGTCGAGTCGACTAACCCTTTGTAAAAGGTATATATTAACTTAATCACTTTCTAATCTCAGAAATAAACTTTTAATGATTGACCAACATCCAGAGAAACAGCACCTTTAGCAAAGGCTTTGCTTATGAATATTTTCCCTATAAAACCTGCGCTTATAAGGCATAAGTCTCCTGGTTGAACATTTCCTTCTATCCATGAGTTAACCTCTTTATAGACAAAAGGCAAAGGCCTTAGTGCTTTAACTGTTTCAGTTTTACCCTTTAACATACTATGTGTCGGTATCTCTTTAACAATAATATTATCATGGGGTATTTTATCTTTGATAGCCTCTGATTTATAACCAGAAATAACAATCAAACGTTTTGAATGTCTTACCAATCTTTGTATACTATTTTTATTAAAGATAACATTATTTATCTGATCTTCAGTAAAATACTCCGCTGAAATACTATTACTTTCAACTCTACTAATTATTTCCTTGGTTGTAAAAGCTAACCTATTAACCACCTTAACTTCCATATCAAGAGGAATATCTATTGAAGAGTTATTATTATAATCTACATAATGGAGAAACTTATAAGGTGATGGCATCCCTATTAGATTAAATTTCGAATCTAGTATACTGTTAAATGCGCTTTTTATCTCTTGCCTTAATTCCAAGGGTAGTTCTTCTCCCCACCAATGAACTTCTTGCCTCTTACTTAACTTTGGACAGTCTGAGAACGCATATGCCTCACCGTCACTTATTCGCACAAAAGAAAATGGTATCTGTTTTTTTACTGCTGCTATCAAATTTCTAAACAATATCCTTTGAGCCATTTTATTATAACGTAAGTCAAAGAGACATTTACCTTCAGGAAAGCTTTCATTAAAAGAAGGAAACAACTCCAAATAATCTTTGAAATATTTCTCAGTTTGCTTAGAAAACGCAATTTCAATATTATCTATAGATATACCTGTAGGACTGTAATACTGCCTTACAAGCTCTAATTTATCTTGTTTTTCCTGCTCTAATATCAAATCCTTATGAATATCATAAAGATTATTGTCACCGAGTTGCAATGCTCTCTTAAATATTTTAAATAAATGAACCTGTTTGATATCTTTTTTATTATCAATGATAATTTCAAGCTGTTTTATGGAGCACACTGAAATTAATGATGAAATTAACCCAGATGCTGAATTTCCATATCTATTTGTGAAGTGGATAATCCTGTATACTTCTTTATCATCTGGACTTAAAATAGAAAATTGAAGCAGAGAAATATATAAAAACTCTTTGGTATACATATCTTCAAATTTATAATATCTTTCAGCTCTTTCTATTACATTCTTTCTCGATACATGAAATTTTGATAAAACTTTACTTAATTCTTTTTTATTCAAATTAAAGTTACTCATCACATTATTGATGAGTTTTATATCAATATTTTTATCCTGTAGTAAGCTTAATATTATTGCTTTTTTTTCCACTTTTATTTTTCCAAGAGTGTTTATTTTCTTATGAATATAGCACCCCACCACTTTCTAAGCGATGGAGTGTCTTCAAAAAGCTATTAATAGCGAACCACATTTGTTGATTCTGAAATCTGTTTAAATCTTGGTTCTACTATCTTGTAATACGTATCGTCGATAAAATTGAAAACATCCATATAACTTTTGAAACAATCTTCAATTTGTAAATCTAAGAAATTTATTATCTTTTTAGTAGCCATTTCCGAGACAGTTAATTTTTCCATAGCATCAAAACATCCATATGCTGTACCTGATGTTTTCGAGAATCCATATGCTCGAGCATCTTCGACTAAAAGAATAGACGGTTTACGCTGCCGTAAGAAATATATATGCCCATGAAGTCTATAACCGATATGTAAGTCTATACTATCATAAAATGATAAATTTTTACTTTCACCATAAAGTGATACTGTATCAATATTTAGTGATTTTGCTATTTTTTCTAACTTTCTCGTAATTGCGTTTTCAGCACCATGCAATGTTAAATATATTTTAACATCGTCTGAAAAATAATTGCGGATTAAAGTTAATAGTTCAATTGATTGCTTAGTATATTTTGACTTATGCTGAACACTAATCGCGACTGACTTTATATTTTTACAACCTTTGTATTGGCTTCCTATGACATCAGGATCAAAAAGAACTAAATCCCCACTGTAATATGAGTTAATACCCGCCTCTTGCATCAACACTCTAATCTTTTCATCCCTACAAGGAATCAAGCCATAATTATTAGATATATTCTTTAAGAATTTAATATCAGATTCTTTATAGCGTTCTAACGAAAATGAAGAATCCTCAGGTAGATAATGCTGATACGAACACCCAAATGGGACAAAGTTAAATTTATCTAAATCATCGATATTATCAAATAACTTATAGTTTTTTGGGTAAGTTCCTGGGGCAACAGAAAATCCTGGAGCAAAGATATTCTTTACATGCTCAAGATTCAAATCTTCTAAACTTTGTCCTCGGAAAACACGTAAAAAATTAAAATCCGGATTATGAACTTTTAGTAGCTTTACAAATGCATCGGTGATCATTGCATCACCAACATTACCCGTTGAAAACTCGGGATATGTCGTGAGAATAATATTTTTATATTCACCAGATATCAATAAATTATTTAACTTATCAAGTTCATCTTGTTTTAGCTTGTTTTCAAGTATTTTATTTTTACTTTCTAAGTCTAAAAGTTTATTAATAACTGAATTCAATGCATTTTTAACTTTTTGCTCTTGCTTATTTTCTAATGAAGCAAACTCTAAACTTAGATTTTCAATTTTCTTGTTTTGAAGTCTAATTTCATTTTTCAAATCTTTTTCAATTTTTTTTCTGTTTGCAAGCCATTTTATATATGGATATTCCTTCATGAAAAATTTTTTCACAATAAACTTCCCTTATTCGCAAAGCTCAAATGATAATGGAGTACCTTTAATTAGTTTTATTTTCGCTTTTTTCCCTATCACTTGCTCATAGAACTTGGGTTCTAAACCTAAGCCTGGGCGTATGCTTTTCACGTTTTCACTCGTCAACTCTTCACCTTCCGCGATATCCTTAACGGCATACAATGAACGACGGAATTTCACATTACCTTTTTCAGCTTCAGTACGTTCATAGTTGACCTTACCCAGTGCCTGCCAAGCGGTTTTTGCATCTTTACATAGCTGTGCAAGTTCATGCGGTTCAAGAGAGAAACTATCGTCTGCACCACCACCGTTTCGGTCCATCGTTACATGTTTTTCAATCAAGCTCGCACCAAGTACCACGGATGCTACTGCAGTCGCATTGTCAATCGTATGATCTGACAACCCTGACAACACGCCGAATCGCTCTGAAATATCAGCAATCGTTCGGAGGTTATATTGATCGGCTGGTGCAGGATAGCCACTCACACAGTGAAGAACGACAAGCTCCTGACAACCATTATCTTTTGCTGTTTTGATGGCTTCAGCGATTTCTTCTTCGTTGGCCATGCCCGTAGACATGATCATTGGCTTACCTGTTTGTGCCACTCGAGCAATCAAAGGTAAGTCAATCAGCTCGAAAGAGGCAATTTTATATGCTGGCGCATTTAATTCTTCAAGCAGGTCTACAGCGGTAAAATCAAATGGGGAGCTAAAGATCGTGATACCAAGCTCTTTTGCCTTCTTAAACAAAGGCTCATGCCATTCCCATGGCATATGCGCACCTTTGTACAGTTCATACAGCGTCTGTCCGTCCCACAGCCCACCTTTGATTTGAAAATCCTCACTGTCACAATCGATAGTAATGGTCTCATGGGTATAAGTCTGCAACTTAATGGCATCGGCCCCTGCTTTCTTCGCTTCTTCCATAATGGCGAATGCACGGTTTATATCACCATTATGGTTTGCCGAAAGCTCGGCAATAATATACGGCGGATGTTCTGGTCCAATTTTACGGCCATCAATAGTGATATAGTTATTCATTTACGTTTACCTGTTTGTGTATTTCTTTGAAAGGTTTCGTCTGTCAGCTGCATGTATCCCGCTTTTGAAAATAAGCGTTGTGATGCCGTGTTTTCTTTCAGTACGGTGGCGTTGATTACAATATCTGGGTGGATATCATCAAGTATTGACAGACATTGGCTGGCAATTCCCTGACCAAAATATTGCGGATCAACAAAAATAGAAATCAAGTAACAGCAACTCTTTTGTCGGTTTAGCCTTACCACCCCAACGGAAAAGAACTCGCCATTTATATATTTTTCTGCGATGTAAAATAGACAATGTGGATTCACAACCTGCTTTTTCATCCAGCTCCGATGTTCTTCCCAAGATGGAACAGTTGAGTTGAGTGCGAACTTTCTTGTCTCGGGTAAGCATTGCCAATCGTAAACTTGCTTTATATCATCGTGGCAGGCCTTTCTCAGAATGATTTGCTCGCCACCCTTTATTTGATCAAAGGATGAAATCACGCTAGCGACACGTTTTGCTCCGTAGCCATCACAAATTGAAAAGGCATTTTCTCGGAAATTATCATAATTTGTGATGATACGTTCGATGCCCGCATCAAGTTGATCAGCAATATCTTCAACTTCAATCGGTATCGCTACCTTGGCTTCATTGAGATTATGACTAATTGTTTGCTGATTCTCCGCTAACGGAACAATAATACTCGGTAGGCCGAGGCAAGCCCTTTCCCAGGAGGTTGTTCCCGGTGCACCAATCGCGATAGTATGCGCAAGCATCAGTCCAGCCATGTCTTCAACAAAGTCGATATGTGTGATGATACTAGGGTAGCTCTCGGTATACTGCTTAACGGCAAGGTAATGCGGAGCCTTGGGTGACAGGAGTGCGGTAACCTTTATATCTGAATACCCTGAAACCATCAGGGCCTGTAAGACGCTCAGCGTCGCGTTAGGTTGGTCAATCCCCCCCATGCTCACCAATATTCGATGTGCTGACATATCTTCTGCCCTTTCTAGAGCACGCACCCTAAGAGCACTGAACTGATTACGCATCGGGGCATAGTCACAACCCACCAAGATTACAGTCTCCGGGTTCACTGCAGGGCGGTATTCTTCAACACCACGGGCCAGAGTTTGATCCATTAGCAAGTGGCAGTCGTGCTCCCGGACAAGGTCATCGATTGCCATTACCCGGGAGTCCATCGCTACCTTGATAGCCGTTTCCCACTCTTTGCCAATACCGTAATGATCAACTATCACCCAGTCAGGCTGATCAACCATAGCAATAAAGCTGTCGGCATCTTCCTGTTGGCTCACCTGAAGCCAAGCGGCATAATCCGCTGAGTGCAGAGGTGCCTGCCAGTGCTGCGGAGTACTCAACTGATAGACACCGTATCCACGGGACAGAATGTAATCAATCATATCTCCGGCCTGCGGGCGGCAAGCAAAGTGAACCTGGTGACCGTACCAAGTGAGCTCATCGGCCAAAACCAAGCAGCGCATAATGTGACCGCTGCCGATGTGAAGAGATGCGTCAGCACGAATCACAATATTCATGACCGAATTTTCTCCATCAGCGCGAACAAGCCTTCAGCGGTATCCCAATCTTCCGGTGTATCAATATCCTGCACTTCAATTCTTGGCAGTATAATCGCTATGCTATGTTCAGAAAATATCGCTCGACCTTCACAGAAGGCCTCGTATGTCCCCCAGTAGAACTGGCCGGCATCATGAATAGCTTCTTCCAGATCTTGCGAGCGGGTGTTTTGATGCTCGGGCATGAACATCGATACTGTCCCTTTTGCCGTTACCTTCAAGGCGCGCTGAATTGGAAACGGGAAGGTCGTTGCACTGAATGCATAATCAACGCCCGGCGGTGTGACAGACTCCAATCCTTCAGCCAGTTTATCAGCCCGCACAAACGGTGCAGTCGCATAAATGCAGCAGATGTACGACGGCTGACATCCTGATTCAACCAACCATGATGCGGCATGCTGAATCACATCCATGGTGGTGGCATGATCATCTGAGATGTCTGTCGGCCTGATGAATGGCACCTCTGCACCGTACTGCTTGGCGACATCAGCGATTTCCTGATCATCTGTTGAGACAATGATCCGATCAAAACAGCCCGATTCCCGGGCTGCTTTTATCGAATAGGCGATCATCGGCTGTCCAAAGAAAGGTTTGATATTCTTTCGGGGAATACGCTTACTTCCACCGCGGGCAGGAATGATAGCTACACGCATTACTTCAACTCCAATACCTTGGCCAGTACTCGCACCACTTCATCTTGCTGATCCTTCGTCATCAGGTGGAACATCGGCAGTGAAATCGCCTCGCTATAGTAGGATTCGGCACGAGGGAAGTCCCCTTGTTTGAACCCCATAGCCTGATAGTAAGGCTGGGTATGGACTGGAATATAATGCAAGTTAACGCCAATACCGTTCTCGCGCAGTGCATTGAAGACTTCACGATGAGACAGGGTGATCTTGTCCAACTCCAGACGGATCACATATAAGTGCAGGCCCGAGTAGGTTTCCGGCAACTGGTACGGACGAGCCACTGGTAAACTCGCAAGCCTGTCATTATATCGCTCAGCCAGGCGATGGCGGGCCTCGACAAAATCGTCAAGCCGCTCCATTTGGCTAACACCCAATGCCGCCTGAAGTTCGGTCATACGGTAGTTGTAGCCCAACTCAATTTGCTGGTAATACCAACCGCCGTGTGATGGCTCGGTCATCAACGCATCATCGCGGGTGATCCCGTGGCTACGGAAAAGTGCCATTTTGTCAGCAAGCTGAGCATTGTTTGTCAATGCAGCCCCCCCTTCCGCCGTGGTGACAATCTTCACTGGGTGGAAGCTGAATACAGTGACATCTGAGTACTCACAGTTGCCAATCACTGTATCTAGGTAGCGCCCACCAATGGCGTGTGAGGCATCTTCGATAATGGCAAAGCCGTATTCTTCAGATAGCGCTTTAATCGCGGCCATGTCACAAGGTTGACCACATAAGTGAACAGGCACGACAATCTTAGGCAGGCGATTTTCGAGCTTAGCTTGCTTGAGTTTTATTGCCAGCGCCTCGGGACACATATTGTATGTGTCAGGGTCGATATCGACGAAATCAACCTGAGCACCACAGTACAAACCACAGTTTGCTGACGCGACAAAGGTTATCGGTGAAGTCCACAGCCAGTCACCATCGCCCAAGCCCAATGCCATACAAGCAATATGCAATGCAGACGTTGCACTGTTTACCGCCAGGGCATGAGAGACACCGGTATAATCCGTTAGTGCTTTTTCAAAAGCAGGGACCTGAGGCCCCTGTGTCAGAAAATCAGATTTCAGAACATCAATAACGGCATCGATGTCTCCTTGGCTAATTTCCTGTTTACCGTATGGGATCATTGTTTTCTTACACCGTGAAAGTCGGATCGACGTGATCTTTGATCAAGTCACGCAGTGACTCAACGGTTTCCCACTCAGTGTTAGTACCCGAGTTGTATTTGAAGCCAAATGGTACTTTTTCTGCTTTGTGATGCGCCATGTATTCTTCTTCTGTGTAAGTAAAGGACACAGACGGTAAGATAGCGTAGTGAGGGCCCAAATCAATAGTATTCAGAGAGTCCGTATCGGTGATCATTTCCTCGTGCAGTTTTTCACCCGGGCGGATACCGACTACACGTGTTTTAGATTCAGGTGCCACTGCTTTGGCAACATCCAAAATTTTGTATGATGGGATTTTAGGAATGAAAATTTCACCACCTAAGTGGTTCTCAAGCGCAAACATCACCAAGTTCACACCATCCTGCAGTGAAATGTTAAAACGGGTCATCTCTTCATGGGTGATGGGTAGAACACCCTCTTCTTTTTTCTTCAAGAAGAAAGGGATCACTGAACCACGAGAGCCCATTACGTTACCGTAGCGAACGACACTGAAGCGGATATCTTTAGAACCACGGATGTTGTTTGCCGCCGTAAACAACTTATCTGATGCCAATTTGGTCGCACCATAAAGATTGATTGGCGCGCAAGCCTTATCAGTCGACAACGCCACGACATCCTTGACACCACACTGTAGCGCAGCATGGATCACATTCTCAGCCCCATCAACATTGGTACGGATACATTCTGTCGGGTTGTATTCAGCCGTGTCCACTTGCTTAATTGCTGCCGCATGAATGATCACATCAACACCTTCACACGCCTGGATCATACGCTCTTTGTCACGCACGTCTCCAATAAAAAAACGCAGTTGGGGGTAGTCATAGGCAGGATACTGTTGCTTAATCTCTGACTGTTTCAGCTCGTCACGTGAATAAATAATGATTTTTTTCACATCACTATAACGCTCTAGGATTGTTTTGATAAATTGCTTACCAAATGAGCCTGTACCGCCAGTGATCAGAACTGTTTTGTTGTTCAACATCCGTTTTACCTTGTCGTTTGCGTCATAATCTAGATACAAGGATGAAAAGCCTACTTTTCGGCGTGCTACCGCCATGAAGTAACGCTTCTCCCCGCACAAGATTAAGTTAAATTTCGTCGAATTTTACCATAATTGTCTTTAAAAACTAAATTAAATTAAACCCTTAAAAATCAAAACATTAGTTATTTTTAATTATACTTTATAATCACTGTTGTTAGTTTTATTCATCAGCCATGAATATATCAATAACTCTTTTAGCTGAACCGCCGTCTTCATAAGTATTAAACTTTTGGTTAAATTTTTGATGGCATACCTGGATTGGTGCTTTTTTTATACCTAACCTAAGAGCATCTAACCTATCATATATTGGCCCAGGCATATGGCTATCAACATCTATGTAAAAGCCTCTGTTTTCATTTTCATAATGAGCTCTGTCATACATAAAAAAGACTATTGGACGATTAAGTAATGCATAATCAAAGTAAACACTTGAATAGTCAGTTATCAAAATATCAGAGATCAAATAGAGGTCATTGACATCATTGTAGTTAGACACATCAATAAAGTGAGAGTGCTCTTTATGCGACTCAGAAAAATAATGTCCACGAAATAAAAAAACACAGTTCTCATCAAAACCATCAGTAAAATCACTATTTTCCAATGGATTATTAAAGTAATAACTCTGAGATACAGTCGAAAATTGCATATCGCGCCAAGTTGGCGCATAAAGAACAACTTTCTTACTCAAATCAATCCCTAAATTTTGTTTAATATTACTAATCCTATGAATATCTTCAGAGAATGTAATCAATGCATCATTTCTCGGGTAACCAACCTCAATAATTTTTTCTTTAGGTATACCAAATGCCGAAGAGAAGCACTTTGATGCATATGAGCTTGGAGATATAAAATAGTCATATCTATCCGAGTCAACTTGATATGAATACCTCATCCCCATTTTACTTGTAGTCGAATATGTACCATGTTCAATATCAAATCCAAGTTTTTTCAAAGGTGTACCATGCCAACATTGAATATATTTTTGACCCTTCTTTTTTTTCAAACGAAAAGGAAGACGACAATTCGTTATCCAGTAACCTGCATTAGCATAAGCTTGGTCATACTCTTCTGTACCATAATAAACAACCTTTGTGTTATGATTGCTTAACAATAAACTTTCAAGTTTATTGTTGTTTTTATCTAATACCCAGATGAAGTTATAATCACTTGGCACTTTCAATAATTCCAAATAAATAGACCAAGGAGAATCTGAAGCATTTTTTCCCTGAAAACACTCAAAAACAAATGTATCTTTATCTACCTTTGCTTTACTATGTTTCAAACTAAACATAAACTGCGAATATTTCACAATCAAAAACTTAGTTATAACATCAAGATAATTACTCTTTGCTAATAAACGTTTTGCCCGTGGTAATAATTTCATATCACTTCAAATAAATTAAATATAACATTAAAGCTGATGGGATGATTTACTCCGCATCAATCTCATCCAAGAAGTCATCCAGGTACGCTTCATCTTCCAGCTCTAGCATCTCGTCATTGCCGCCGGTGCCGCGGAAGTTTTTGTTCTGGATGTAGGCATCGCGGGTGAAAATATACGAATCAGGCGAGTCTTTCAAGATCGCTTCTTGCTTAACCAAGGCCGCTCGGTCTTCCATGCCTTCGAATGCCCATTTACCAAGGCTCTGCCAGAAGCTCAATGCGCTTAATGGCAGGTATAGACCATCGACAACATCACCGGCACCTTCGCGCAGTGTTAAAGGACCGTAAACCGGGAACATGAAGTATGGGCCGTTGGCAACGCCGTATTTACCCATGGTATCGCCAAACTGCTTATCAACCGGTTTACGGATGTCAGCAGCCGACGCGATATCAATCAGGCCAAAAACACCAAAGGTAGAGTTAATCCAAAAACGGTTGAAGTGGCGGACAGCCTCTTCGCCGTTTAGCATTAATGCGCTATTGACCATGCTGGCAGGCTCATCAAGGTTGGCCAGAAAATTTTTGATGCCTGTACGAATGAAAGAGGGGGTGTAATCAACGTAGGCCAAAGACACTGGGCGGACCAAATACGGATCTAGGTAATCGTAGTTCAGATCCCACATTGCCCGGTTGAAACCTTCAAAGGGATCGTACACACCCGGAACCGCATACTCACCTTCACCTTGCTCGACTTCTTCAAGTACGGCGGCTAAGTCCTCGTCGTAATTAGCATCGTAGTCACCGAATTCGTCCATCGCCGAGTCATCAGCCATGGCGTTCTCGCTGGCCGGTGATTCAATGTTGCTTGATGCCGATGAAGCTTGCCCGTCTGACGTCGCTTCGACAGGAGACATTTCACTAGCCGTCAGGTCACTAGATGCCTGGCCGCTAAATGTCAGGTCTTCAGGGTACTGTTCATCCGGAGACTGAGCACACGCTGTCAGGGTCAATAAAATAGCAAGGGTAAATAGGTGTTTTTTCAATGCTCTTTCCATGGTATGTCAGACTGAACCCGCGCTAAATGGTAATACCAGAAACCGTAAACATCTAGCGATTTTATGCTTGACGTAAATTAATATTTTAACTCAATACCAAACACACCAATTACACCAACCACTATCTGCATCTATTTAGTTTTAGACCAATCGAGATAAAACCTGATCAGCGTTACCCGTTACATAGATGGAATGTCTGATATCTCCTAAATCCTTTTGAGTTCAAAAATAAAAGGCCAGGTACTAATAGTATCTGGCCTTTTATATATCTACCACCTCAAGTCGCAGATTTTGTTAGTATTTTGTATTTATCACTACGTTTGTCGAGCCACCTAAAGAAATGACGTCACTCTGACCATACCAATCACCGTTACGGGTCATCACATTACCATCGGTATCGATACGGGCTTTGATGATCATATCCTGCAGCGAGGTCATTGGACGCTCAGGGATCATGCTGTCATTGTCATCCAAAGTCAGGGTGAACGGAAACGCAGAAATCGGTACACGTCGTGCTGCCACTGGCATTGGCGCACCATCAGCCGAATGAACAGAAACAAAGACCAAGCCTTGCTCTGGCAGTTCAACGGATGGGTCAAGCTCTACCGTTACCGACACTGAGGTTGCGGTGTTCTTGCCACGATCGAGCTGGGACTGAGCACGAGCAATACTACGGTCAAGCATTTCTGCACGCGGGTCATCGGTTCCGATGATCTGCTGCATCATGCTCCAGTAGTTAATCGCCTGCTTGAAATCACCACTTTCAAACGAGTCGAAAGCCAATAGCGACAGTGCTCGGATGTTGGTGTGGTCAACACGCAGCACACTGCGAAGCAACAGACGAGCACGCTCACTCTGTGCCGGATCACCAATCATCATCAGTGTCTGGCCGAAGCTCAGCATCACTTCAGGGTTGCTTGGTTCCAGGCGGTAGGCACGGTTCATCGCATCCTGAGCGGTCTCGGCATCACGGTTAGCCATGCCAATGCGGCCCAGCAACAACCAGCCTGTCGCATCATCAGGATTGTCATGAAGACGGGTACGTAATGCCAGCGTCAAATCGTCCATCTCTTGGTCGCTGAGCGGATTTGACTCATCCATCAAGCGCTGAGAGAGATCTGGCAAGCGGGTTACGGTCTCGTTCCATGCTTGGACTTTATCCAGACTACCGACCTTCATGTACATACCAAAGCTCACACCAACAAGCAGAATAAGCCCAGGGATCAGCATGGTGGTGCTGACCTGGGTTTTCGTCTGCTCGGCATTAGCTGGTACATCATCCAGTAGCGACTGCTGTAGTTCAACCACGAGTTCGTCTTTGTTTTCAACCAAGCCTTCGCTGCTTTCTTCTTTCAGTTCGTCCATACGGTCTTTGAAGAAAGCTTTGTTCAGCTCATCACGGCTGGCGACTTCATCTTGCTCTTTGCCGGTATACATTGGCACGACAAAAATAACCATCGCGACCAGTACCAAGAGGGCGGAAATTACCCAAAACATCGTCATTATTTCACCTTACCGTCTTGGTTAGTCTGCTTGGAAACGTCAACTGCATCAGTGCCGATTTCCGTCATCAGGGCTTTCAAGCGATCTTGTTCATCGGCTTCTAGCTCGGTGTCAGTCACTTTTTCTGTGCTTTTGCGCGAGCGCATCACCAAAATGGAAAAGCCAATAACGATAAAGAGCAAAGGACCTAACCACAGGATCAGGGTTGATGCCATCACCGGTGGGTTGTAGGTGACAAAGTTGCCGTAACGGGCAATCATGTAGTCCACCACATCCTGCTTGCTTTTACCTTCTTGAAGCAATTCGTAGGTTTTCTGACGCATGTCTTGCGCCAGAGCAGCATTCGAGTCAGCAATGTTGTTGTTCTGGCATTTAGGGCAACGCAAGGTTGCCGCAAGCTCCTGAAAATCCTTCTCCTGCTGGGCAGAATCGAAATCGTACACATCAGTCAATGCCAGGACCGGCACTGACGTTGTGAGCAACATCGTTCCACCAAGCACCATCGCCAGTGCCAAAACAGGACCAGTAAAAAACTGAGCCATTCGACGAGAAATAGTCATTATCCCTGCGCCTCCTCAATCAAGGCTTCGTACATCGGTTTCAATGTCTCGTTCCAATTACGGTCGTTGACATCACCGACATGGCGATAGCGAATAATACCGCTGGCATCAATCAGGAAGGTTTCCGGTGCGCCGTAAACGCCCAGATCCATCCCCAACATGCCATTGCCATCAAACAGGCTGTGCAGGTAAGGGTTACCCAGCTCATTCAACCAACGAACGGCTTTTAGGCGCTCATCTTTATAATTGAGGCCAATGATCTTCACCCCTTCGCTTGCTAGCTGGTTAAGGTAAGTGTGCTCGGCGTAACATGTCGGACACCAGGTCGCCCATACATTAAGAAGCAATGGCTCGCCGATGAAGATGTCCTGCTCGTAGAGCCTGCCAGCTTCAACCAAGTCTTCCAGCTTGAATTGAGGAACAGGCTTGCCGACCAGTACCGACTCCAATTTGGTTGGATCATCACCGTCTGCATTGCGGGTCAGCTGGATCATGAACATCACAACCAACCCAAGGAAAAGGATCAGTGGAATAAAAAGTAACTTCTTGTTCATCAGTTTGCCTTCGCCTCCTGCTTCGCTGCTGACGGTTGTTCTTTCTCTGCCTTCTTGCGGAAGCGATAGCGCTTGTCACTAATAGCAAATGCCCCGCCCAGTGCCATCAAGGCCGCACCAAACCAGATCCAGTTAACAAACGGCTTGAAGTAAATACGGACTGCCCACGCACCATCGGTTAACTTCTCGCCCATCGCCACATACAAATCGCGAGTCACACCGCTGTCGATCGCCGCTTCCGTCATCATTGAGCCAGCAACAGAATAGAAACGCTTTTCGGCATGCAAGGTCGTTACACGCTTACCGTTGCGGGTAATGTTGAAGTCTGCAATGTAACCGTCGTAGTTAGGACCGTCGGCATCACGCAAGCCAGCAAAGTGGAAGTCATACCCTTGAACCTGTACGGTCTCACCGGGTGCCATTCGTACGTCACGTTCGATATCGTAATTCGACACCAAGGCAATACCAATGACGGTAACCGCCATACCCATATGGCCGAGTACCATCGCCCAGTGACTACGGCCAAGTTTACCCAGGCCAGTCAACAATGTGTGGCGGTGGGTCGCACGCTCATACAGCTCGAAGCCGTGCATAACAATGATCCACACAGCCATCGCCATACCAAGAACCGCCATTGGCTCAAGTACGTCGGTGAACAGCCATACCGATAGGAAAGCAAATGGAATAGTGACAATGGCAGAAATGGTCATCTGCTTACTGATGCTAGAAAGCTGATCGCGCTTCCAGCGAACCAAAGGACCGATACCCAGAATAAAAGCAAACGGGATCATCAGCCAGGTAAACAAAGTATTGAAGAACGGCACACCAATCGATACCGAGCCCAAACCAATTTGTTTGTGGACCAGAGGAAGCAAAGTACCAATCAGTACCACAAGCAGCGCTGCGACCAACAACAGGTTGTTCGCCAGCAATAGATTCTCGCGAGAGAATAAGCTGTAGTTACCACGAGAGCGGATCTGCCCGCCACGAAGGGCGTAAAGCAGTAATGAACCGCCGATGACCACTACCAAGAAGCCAAGGATGAACATGCCTCGTGCCGGATCGGATGCAAACGCGTGTACCGATACAAGTACGCCAGAACGAACAAGGAAAGTACCCAATAAGCTCAGAGAGAATGCAGAGATAGCCAGCAGTACCGTCCATGCTTTGAACGTACCGCGTTTTTCTGTCACCGCCAGCGAGTGCATTAGAGCTGTACCGGCAAGCCATGGCATGAAGGACGCATTTTCAACCGGATCCCAGAACCACCAGCCACCCCAGCCAAGCTCATAGTAAGCCCACCATGAGCCTAGTGCGATACCCAAAGTCAGAAATGACCATGCAGAGATTGTCCAAGGGCGAGACCAACGCGCCCAAGCGGTATCAAGACGGCCTGTCATCAATGAGGCAATCGCAAAGGCAAACGCGACCGAGAAACCAACATAACCCATGTAAAGCAATGGCGGGTGAATGATCAGACCCGGATCTTGCAAAAGCGGATTCAAATCACGGCCATCAACAGGGAAGAAAGGCAGCGTGCGCAGGAATGGGTTAGACGTTGCGATAATAAACAGCAAGAAGCCAATCGCAATCATCCCCATCACAGACAGTACGCGCGCCAGTGATTCCAGCGGCATACCACGACTGAATACAGCAACCGCAACGGCCCAGCCAGCTTGGATCAATACCCAAAGCAGCAACGACCCTTCATGACCACCCCATACCGCCGATAAGCGGTAATACCAAGGCAGCATGGAGTTTGAGTTACTGGCAACATAAACCACGGTAAAGTCATTGATATAAAATGACCAGCTAAGGATGACAAACGACACCAGGATCATGCCGAAAATACCATATGTTAACGGCCGGGCCATTCGCATGAGTGCCTGGTTCCCCACGGACGCGCCGTATAGGGGATAAATGCTGACTAGGATGGACAATCCCAGTGCAACAATCAGGCTAAAGTTGCCTATTTCTGCAATCATTATTGAGCACTACCCTGCAATTGTTCGTCGGTATATTCAAGCGGTGCGTGTGTTTTCTCCATCGCTTCTGCTACCTCTGGTGGCAAATACTCTTCATCGTGCTTCGCCAATACTTCATGAGCATGAATGGTCGTCGCATTGATCAATTCGCCCTGAGCGACAATACCCTGCCCTTCACGGAATAGATCCGGCAAAATACCGTCATATTGAATCGTTACTGCCGGGCCGACATCAGCGACATCAAAGGTTACCTGCAAAGACTGAGGGTCACGAACGACTGAACCTTCAACCACCATACCGCCAATGCGCAAGCGCTGACCGACTTCTGGTTTACTCCCGTCTTTCTTGCCATGGACAAGCTCAGTCGGGGTATAGAACAGATCCATATTCTGGTTTAGTGCATACAGCAGCAACCCAACGGTTGCACCGAGGCCAACTACCAACGCCAACACCAAGGTCAGGCGCTTTTTACGTCTCGGGTTCATAATGTGTTCTCCAGTTTTTCAGCTTCTTTAATGCGCTTTTCACGCGCAATCTTATTCTTGATTTCGGCCGCTAGGCGGCGTTTGGTATTCAGGCTTGAAATCATCAACCACAGCAAGGCGCCGAAAGAGATCCCGTAGGCGCTCCACACATAGGGGGCATATCCGCCCATCGCCAAGAAGTCACTAAAAGAGTCAAAATGCATAATGGCCTCACTTCATCAGGGCACGCACCCAAGGGCGGTGGCTTTCACGGGCAATAATTTCGTTACGCAGACGCACCATGGTCAACGCACCAAAGAAACAAGCAAAACCAATAATATTGAGCAGCAGCGGCCACAACATGGTGGTCGCAATTGATGGTTTAGCAAACTTGGTGATCGTGGCGCCTTGGTGAAGGGTATTCCACCACTCTACCGAGAAATGAATAATGGGAAGGTTAATCACACCGACAATTGCCAGAATACCGGCCGCTTTACCCGCTGTTTTCTCATCATCGAAGGCATTGTAAAGGGCGATTACCCCCAAGTAGAGGAACAGCAGAATTAATTCTGAAGTCAAACGGGCATCCCATACCCACCATGCGCCCCACATCGGTTTACCCCATACCGCACCTGTCAACAGGGCAATCGCAGTAAACACCGCTCCAATCGGCGCCATGGCAAGGGCTGCCATGTTCGATAGGCGGATCTGCCACACCAAGCCGATAAAGGCCGCTATCGCCATCGACATGTAAGCGCCCATCGACCAAATAGCCGAAGGAACATGCAGGTAGATAATACGGAAACTGTCACCCTGCTGATAATCCGTCGGGGCGAACATCAGTCCCCAAACCGTACCAATCAGAAGGGATAACAAAGCGATGATTGAAAACCAAGGCAGTAAGGTACCGCACAAACGGTAGCAGTTCTCAGCTTTCGCGTAGGGATGTAACCACTTCCACATAATTCTGCTCTACTCAATTTAATAATAATTACGTATCAAAACAACACTTGGCTCAAAATCCAGTCCAGGCTCTGCCTAAGGTGTTACTTATCGTTTTGACGAATATATACCTCGTCTACCTTGGTATAAGCGTCTGGTCTAAAAGGCTTTATAACTCCCATCATCCAGAATGCAGCGCCAACCTAAATACTCCTTAAGGGTTAATAAACTGGCTATCGTCGGCTTCCTTGTTCTTGCTCAAATTGTCTCATGAGATCCATTCTCGTGAGACAGGACGAATCTTAGTTAATTGTAATCAGTTATTGCACACTTATGCGTAGTGAAGCTGCGACAGCGAAGGGAGAAAGTGTCGCCGACGCCACCAGCATCGCTCCCATCAGTGCTAGCTGACCGTTATATGGCACGCCTAAACTGGCAGCATCAATCGCAGAGGTCGCGAATATAAGCACTGGAATATAGAGCGGCAATATGAGCAAACTCAATAAAACACCTCCTTTGCGCAACCCTACAGTAAGAGCGACCCCAATCGCCCCCAGAAAGCTTAACGTCGGTGTCCCTATAAGTAGGGTCAAGACCACCGCCTTCCACGTTTCCCACTCAAGTGACAATAATATTGCCAACAACGGGCTGATCAAAATCAGGGGTAATCCGGTAAGCATCCAGTGCGCCAGCATTTTAGCAAAGGCCAAAATCGACAGCGGTGTTGGCATCAACAACATCTGTTCGAGTGAACCATCAACAAAATCATCACGGAACAAGCGCTCCATCGACAATAAAGCAGCCAATAGCGCAGCAACCCACACAATCCCCGGTGCAATTCGTGCTAATAGATTTGGCTCAGGCCCGACACCGAGTGGAAAAAGAGTGATAACAATAATGAAAAACCACAGCGGGTTAAATATCTCGGCCTGACGACGAAAGGCGATCAGAAGCTCACGACGTATAACATGGTATATCGCATTCATCTTCTGTTACCGCCCCAACTTAATTTTTCGTAGCTGATCACTGTCCGTGAACATATCTTGGTGGGTGGTCAATACGACAATTCCACCTCGTTTGGCATGGGCAAGGAACAGACCTTCCAGTACCTTCACCCCTTGCTTGTCAATCGCGGTCAACGGCTCATCCAATATCCACAATTTGTGATTACTCAGCCATAACCTTGCAAGGGCAACCCTGCGTTGCTGGCCTGCCGATAGTTGCCCGGCAGGTACATCTTCACGCCCGGCCAAACCAACTTGGGCTAATGCCTGCCACAAGGAGTCTTCACCAGACACCTGAGGCGTGCCCGTTAGATCCGATTGCTCGTTACACAGGTGCATCGACTGGAAGTAGGCCAAGTTCTCAAACGCGGTCAACTCCCGCTTCACGCCGGTCTGGTGACCCAAGAACAGCAGTTCCTGATGGTAATCTTCTCGTGCCGACTCGATGTCCTCATCAAGCCAGCAAACCCGCCCGTCATCTGCATGTCCAAGCCCTGCCAAGATCCGCAACAACGTCGTTTTACCGGCACCATTATGACCTTCTATCTGAACCAGCTCACCCGACGAGACCGTGAAACACAGGTCTTCAAACAATACCCTTTCGTCCCGGGTACAACTTAACTCTTCAACAGACAACATAAAAATGATGCATCCTAGGTGCCACAATTTGACTCGCATAATATCACAGCGTCCCACCCTGTTGTTAGAGAGCAGAGGCTGTAATTGTGACTTCCATACTGAGCTTAACCCAAGCACATATATTCCAACTGCCACTCACTGCCAGAGTGGACAAGCAGGTAATAAAAAAGTGCCACAAGAAGTTTTAAAAATAGCAAAAGCTGTAGCTAACCGCACACTTTCATCACAAGTCACTATTTTTAAGACAAAACGACATCAATTCCATTCTCGGCGCGAATTTTATTGATATTAACAGTTGTGAATACAGTGAAAAGAGTGCTTACAAGTTAAGGGCGGGGTGATGGTGATGGTGATGGTGATGTAAGACTCCCTTGACTTACTTGTAAGTCAAGGGAGTAGCTTAGGTTTAAAAGAATTAGCTTTGCTGCCTACCGCCGTGAATGGTGCATTTGCTGAAGCCGTAGCAGTAGCTCTGCTTCTGCTTTTGGCAGGTCGCACTCATTCATCAGCTCGTTGACGTCTGCACCCAGTTCGACCATTTTACTGGCGCGGCTGTACAACCGACTATCGGGATCCTGCATTGCCAATTCGCCTTGGCGATCAGACAACTCTTCCAGATGCCGTGCCATATCGCCCAGCTTCTGACTCATTCCCATGGTGCCTGCACGCAGTTCGTTAAATTGCTTAACCAAACTTTCCTGCTGCTGGCGGGCATTTTTCAATACCAGCTCCGTCGCTGCAAACTTGGCCTCAAGGGCCTGACGGGCAAGACGCTCACGCCTTACCATCAGCCATGCGACCACAATAGCCAACAACGACAAGGCCAGCGGTAACCATTGCAACAACACTTCAAGCATTATAGGTACGCCATCTCGTCCCATTCGTCATCTGATAATAGCTTATTGAGATCGACCAAGATCAGCAACTGGCCATCACGGTTACTCACACCCTGAATAAACTTGGCGCTCTCTTCCGTGCCAACGCTTGGCGTGCTGTCAATTTCAGAGCTGCGTAGGTAAACCACCTCCGCTACGCTATCAACCAGAATACCAATCACCTGCTTTTCAGCTTCGATGATCACAATGCGGGTATTGTCTGAGATCTCACCTGGCATCAAGCCAAAACGAGAACGAGTGTCGATAACCGTCACAACATTTCCGCGCAGGTTAATAATACCCAGAACGTAATCAGGCGCACCCGGTACTGGCGCAATTTCAGAATAACGCAGCACTTCACGCACCTGCATCACGTTAATACCGTAGGTTTCATCTTCCAGTTGGAAGGTCACCCACTGCAGGACTTGATCGTTGCTGTCTTCTTTTTGTATTTCAGCGACACTCACCTGTGACATGCTGTTTCCTCTTTGATCTATTTTTCTGCATTCAACGCGTTAGCGCCTGCGATGAACAGGAGCCTAACATGATTGCCTAAGTTTGGTATTAACATCTAATCCTGCTTTGAGCATCGAAATTAGCTCACTAACATGAATTAGCGCACACATTTTTTCTTTTACCATGCCCGCTAACCAAGGCCGCTTACCGGCTTTCTCGCGCCAGCGAACACTGTGTTGGGATAAGGTTTCGGTACCAAGCAAGGCATTGCAGGCCAGTCCCCACGAACTCTCGCCCAAGACCACCACATACTTATACTGTTCGCGGTACTCTTCGCCCTCAAGTTTATCGGGCATTGCCCAGCACGCAGTATCAACCACATTAAGCTGGTGATCGCGGCTGCTCATCAGCCCTAAATACCATACTGGACGACCAAGCAGGCTGTTCATATCGCCAAGTTGATGGATCCCACCCAGCTCGGTCAGCGGTACTGCAAATGTCACCCCGTTGACTTCAAAGAACAGCGCCTGAAAGTCATTGCCCTTCTGTACTTGCTGTGTCCACAAATCAGGCGGCAGATCTTCTCCGGCCTGCGTCTCAGCTAAAGTCTCTTCAATCGTCTCATCAACAGGTGCTTGAGGCGAAACAAGAGGCTGTTCATGCGCCTGTTCGTGCGCCATAACCTGTTGCCATTCATCAGCTAGCTCGTCGTCGATATAACGATGTTCCGCGTTTGTTTGTGGAACGGCATCTTCGACTACATCGCCTTTTACATCGCTTTTTACATCGTCGTTTTCGGTAAACGGGTTATTCCGGCTGACCTGATTCAACAAACGCTGAACGTTATCCAGCACTGGCGATGGCATACTGCGCTCGGGTTGCTCCGTATTATCGTCCAAGCTGGCAAAGTCGAATGGCTTGGCTACCGGTATTAGCGTCTGCTGCGGCTCAGGGCTCAGTACCCCAGCATCTTGAGATAGCTGACAACCTGGCCTGGGAGCCTCTTCAGCGGTTACCTCACCGCCGGATTGTGAAACCGCATCGGTACAGGGCTCGCAATCTTTTTCGAGGCGGGCCTCGGCGAGGTCGATGTCAGCTTGCTGCAGCGCAGGTTCAAAGGCAGCTTCTGGCTCTGGCTCTGGCTCTAGCAGTAAATCAACAAAATAATCTTCCAGCGCCTGAGTGCTGGATAAACGGCTGTTATCGGTCATCCTGTTGCAGGCGCCCCAAATAATTCAATAGCGTTTTATACGCAAAAACCCCACGGCTACTGCGTGAGTAAAGTGACGGTGGCATATGTTTGATACTCGCATCTCGGAACTTAGTATCGATCGGAACGGCCGATGCCCAGACTTGCTCAGGGAAGCGCAGTTTCAGCTCCTGCAGAGTCTGCAGCGATGCCCTCGTCCGTTTGTCATACATGGTGGGTACAATCGTGACCTTAAACGGCGAGCGACGTGATTTTTGCATGATATCCAAGGTGCGCATCATCCGCTCAAGGCCTTTCATTGCAAGAAACTCGGTCTGCACCGGAATCAAGATACGATCACTGGCTGCCAGCGCATTGACCATCATGACCCCGAGAATAGGCGGGCAGTCAATCAATACGTAATCATAGTCGTCAGCCAAACACTGCAGCGCTTTTCTAAGCACCAGCCCCATACCACCGCGATTACCCATCACCCTGTCCAGGGTCGCCAGCGACATATGGGCAGGGATAATATCGATGTTGTTGAACTGGGTGCGCAGGATCACCGGTTTGACTGTATCACGCTTGATCTCGGTTAATTGGAACAAATCAAACAAACTGGCAGGTACACCATCGGCGTCAAAGTTCAGGTATGTGGTCAGCGATGAATGTGGATCGGTATCCACCAGCAAAACCCGCTTGTTACGCTCGCTCAGCAATCCCGCCAGAGCGACAGTGGTCGTGGTTTTGCCCACGCCCCCTTTCTGGTTAGCAATACTCCAGACTATCAAGGTACACTCCCTACGCGAGCCCAAGCTCTACCGTAATACGCTCGGCAATACGCTCCAGCGGTAGATCTTCTGACGAGATCCCCGCCTTGGCTACCGCCTGAGGCATGCCGTACACGACACAACTGTCTTCATCCTGCGCCCAAATCGTTGCACCGCTGCTTTTAAGCATTCGTGCACCTTCTCGGCCATCGGCACCCATGCCGGTCAATACCATAGACAATACTTTGTCATGATAGATCTTGGCGGCAGAGCCGAATGTCACATCGACACACGGCTTGTAATTCATTCGATCACCGCCATCAATAATACGCAGTCGTGCCGAGCCCGGACGGCCGTCCAGCATCATCTGCATCCCCCCCGGCGCAAGATAAGCCATACCCGGTTTAAGGACATCGCCATCTTGTGCTTCCTTAACACCAATTTTGCATAGGTTATCGAGCCTAGCAGCAAAGGCGGCGGTGAAAGTCGCAGGCATATGCTGGATAAGTACAATCGGCAACGGGAAGTTTGCTGGCAATGCGGTGAGGATTTTCTGTAGTGCTACCGGGCCACCGGTCGAGGTACCAATAGCTATCAACTGATACTTTTTGCCGGAAGCCTTGAAACGAGCCGCTGGCTTGGCCACAGCAGGACGAGCAGCAGGCTGACGCAAGGCGGATAACTGAGCAGATGGCTTTGCACTTTCCTTCGACCGCACGCTTCTGCCAGCCAACGTATTACGCGCCGATAAGGCAGAGGCAGGCGCACGGGTTGACTCACGAGAGGAGTCGAGGGAAGATTCACGCCCTGCTGCTGTTGCTGACATTGCAGAACGTACCGGACGGCGCATGAAGACTCGCTTGCGGGCGAGTTCTGTCACCCGCTTTTGCAGCTGGCTAATCGCTTCATCCCGGTTACGGGCGATATCTTCAAACTTCTTCGGTAGAAAATCCAGCGCCCCAGCATCAAGGGCATCAAGCGTCGCTTTCGCCCCTTCGTGAGTCAGCGAGGAGAACATCAAAATCGGCGTCGGATTGGCTTGCATGATTTCACGCACAGCGGTGATCCCGTCCATCACCGGCATTTCAATATCCATGGTGATCACATCAGGTTGAATACGTGCCGCCATCTCAACCGCTTCCTTGCCGTTGATTGCATTGCCGACCACTTCCAACCTTGGATCAGCATTGAGAATTTCACTCACGCGCCGGCGGAAAAAGCTTGAATCATCCACCACCAATACTTTTACTGCCATGTTAATTTTATCCTGTAGATGACAAACCTTGCGCCTTTGAACAGGCTTTCTATGAGTTTGTTTAACGGCAATGGCTTCCCATAAATAGGGAAGCCATTTGGCCTTATTATTGTTTGATTAACGGCTAGCGTAGTGCTTAAGCAGATTAGGGACATCGAGGATCAAGGCAATATGGCCATCGCTGGTAATCGTCGCACCCGCCATTCCCGGCGTCCCTTGCAACAACTCATCCAACGGCTTGATCACCACTTCTTCCTGGCCAATTAAGGTATCAACCACAAAGCCAATTCTCTGGTGACCGTTCTGGACAATCACCACATGGCCATGGTCACGCTCGCGCTGCTGTACACCGGCGCCCGATAACCAGTCTTGTAAGTAGAAGAGTGGGATTGCCTTGTCGCGCACAATAATGGTCAACTGACCATCGACCGTATTGGTTTTGCGCAAATCAAGGTGGAAGATCTCATTAACACTTGCCAGCGGGAGGGCAAAGGGTTGTTCAGCCACACCCACCATCAGCGTTGGCAGTATCGCCAACGTCAGAGGAACCTTGATATCAATCCGCGTGCCTTTACCCAGGGCTGAGTCAATCGATATTGAACCGTTCAGCTGGGTGATCCCGGTTTTCACCACATCCATACCGACACCGCGGCCAGAGATATCGGAGATCTCTTTTTTGGTCGAGAAGCCAGGGGCAAAAATCAGGTTATAACACTCGCTATCGGTCAGGCGCGACGCCGTATCGGCATCCATTACACCACGCTCAACAGCGATACCACGTAGCTTATCCGGATCCATACCGCCGCCATCATCCTCAATGGTCAGCAAGATATGGTCGCCTTCTTGGGAAGCAGACAGCAATACCGTCCCTACCCTTGGTTTACCCGCTTTCTCACGGATAGCTGGCATTTCAATACCATGGTCAACCGAGTTGCGTACCAAGTGAACCAACGGATCGGCAAGCGCCTCAACCAGATTTTTATCCAAATCGGTCTCTTCGCCGCGCATTTCCAGCACAATATCTTTATTGAGATTGCGCGCCAAGTCACGCACCACCCGAGGAAAACGGCCGAAGACTTTCTTGATTGGCTGCATCCGGGTTTTCATTACCGCACCCTGCAGATCTGCAGTGACCACATCCAGGTTGGCAACCGCTTTGGACATCTCTTCGTCATTCGTATTCAGGCCAAGGCTAACCAAACGGTTACGCACCAAGACTAGCTCACCGACCATATTCATAATGGTATCGAGCGTCGAGGTATCAACCCGCACCGTTGCATCGCCAGCTTTAGCCTTCTCTTTGCCAGCTGCCGGCTTAGCGCGTCGCTCAGCCACAGGCTGAGGGGCTGCGACCGGCTGAACGGCTGGCGCTGACACAGGCTGTGTTTGAGGCTGAGCGGGAGCCGAAACGTGAGGTTGCCCTTGAGCAATGCCATCACCCAGCATGTCGGCAACCGACTTGGTGGCCATGTCGAGTTCATCCTCGGAAGGTCCTTTGCCCACGCCATGAAGTTCATCCAGCAGACGTTCAAACTCATCATCGGTCATCAAGTCGTCATTGCCGCTCATGCCTTGAGCTGAACTCGCCGGCACTGGACTGACAGACGCTTGACTAACAGACTCTTGACTAACAGGGGCTTGATACACTGGAACTTGGTTGACTGGCTCATTCGTCACTGGCGAGCTGAAGTTATTGCTTCCGGGCGCGTTACCGGCACCGTGCAACTCATCGAGCAAACGCTCAAATTCATCATCGGTGATATCGCCACTTTCAGACTGAATTTGGTTGACGATATCAGTGTCTACAACAGGGGAAAGGGAAGCCGGTGCCGCCTCGTGAACGGTTACCACATCAGAAGGGCCTCGCCCTTTTCCGTGTAGCTCGTCAAGCAAGCGATCGAATTCATCCTGGGTAATATCATCAACAGAATCACCGGCAATGGCGACATCACCTGATGATGCGACAGCGGGCTCACTGACAGGTACAGCGGCTACCGGTGCCATACTTGATGCAGCCATAGCTGACTCGATAGCAACGTCAACGATTGCCTCCGGGCCGCTCATCTGGGCGCCACTGGCCATGGCCAACTCTTGCTCTGAGGGCGGTAGACTGAACCGGTGCAGGGCTTCGAGCAGCGACGGCTCAGCCGGCTCGACGGGCTCGCGTTCCTGAACCTGGGCAAACATCACGTTAATGGTATCCAACGCTTCGAGGATCACATCCATCAGCTCAGATGTGACGCTACGCTTGCCCGTTCTTAGTAAATCAAAGATATTTTCGGCACCATGGCAAGCGTCTACCAGCTCGGTCAGGGAAAGGAACCCTGCGCCACCTTTTACGGTGTGAAAGCCACGGAAAATCGCATTGAGTAGCTCCGAGTCATCCGGACTGCGTTCTAACTCAACCAACTGCTCCGAAAGCAGCTCGAGGATCTCCCCGGCTTCAATCAAAAAGTCCTGTAGGATATCTTCGTCTAAATCAAAGCTCATATTGTTCCCTTAAAATCCTAGGCTCGACAGCAGATCGTCAACGTCATCCTGAGAGGACATGACATTCTCGCGACTGTCGCTGTTGACGATAGGCCCTTCAGGAACAAGGAGCCGCTCTTCACGCAGCGCGTCGGTTCGGTCTTCTTGTTCCATGCCAAACGCTTTGAGAATTTCAACCAATTGATCTTCAACTTCATGAACCAGCTCGATCACCTTGCGAATGATTTGGCCGGTCAGATCCTGGAAGTCCTGAGCCATGAGAATTTCAGTCAACTGGGTACGCAGTATCGTGCTATCACTCTCGACCTGAGTGAGCAACCCGCTGATATCGTGGCAGAGCGACTTAAATTCATTAAGGGCAATCTGTCCACCCATCAAGCGCTGCCATCTTGGATAAACCTGTTGTAAGGTATCCCCGAGCTGATCTGCCACTGGTTGGATGCTATCGACAGCGTCCATGGTTTTGTTGGCGGCGGACTCGGTTTTGTCTATCACATAAGACAACCGGTCGCGTGCATCAGGGATTTCCGTTTTTGCTAAATCGGTAACACGGGGATCAAGGCGGAAATTAGCCAACGAATCATGAAGTTGGCGTGTCAACTTGCCCACTTCTTCATAGACGGGATCACGACTATCTGACACCAAACGGGTAAATAGTGTATTTGCGCCATCCTGATCGCTGGATTCAAGCAGACTGACAAGCTGTTTCGCCTGTTCGAGTGTAATCATTGTTATTATTGTCCTTTGATGCCCGAAAAGTGCTTTACTGCATACGCTCGAAGATTTTATCAAGCTTCTCTTTTAGCGTTGCGGCAGTAAATGGCTTGACGATATAGCCATTAACACCGGCTTGGGCAGCTTCAATGATCTGCTCACGCTTGGCTTCCGCGGTGATCATCAACACAGGCAGGTGCTTGAGTTCGGCATCGGCACGGATATGCTTGAGTAGATCAATACCCTGCATGCCCGGCATGTTCCAGTCCGTCACGACAAAGTCAAAACCGCCCTTTTTCAGCATCGGTAGCGCAGTCAATCCATCATCCGCCTCCTGGGTATTGTTGAAGCCCAGATCACGCAGCAAATTCTTTACGATTCGGCGCATTGTTGAGAAATCATCAACAATGAGGATTTTCATGTTTTTATTCAAAGTTGCCCCCACTGAATTATCAGTGTTTTATAGTGTGTTTATTACGAAGTCCACGCAGTCAACTTGGACCGCAAACGTTGCATCGCCTGACTGTGAATCTGGCAAACTCGGGATTCACTCACCCCGATAACCGCCCCTATCTCTTTGAGGTTTAGCTCCTCGTCGTAGTACAGGGACAAAACTAATGCTTCTCTTTCAGGCAGGGTTTTGATCGCTCCGGCCAAAGATTGACGAAAATTATCATCTACAACCCCCTGAAAGGGAAGATTTTCTTCAACCGATTCTTCATTTGCGACGGTGTCTTCAGCAACCCCCAGATCATCCATACCCACTAAACGACCACAATTAACATCATTTAAGGCTTGGTGGTACTGTTCTAGCGTCATTTCGAGATATGCCGCAATTTCCTGATCATTGGGATCCCGGCCGAGAGTACCTTCAAGGGCCGAAATGGCTTCAGCAATACGTCGGTTGTTTTTGTATACAGAGCGAGGAACCCAGTCCCCGCGGCGGATATCATCCAGCATGGCCCCGCGAATGCGGATGCCGGCAAAGGTTTCGAAACTCGCCCCCTTGGTCGGGTCGTAGTTTTTCTGAGCTTCAAGCAGGCCAATCATACCCGCCTGAATGAGATCTTCCAACATCACGCTTGGCGGCAAGCGGCCCATAAGGTGATGGGCAATACGCTTAACCAATGACGAGTAACGTTCGATAAAAGCCTGCGGGCTCGGCTGGTAGCGCCCATAGGTTAATGCCTTATTCACTGACTGGCACCTCCCGAGGGTGTCGGGTATTGACCAACAACCTTTCAACGAAGAATTCCAGATGACCACCAGGGCTTTGCGGGACCGGCCACATAGCCGCTTTGTTGGCCAAAGCCCCCAGAGCCAATGCTGCCGGGCTGCGCGGGAAGGCTTCCACCACCAGTTTCTGGCGTTTCACCGACTGGCGAACCCGATCATCAAGTGGAATACACGCCACCAGCTCGAGGTTGGCATCCAAAAAACGCTCAGCCACCCGAGTCAGCTTGATAAACAGATCGCGACCCTCTCGGTAACTGCGCACCATGTTAGCCACTATTTTAAAGCGCTGAACATCATATTCACGGCTGAGGATCTTAATCATGGCGTAGGCATCGGTGATCGACGTTGGCTCATCACAGACCACGACCACCACATCTTGAGCGGCGCGGGAAAAGCTGAGTACCATGTCTGAAATGCCTGCTGCGGTATCGACCAGCAACACATCAATATCGTCTTCAAGGGTACTGAACGCCCGGATCAACCCCATGTGCTGGGCGGCAGTCAGTTCAGCCATATTCTGGGTGCCGGAAGCGGCCGGGACAATTTTCACCCCGTATGGGCCTTCGACAATGATATCTTTAAGCTCGCACGCCCCAGCCAGCACATGTGATAAGTTACGGCCGGTACGTAAGCCAAGCATGACATCGACATTCGCCAATCCGAGGTCGGCATCGAGTACCATGACCCGTTTGCCCTGGCGAGCCATTGAAATCGCCATGTTCAGGGTCACATTGGTTTTCCCCACGCCCCCCTTACCGCCAGTCACGGTAATCACTTTGGTTGAGGTTAGCTGGGTCATACGGCGTAAACCGCTAGCTTGATCGTACATGGCGTTCTCAGTCATAAAAGTCTGCCCCCTGGTTCTCAGCGCTTTCGCTACTCCAGAAGTGGGTTTGCTGGCTTAACTCTTGTTCAAGTAATTCATTTGCCCGAGCAACCAGATAGTTCCCCGTGGCGACCTTAATGTCTTCCGGTACCCGTTGCCCATCAGCAAGATAAGCAATGGGTAGTGCGTGCTGTATCGATACGCTGATCACCTCACCCAAGCTCAGTGATTCGTCCAGCTTGGTCAGTACGCAGCCCGATAGTGGAATACGGCGGAAGTGTTCAATGGTTTCATGCAACACCCGGCGCTGTGCTGTTGAAGGCAGCACCAAGTAGCTGCGGATCTGCGACCCACTGTTTTGCATCAGGGTATCAAGTTGCTCCGATAGCCGAATATCACGTTGTCCCATCCCTGCGGTATCAAGCAGAACCAGGCGACGATGACGTAACTGATGTAATATATCGGCCAATTCCTCAGCATCTTTAGCTACTCTGACCGGACAGCCCATAATTCGTCCATAAGTGGCCAGCTGTTCATGGGCGCCGATACGGAACGTATCAGTCGTCACCATGGCAATTTGGTCAGGGCCAAACTCCATCGCTGCCCGTGCAGCCAACTTGGCAATCGTGGTGGTTTTCCCCACACCTGTTGGCCCAAGCAGCGCGACCACGCCACCACTTTCCAAAATACTGTCTTTGGTGGTAATAATCTGGTCAGAAAGCAGGTTCAGCAGTGCTGGCCATGCTTCGTTAGCCGGCACATCTTCAGGGATATAGCACGCTAGCTGATCAGCAAGCTCTTGCGACAGCCCCATTTTTTCCAACCGCTTGATCATCATTGCCCGCATCGGCTCACGACGTTCCATTTCCTGCCACATTAGGCCAGAAACTTGATGTTCGAGCAGACGACGGATCGAGGCCATTTCATTGCGCATCGCATCGATTTCGCCGGTGCTGTGGTTGCGCGCTTTGGGATCGTAGCGACTTGGGTCTAAACGATTTTTCGGCGGTTGCGGTGCACCAAATCGTGACTCTGAGCGGTGTGACTCTAATTGACTCTCTGCCGGGCCTGCAGAGCGCGAGGCATGCAGAGGTTCCGCCTGAGGAACAGCCGGACGACGATAATCACCGATATCGAGCTGGTGGCGACTTTGTTGGTGACCCGCTTGTTGACGGCCTGCCTGATGGCTTGAATGCCGGCTTGGTGTCTGACGAGCAGCAGGATCATTGAAATAAGACTCCGGCTGGCGACGCTGTGACTCTTGTGCCCTGCCGCCGCCAGCAGCATAGCGGCGTTCACCATATGACGGACTGGCAGATTGCTGGGGCTCATCGTGGCGGCCATAACGCGGCTCGTCACCATAATGCTTGGACTGGCGCTGCAACAGCGCGGACAACGAGTCGGCTTCATTGCCTTGACCACTGCCTTGCTCAGCATCACCAGACTGGCCGGTAAAATTGTTTAGCACTTTGGCAAACCGGCTTGATGGCGATTGCAGCTGAACCTTATCATCCGCCAGCTGCCGCTTAGCACTATCAAGCCGTTCGGCGAGCTCTTCGCGGGTTTTGCTGGCAGCTGATGACAGTTGGCCACGAGGATCCTCACTGTCCAGCGCTGCAACAATTTCCACCCCACCGGTGACCTTTTTATTCGACATGATGACCGCATCCGCACCCAACTCTTCCTTAACTTGGGTGAGCGCAGCACGCATATCCTTGGCAAAAAAACGTTTAATTTTCAATGTGACCTTCCCGTAATTTCAGGCCGTGAGGTGATGACAGTCCTAAGACCATCTCCGTCATCGTCATCGCCGTTACCGCCATTATGAATTCCCTACTGCATTGACAATACGGATCTGTTTCTCATCAGGTACTTCCTGATAAGACAACACGCGTAATGAAGGAATGGTGTTTTTTACAAATTTCGCGAGTGTCAGCCTCAGTACCCCCGATGTCAGCAACACGGCAGGTTCACCTTTCAGCTCTTGCTGCTGGGTCGCATCGACCAGTGAGCGCTGCAGGCGCTCAGCCAGGCCAGGCTCAATACCGGTCGACTCACCGCCGGAAGACTGCATCGTTTGATGCAAGATTTGCTCCAACTCTGGAACAAGAGTAATAACAGGCAATTCAGGCTCTATGCCATTGATTTCCTGGCAAATAAGTCGTTTCAAATTGACACGAACAGCCGCCGTAAGAATGTCAGGATCTTGACTCTTGGTGGAATATTCCGCCAACGTCTGCACAATTGTCCGTACATCCCTAATCGGGATTTCCTCATTAAGCAGGTTCTGCAGCACTTTAACAATGACACCCAAGCTAAGCAGATCCGGCACCAAACCTTCCACCAAACGCGGCGCAGACTTGGCCAACAAGTCGAGCAGGTTCTGAACTTCTTCGTAGCCAATCAGCTGAGCTGCACGGTTAGTTAAGATCTGGCTAAGATGGGTTGCCAGAACCGTCGAAGAATCGACCACGGTGTAGCCAAGGGCCTGGGCATGTTCGCGTTGGGAGTCATTGATCCATACGGCTTCAAGACCAAAAGCCGGATCGACGGTGCGCTCGCCGTCGACACTACCAAACACTTGGCCCGGGTTTATTGCCAATTCGCGGTTAGGATGGATATTGGCCTCACCACAGGCAACACCCATCAAGCTAATACGGTAGGTATTGGGCGGTAGCTCGAGGTTATCGCGAATATGAACGGCCGGGATCAAGAAACCAAAGTCCTGCGACAGTTTCTTCCTTACACCTTTGACTCGCTCCAGCAACTCGCCGCCTTGGTCTTTGTCGACCATAGGAATAAGGCGGTAGCCCACTTCGAGGCCGATGACATCAATCGGTTTGACGTCATCCCAAGACAACTCTTTTGGCAGTTGCGGTGCGACCACATCGCTCGAGGCTTCCTGCTCGTTGATTTCAGCTGCTTCGCGCTGTGATTTGATGCGCCAATAAGCGACCCCGCCAATAAGCGCAGCCAGTAACAAGAATGGGATATGCGGCATACCCGGCACGATACCCATCACAAACAGGATCCCACCGGTGATGATCAACGCCTGCGGGTTGTTGAACATCTGGAAAATCATCTGCTGGCCCATGTCTTCGTCAGTATTTTGACGCGTCACCATCATGGCGGCACCAATGGACAACAGCAACGAAGGAATTTGGGCCACAAGGCCGTCACCGATGGTCAGCAAGCTGTAGATTTCAATCGCCTGACCAAAACCAAGACCGTGCTGGCTCATACCAATGACCAGCCCGCCGACAATATTGATACACAGGATAAGGATACCGGCAATGGCATCCCCTTTCACAAACTTAGAGGCACCATCCATCGAACCGTAGAAGTCCGCTTCTTTGGTGACCTCAGAGCGACGGGTGCGGGCCTGATCCTGGTCAATCAAACCGGCATTCAAGTCCGCATCAATTGCCATTTGCTTACCCGGTAAGGCATCAAGGGTGAAGCGGGCACTTACCTCGGAAATACGGCCGGCACCTTTGGTCACCACCATGAAGTTGATAATCATCAAGATCAGGAAAACCACCAAACCAACCGCGTAGTTACCGCCGATCACCACCGAGCCGAAGGAATCGATAACCTGGCCCGCAGCATCTGGCCCGTCATGGCCATAAAGCAATACGACTCGGGTGGAAGCAACGTTCAATGCCAAGCGGAGCAAAGTCGCTATCAGCAATACTGTCGGAAAGGCAGCAAAATCAAGGGGACGACGAGTATAAATCGTCACCAGCAGTACCACGAGGGCAAGTGCGATATTGAAGGAAAAGGCCATATCCAGCAGTAATGGCGGCATTGGCAATATAATCATTGCCAGAGTTGCCAGTACCAAGACAGGCGCACCTATCGCAGGCATCGACTGTAAACGAGCTGGATTGAACTTATCGGTAAAAGGTAAAGATAGCTTCATGCAATGTCTGTAATGGTTTTGTTCCCGCTAAACCAAGACACCTTCAATATACCGGCAGTCAATGTGACAACACTGTATCTAGTGGGATCTGTGAGGGGTAGTTATAAGAATTTGGTATTGGTTATTGTACCGTTTTCACCGGTAAACAAAAAGCAACCGACGCTAGCTAATAAGCAATTATCATGCCTTAAAATAGTGTCATTTTCTTGACTTTTTTAGCAAAAATGTGCAGTTGATAGTAAATACTAACCAGGATAAATAATTAATAACGGAATTCGTTAGGGATATCCGAGGCTTCCTTGGACAAAGCGGGTTTACGCCCACGCCCTTTCTGGTATTGCTTAAGCTGGTAAATATACGCCAGCACCTGTGCCACGGCGGCAAACAACCCGTCGGGGATCTGCTGCTCGAGTTCAGTCGTGTGATACAGGGCCCTGGCCAGTGGCGGCGCAGGGACTATTTCGATCTCGTGTTCGTTGGCAATTTCACGGATTTTCAATGCCAAGAAATCGGTTCCTTTCGCAATGACTACCGGTGCCGAGTCAATCTTGGAGTCATAGCGCAGTGCAACAGAAAAGTGCTCCGGGTTGGTAATGACAACATCGGCCTGCGGGACATCGGCCATCATTCTCCGCTGTGCCATTTCACGCTGAAGCATACGGATACGGCCCTTCACTTCCGGCTTACCTTCCGAGTCCTTGAATTCGTCCTTCACTTCCTGTTTGGTCATCTTAAGCTGTTCATTGTGCTGCCAGATCTGGAACGGGATATCGATAGCCACCACCACCAATAAGGAACAACTGATCAAAAAAATGAAATTGAGTAAAATATCCAGTGCGTGAGCGATATTTTTCGGATACACCTCGCGGCTGAGTTGGTAGAAATCGGTCAGGTGAGCCTTGAGTAGGAAGAAAGCCACCCCAACCACCAACAGAACTTTGAGGATCGACTTGATCAGCTCAACCAAACTCTGCTTGCCCATCATTCGTTTGAAGCCACTTAGCGGATTCAACTTGGACAACTTCGGGGCTGCCGCTTGGGACGAAAAGCGGATCCCACCTAAGCCCGTGGCGCCAATAAACGCGGCGACATAAACAAACAGCAAGAAGGTCAATAATGGAAGCAGCAGGTTACCAAGAGCCGACACAATCAAGCCAAACAGCTGTGACAGATCGAATATTTCCTCTCGGGTTAGGCTAAACAGTCTGGTCATGACCTCGCCGATCCCCCGGCCAAGCGCTTCTCCAAACCACATCATACCGACGGCGCCAGCCACCAGCACAGCAATCGATGCCAGTTCCCTCGACCGGGGAACCTGTCCTTTTTCGCGGGCCTGATCCCGCCTTCGGGGCGTGGCCTCTTCGGTTCTTTCTTGTCCGTCAGAATCAGCCATTAACAATCCAACCGAATTAAACTACACACTTGCTCGACACCGACCTGCCATATCGCTTCGTAGTGCGGCAAAATACCTGCAATCAAGAACCAGCTGATCACAAAACCCAGCAAAAGGGCAAATGAAAAGCCAAGGGCAAAAATATTCAGCTGAGGCGCTGCCCGGGTCATGACACCAAACGACATATTGACCACCAGCAAGGCCACCACACCGGCAATTGCCATACTCAGAGCAAACTTGAACATATGACCAAACCATTGCGCCATCTGGTAGTAATCACCAGCATCAAGCATCGACTCACCCACAGGCAGCGTATGGAAACTCATCGCCACCAGTTTGAGCATCACTAAATGGCCATCGGTGGCCAGAAAAATCATCACCACCAGAAACATATAAAACTGGCCCAGCACCGGGGTATTCTGCCCGTTGGACGGGTCGACCATAGAGGCAAAACCCAAGCTCGACTGCATACCGAGGATCTGTCCCAGCAGAATGAAAGTCTGGGTGACAAACGTCGTCACCATCCCCATAGCCACACCGATGATCACCTGCTGGCCAGTGGTGATGAACCCCTGCAACGACATCAAGGGAATATCGACCGGGGCAACCGGCAAGACCGGTAACAGCGCAAAGGTAAACAGCAATGAGACATAGAGACGAATTTTAGGTGCGACATAGCGAGCACCAAAAAACGTCATCACCATCATCATCGATGAGATCCGGGTCAGCGGCCAGAAAATCGTTGCCAGCCACTCCAATAGCAAGGGTGCAGGATAATTCATCATTAGTGCAGCAGTTGCGGGATGTAATCAATCATCTGGTGGAAATAATCCATCAGCATCTGGGTCATCATGTGGCCGAAGAACATCAGAGCCAGCAAGGTCACGATCAACCTTGGCAAGAAGCTCAGGGTCTGTTCGTTTATCGAGGTTGCCGCCTGGAAGACAGCAACCACCAAACCAATCAACAAACCCGGCACCACAATGGAACAGACCATGATCAGTACCATGTAGAGTGCATCTTGGAAGATTTCGACAAAAAACTCCGGTGTCACGTCCCAAAACTCCCAGCCAAGGTTGATAGGATCAAGTTCCAGCCATCCACCAACACAAACAGCATTAGCTTAAACGGCAAAGAAACGATCATCGGCGAAAGCATCATCATACCCATGGCCATCAACACCGATGCCACCACCAAATCAATGATCAAAAAGGGCAGAAACAACATAAAGCCTATCTGGAACGCCGTTTTCAACTCCGAGGTCACAAAGGCCGGGATCAGTACCGTCATCGGTACTTCCTGCGGATCGGTAGCGTCCGAGCCTGACATCTCGACAAAGGTTTCTAAATCTTTAACCCGCGTCTGTTTGAGCATGAACTGGCGCAGCGGATCTTGGGCCGCTTCTAGCGCTTGGGAAGCACTCACCTGTTCGTTCATATAAGGCTGAACAGCTTCGGTATTGATCTTGTCGAGCACCGGTGACATCACGAAAAAGGTCATGAACATGGCAATACCGATAATCACCTGGTTCGACGGCGTCTGCTGTAAGCCCATCGCCTGACGTAATATTGAGATGACCACCACAATCCGGGTAAAAGAGGTCATCAGGATCACGATGGCCGGCAAGAACCCCAAGGCAGTCATCAACGCCAAGATTTGCAGGGTTATCGAATAATCTTCACTGCCATCCGGGTTTACTGTCACCGAAAAGGCCGGTATACCACTTCCACCGCTTTGGGTCAGTGCCATCGCGGTTGAGCCCGCTTCGTTTTGCATCTCGCTCAATGTCGCGCCCGGTTGAGCAGCGACGCCGTCAACCAACCCCGCCGCCGTTTCTGCCGCAGCAGGAAACACCAGCAGAAGCGAAAAAGCCGCCAATAAGGCGGCAATGAAATTAGTTCTTATCATTTTTTCTCAACAGCTTTCCCAGCTGGCTGGCAAACTCCCCGCCATCCTGACCTTGCTCCGCAACAATCGGGTTATCGAGTTTTCCGAGCAATGAAATATTATGTTGGGTCACCCCGACCAGCATCTGCTCTTCACCGACCTGCAGCAGAACGATGCGTTCGCGCTGGCCAACAGGCAGTTGGCGCAAGATACGAATGGCGCTATCGCCACCCTGCAAACCGGGTAGCTTCATCCTTTTGATCAGCCAAGCCAACAGAACGATAACCGCCAAAACCAACAACAAGGAGGCGAGCGTGGTCGCCAAATTCAATTCAGGTGCCATCATTAACGCAGCTTCTTGATCCGTTCGGTCTGACTGATCACATCTGTCAGACGGATACCGAATTTGTCATTGACCACCACGACTTCGCCGTGGGCGATCAGGGTACCGTTAACCATCACATCCAGCGATTCACCGGCGACACGATCAAGCTCTACAACTGAGCCTTGGTTAAGTTGCAGCAAGTTTCGAATACTGATTTGCGTCCGGCCAACTTCCATCGAGATAGTCACTGGGATATCCAAGATTGTATCGAGCTTGCGCCGTTCATTTTCACCAATTGGAGGTGATTCATCGGTCAGCTCTTCCAGCGGCGCAGGCTGCGCCCCTTCGTCAGTCGCCTGCTCAGCTAAAGCCGCCGCCCAATCGTCGGCAATTTGTTGATCATTATTAGACATGTTTGTACCTATTCGGATCTCGTCCTTAATTGTCTGTATCGTCACTGTGAAGATTCAACAGTGCCGAGCCTAGTTCATCGCGATCGAGGAAAGCCAAGTCGCTTTTCACCATATCCGGACGCTTTAATTTTTCGGTGATCTTCAGTGCGATATTCTCGCCCGATTTCCCCATTTTTGCGCGGTAGGTTGGCAAGTCTTCGACAAAGACCGTAGCAGCTTCCGGCACATCAATCGGGATCACATCCCCCGGCTGAAGTTCCATCAAATCACGCAGGGTCAGGTCAACATCGAGTAACTTGGCCCGCATATTCACCGGCACATCCATGATTTCATCACGCAATGCCTTGCTCCAACGAACATCGGTATCCATCTTGTCACTCTGGACACCGGCATCGAGCAATTCGCGGATCGGTTCAACCATGGAGTAAGGCATCACGACATGGAAGTCACCACCGCCACCGTCCACCTCGATATGGAACGAGCTGACAACAATTACCTCAGTCGGGCTGACGATGTTGGCCATCGTCGGGTTCACTTCGGAGTCAAGGTATTCAAATTCCACCCCCATCACCGGTGACCATGCCTCGCGGTAATCCTCAAACACCAGCTTCAGCAGCATCTGAACAATACGACGCTCTGTTGGCGTAAATTCACGCCCTTCAATCTTGGCGTGAAACCGGCCATCGCCACCGAAGAAGTTCTCCACCAAAATGAAGACCAGCCGGGCTTCCATGGTGATCAGTGCTGTGCCCTTGAGCGGGCGAAAGCGCACCATATTCAAACTGGTCGGGACATACAGGGTATTCTGATACTCACCAAACTTGAGCATCTGTACCCCGTTGATAGAAACTTCGGCTGTTTTTCGTAACATATTAAACAAGCTGATCCGCATATGGCGGGCAAAACGCTCGTTAATCAGCTCCAGTGTGGGCATCCGCCCACGGACTATCCTGTCTTGTGATGAAAAATCAAAAGCGATGATGCCAGTTTCACTCTGGCCATCGTCATCATCATCGACATCGTCGACACCGTGTAAGAGGGCGTCAATTTCGTCCTGAGTTAATAAGTCACTCACATAAAACCTATTGCATTACAAAACCAGTAAACAGCACCCGTTCAACCGCTTGTCGACCGGATACCTTAAGCAGAGCTTCTTGAACAGCCGCCAACGATTGGCTACGCAGCTCCAATCGCCCTGTCGGCGTTCTCAATTGCTCAACAGTTGCAGCACCAAATGTCTGCAACAACGTACTTTCTATCAGCGGTATATGCTGACGGGCGGCAGCTTCATTGCTATCCCCCCTGACCATTAGCTGAACTTTTACCTGCACCAACCTGTCACGCGCATCACCGCTAACATTAAAAATGAATGGTTGGGGCAAAATGACATAGTAGGCGGATTCCAGCACTGCCGGTGCTGTTGGGCTCGCCGAGCCAGACTGTGCGGTGTCAGGCTCCGACGATGAGTCACTGAAGAAAAACCATGCTCCAGCACCGACTCCAGCGAGCAGAACAACCGCCAGCACGGCAATAATAATGAGCTTTTGCTTTCCGCCTGATTGCGCTTCACCTGCCATCTTTAATTCGTCCTTTGTCTTTGTTCATTACCGTACTCGGCCAGTTTAACAGACTGAACACTTAGGCATAATAATCAACACCGTCTTTTGGTGCCGTCATCCACAAATCAGCAGAATGAGAGTGTGCAGTGGTACCCTGTGCCAAACCATGAGGATCCGCTTGACCACCTCCCTGACTACCATGCTGGGGGGAAGAGCCCGGCTGACCATTGGCTTGCTGCTGCGAACCGCCAGCAAACTGGCGACTGCTATCCTGCTGAACCGTGCTTTGTGCTAACTGCAGCCCTTGCTGTTGCAGCAGTTCACGTAAGCGGGGCATAGCTTGTTCGACCAAGTCCCGCGATTGCTGATTGGCCACGGTAATTTGCACCGACGCCTGATCGTTGTTCATTGATAGCTTGATCTGCAATTTACCAAGCTCTGGCGGGTCAAGGCGAATATCAACATGCTTGAGGTTCTTTGACATCATCACCTGCACCCTGTCCGCCAACTGCTCTCCGGCTTGCTCTTTGCTCAGCAGCAAAGGGGATTGGGCCGTTCCCGGCTTCTCGCCCTCGGCCGTCAATATGCCTGCCGCCGCGCTTCGATGCGTGGCATGAGAACCATGTACTTCACCCTGACTGCTTAAGCCGTCATCCAGTGAAGTCGCAGCCAATGCACTTGCATTGCCCTTCGCTTCCAGCGAATCCTTCAACGAACCGGATGACAATGACTGGCCCATCAAGGCCGCTAATTCGCTGTTCGGCGCTGATTGAAATGGTGACTTACCCTGGACGGCCTTAAGCTCGGCGGACTCACCATTGGTCAATGCCATCCCCGATAAAGCAAACTTGCCCGAGTGCTCACCTTTTACCTGCTTGCCATCGGCCTGTGCCGCGCCATCTTTCTCTTGTGCCACCAGCCCATCGATACTCACAGCAGCTTTATTAACCGCGTCCTTACCGTACTTTCCAACCAAGCCGTCTTTTCCAACCAAGCCGTTTTGTTCAGCTACAGCCTCTTCGGATAATGCTTCGGCACCAGGCGGCAACAACTTGCCATCTGTTCCCGCTCCGGCTACCTCGCCGTTTGCGGCCTGTGCATTTGTCCCCGCAGAGGTACCCGAGAGTTGACTGCGTGATGCTGTTAAGCGCTGAAGCAGCTCTTCGCCTTCGCTCATTGATGACTTGGCGTTGTCAGGCTTGGCTAGAGATGAAGCCGCAATGTGACCAGCAGCACTTGCAGCTGAATCGTCAGCGGGTTGCTCATCGTCGGCTGGACTGCCTGCTTGATTGTCTAATAAGCGCCCTGCCTTTTTGCCATCCGACTCATCTAGGCCTTCAGCCTCCAGACTGCCATCCTGAATTAGTTCATTTTTATCAATATGCTGTGCTACATCATCAGTGGCTTCACTCGCGCCCACAGGTGGCTTTTGCGTGCTAGCAACGTTGCCATCTTCACCTGTGGTTTTCGCCTCGGCGTCCAGCGAAACCGGTTCCGCTGTCGCCTCTTTACCCATCGCCCCTTGCAGAGTTTGGCTAAAGCTTTTTTCCGGCGCCGCGTCCAATTCGCCCGGCAGGCCTTCTGTTGCCACAGAGGACTTGGATGCGCCCGTAGATGCGACCGGAACGGTATCCGTTTTGAATAAGTGAGATAAAAACATAATGAAGATCGCGCTTTGACAGTGGCCTATACCCGTATCAATGCAAAAAGTACGCCAATAAAAGAGTCTTGGAGACTAGCACCCATAATACGGGCAACTGACAAACACGCCACCCGCTAGTGGCCCATCAGGCGACGGGCATATTGCATGGTGGCAAACTCATCCATCATTTTCTGCTCTTGCTTGTCCAGCAAGCGCTGCCGCTCTGTCTGTTTTTTGTCAATTAACCACTCAATGGAACGCCGTTGTTTACGCATTTCCTGCCAATGCCGACTGCATTGCTCCACCTGCTGGTCAAAATGAGCGCCAGCACTCCTCTGCTTGACCAAGGTTTCATCAAGCTGATTCAAGAACTTTTGCAAATGATTATACGCGCTGGCAGTTAACCCCTGCTGGCCCCGCTCTGATAATTGACGACAGTAATCCAAGCGGTATTGTTCTATCTGTTGAAGCTGCTGCAAGTAATTTTCGCGCTCAATACGGGCTTGGTTCAGTGCCAGCGATGCTTTATGTTCAGCATCTGCACTCTGGGTTAAAATCAGCTCTAGTGCACTATCCGCTGCCATCACTTTCTCCTGACCCATCAATTTCTTTTAAAATAGTCATCAACACGCTATTTATTGCCCGCTAAGAACTGAACGCAGCATGTTGACACACATCTCATAGGGTACTGACTCTTTCATTGATTGCTGCATATACCCGTCCAATCGAGGTTTCAGGGCAAATGACTGATCGATAGCCTGATCGGTGCCGGGCTTATAGGCACCAATTGACACCAAATCCTGATTCTTGCGGCAAATCGACAGCACTTGCCGTACCGCCTTGGACATCATCAGGTGCTCTTCGCTCACAATCGCTGGCATCACACGGCTCACCGAGCGCTCGACATCGATCGCTGGATAATGGCCTGCATCAGCAAGTTCTCGTGATAATACGATGTGGCCATCCAAGATGGCACGAGATGCATCGGCGATCGGATCTTGCAGATCATCCCCTTCGGTCAGCACGGTGAAGAAAGCGGTAATAGAGCCCTGATGCTCACCACCATTACCTGCCCGCTCAACCAGTGCTGGCAATTTGGCAAATACCGAAGGCGGATAACCCTTGGTGGCTGGCGGCTCGCCAACAGAGAGGGCGATCTCACGCTGAGCTTGGGCAAAGCGGGTCAGTGAGTCCATCAGCAACAAAACATCCAGCCCTTGGTCACGGAAATATTCCGCGATCGTCAAGGCCGTTTGGCAGCCTTTCAGTCGCATCAGTGGTGAAGCATCGGCAGGAGCTGCCACGACGACTGCTCGCTGTCGTCCTTCCGTGCCAAGGATCTCGTCAATAAACTCTTTAACTTCTCGGCCTCGCTCGCCGATAAGGCCAACGACCACAACTTGTGCCGTGGTGCCGCGAGTCATCATCCCCAAGGTCACAGACTTACCGACACCTGAACCGGCAAATAGGCCGATACGCTGCCCCTTGCCGACAGTCAGCAAACCGTTAACAGCCTTCAAACCGACATCCAGCGGTTCTTTAATAGGTTTTCTGGCCAGCGGGTTTATCGGTTCGGCATTAAATGCCGCCCGCTGGCCGGTATAGATATCACCCAGACCATCAAGTGGATTACCGACACCATCGATGACCCTGCCAAGCAGTTCCATACCCACCGGGATCCCCCCGGCTTCGGTGATTGGCGTGACTCTTGCGCCGGGCATAATGCCGGTCAGCTGTTCACTGGGCATCAAAAATAGGGTTTCGCCGGAGAAACCGACCACCTCTGCTTCCATCTCGCCAGAGAGGGTTTCTACCTTACACTGGCTACCAACAGGAGCCCGGCACCCGACCGCTTCCAGGGTCAGGCCAACGACGCGTACCAAACGGCCAGAGGCCACCGGCCGACATGTCGTATTGGCAGTTTGGTAGCGGGATAAACGTTCAGCCAGGTTGGCCATTAGGCTTCCCCGGACTCTTTGCCTGTTTCTTTACAAGCGGTAGGCTGAGGCTGGCTATTGAGGCCAACAAATTGCTCAAGCGAATGGCGCAAACGGGTTTCCATCTGATAGTCGATGAGCGAATTGCCTGATTCAACAAACAAATCCCCTCGGCTCATTGCCGGCTCGGCCTGAAGCGTCCACTGCCGCTCTGTCAAGTTCTCGGTTCCGTATGCCTGCTTGATAATATCCAGATCATCGGGGTGAAGTTGAATCGTGGTTTTCTGCGCGGCCATCGGCAGTGCAGCAATCCCTTCGCGCAGGGTTTGCAAAATCACCTGAGGGTTAGTTTTCAGCTCAACCTGCACCAACTCTCGGGCCAAGCTGGTAACAAGCTGAACCAGCTGCTGCTCAACCGCGTCATCCACTTGTTTCAACGGCGTTGCTAATTTTTCTACCAGCTGGGTTAGATAACAAACCTGCTCGTCTATTTGCGCTTTACCTTGCGCTAAGCCCTGCTCCAAACCTTGAGCCAAACCTTGCTCTAAACCCTGTTGCTGCCCTTGCTCTAACCCTTGCTGCATGCCTTGTTCAAAGCCTTCAGCATGACCCGCAGTACGGCCCTCACTAATACCTTCTTCATAGGCTGAGTGGCGGATGTCATCCAAATCGGCCGCAGTTAGCGGCGGCACTTCAGGCTCTTCGTCAAGCGGCTCTACCTGCCACTCGGGTTCGTAATTAAACGCATTTTCAGAAATGCCTTCGTGTTCAGAGGAGTAATCCGGGTAGGCCCAGCGTTCAAGCTCTTGCGCCTGATGTTCAGGTACACGAAGGAAGCCGCGGCGGCGCTCCATCGAACGGTCACTAGACATAAGCAGCCTTTAAACGGCGTAGGCTCTGTGGGTTATTACAAGAATTCATCTGCACCGCTCCCGGTCAACATAAGCTCGCCAGCATCTGACAAGCGACGGGCAATCGATAGAATCTCTTTTTGGGCAGACTCAACATCAGCCACTCGAATTGGTCCCATTGCCTCAAGATCATCTTGCAGCATTTCAGCAGCACGCTTGGACATGTTACGCATGATTTTCTCGCGCAGCGTATCATCAGCCCCCTTAAGGGCTTTCTGCAATAGGTCTTGCGGTACATCGCGCATCAGTGTCTGAATACCGCGGTCATCCACTTCAGCAAGGTTATCGAAGACAAACATCAGATCTTCAATCTGGGTCGCCATATCTTCGTCATTGTCGCGAATTTGATCCATGAGTGCGCCTTCAACATTGTTGTCGAGGTAGTTCATGATCTCGGCTGCTGCCTTCAGGCCGCCAATCTTCGCCGCCTGTGCACCGGCCTGACCAGCAAACTGTTTCTCCATGATATCGTTCAGCTCATGCAGTGCCGCCGGCTGAACTTCTTCAAGGTTGGCAATTCGCATCATCAAATCCAAACGCACCCGCTCTGGGAACTGCGCCAGAATCTCCGCTGACTGCTCAGGCTCAAGGTACGACAGAACAATGGTTTGGATCTGTGGGTGTTCGTTAAGGATGATACTGGCCACCTGCCTTGGATCCATCCACTTAAGGGAATCAAGACCTCGCGAACCACTGCCCATCAAGATCTGATCGACAAGGTTATTTGCCTTATCTTCACCCAGTGCTGCGATCAGGGTATTCCGGACAAAGTCTTCACTGCCCATACCGATACTGGTGTATTTCTGGATATCCTCCAGGAAATGACGATGAACAGCAGACACTTTTTCTTGGTTTAGATCTGCCATTTGCGCCATCACACCACCGACCCGTTGCACTTGTTTGGGCTCAAGGTGACGGATAATACTGGCAGCATCCTGCTCATTAAGACTCAGCAGCAAAATCGCAGCTTTATCCGCCCCGGTCAGGGTGGTGATATCAAATTTCTTATTGTCTGTGGTTGCGATTTCATTAGCCATCTTCAGTTACCCAACTTTTAACAACCTGCGCTGCCAGATCCGGTTCGTTTGCCACAAGGGCACGTACCGCTTTTAGCAAATCTTCATCTTTATGCAGGTTTGGTAGATCCAGATTGCTACTGCTTAATTCAAGCGATTCGACGCCATCAAGTTCACTGCCAATCAGGTCAACAGACTCATGACGACCAGGCGGCATAGGCAAACCATTTTCATCCAATGGTGTACCATCAGCCGATTGATTTGGATACAGCAGCTTGCGCATCGCTGGGCGTACCATCACTACCATGATCACAATAATCACCAGAGCGGCGGCAAGCCAACGAACCCAGGTGTTGAAATTCGGATGATCCCAAATCGGCAGGTCCGCCACCATTTGCTCTTCAGGTACGGCAAACGGCACTGAAATCACTTCCAGCATGTCACCACGCATTTCAGAGAAACCGACACCACCTTTGAGCAAGCGGGAGATTTTTGCCAGTTCCGCCTCACTCAGTGCAACTCGGGTTAGCTCTCCGGTTTCTGGGTTTAGTACCTGTTTGTAATCGATCGCAACGGACACTGTCTGGCGATCAACCGTACCGGTTTGTGCCCGGCGGTGCCTGATTGTGGTATCCAGCTCATAATTTCGGGTCGCTTCTCGGTGAACAGAGTTATTCCCGGTACGGCCGCCCGACTGTAGTTCAGCCACTTCCTGCGGAATCGCACTGTCTACCGGTGGTTGGTTACTCAAGGCGCCAGGAATACCCGCGACTATGTTGCCGTTGTTGATGTCTTCTAATGTATATTCACTGCGGGTTGACTGAGACGCCGGATCATATTGCTTGCGGGTTTCTTCCACCGCGCTGAAGTCCATCGACACATCAACCTGGGCGGTATAGTTGCCAAGCCCCAATACCGGGATCAAAATCGCATCGATTTTCTCGCGCAGCGCCTGCTCTTGCTTGCGCTCCAATTCATATTCTTTGCGGCGAGCCGTTGCCTGCGGATCGGCCGTGCCTGAACTGAGCAGTCGGCCGTGCTGATCGGTAACCGTCACACGGGTCGGTTTGAGTCCAGGTACAGCCGTGGCAACCATATCGACAATCGAATCAACTTCCTGCTGACCTAAGCTGCCACCAGTAGACAAGGTCAGAAATACCGTGGCTGACGCTTCCTGGTTATGACGAACAAATACACTTTGCTTTGGCATCGCAAGCAACACCTGAGCCTGACGAACCTGACGAATTTGTTCAATTGCCCGCGCCAGTTGGCGCTCTCGGCTGAGCTTCAAACGCTCTTGCTCAAGGCGTTGTGACACACCAAAACCCATGTCCTGCAACAGGATGTCATCGCCCATGGCCGTTGCTTGGTTCAAGCCCGCCCGGGTCAATTCCAACTTAATCGCAGAAAAGTCGTCCGCAGGGACGCGGATGGTGTTGCCATCAAGGGTATAGTTGATTTTTTTCTGATCGAAGTGATCAAGGATCGGGATCAGCTCTGCCGTTTCATAGGTTCCCATCGGCCGCATTTCCGGCTCTTTTATCCAGGAAACGACAAGGACGATCAAAGCGACACAAATAGCGACCGACAGAACCAGAACGACCTGGCGCAGCACATCTAGGTTCCCCAGCATGCTATCAACACGTGAGGCCCCCCTTTCTTCAGCATCTGGGTTCTGAAGCATTGAATCGCTGTCCGCCATCATCGCTGTCGATGGTGAATTGCCAGCTACCGCGAGCTCGTTGTTAGTTGATGGTTCCGACACGCACTATATTCCTAAATTAGACCGGCATATTCATGAGTTCTTTGTACGCTTCGACCATTTTATTACGTACCTGTACCGTCGCTTCGAAAGCAACGCTGGATTTGTTACGCGCAATCATGACATCAGACAGGGAAACACTGCGGTCGCCTTGGTCGAAACGTGTTGCTAAATCATTGGATTGTGACTGCACCTGGTTAACGCCTTTGATGGCATCGCCCAGCATGGCCCCGAAATCAGCGCTGACCTGTTGACCGGTTGCCGGGCGGGATGCGTTGGTTGCTTCCAGTTGCATGGCCTGCATTTCGGCCTGAAGTCCATTTACTTTCATTACTCTCTCCTACCCGTCAAAATGTTGTCGCCGAATAATTTTATAAATATTATCACGTTAAGTATGAAGGAATTCGTCCATCATTACGGTATTCAAACTGGGATATCTATTCCAGCATCACGCATTTTTGCCAATTTATAGCGCAGCGTTCTTGGACTGATCCCTAATTTTTCCGCAACATCCTTGCGCCGTCCATCGCAGGCACGAATGGTGTCTAGAATAATCGAAAACTCTTGTTCCCGCAGCTCATTTCCTAACCCATCCGCTGGTGTTGCCATTTTTGCTGATTCAGCAGCCTGTTGCTCCGTTGCCACATTCGGCACCGCATGTGACACACCGGTTGCCTCATCACCAAAGTGCGTGCTCGCCATGGGTTCAATCAACGTCTGTAAGCCATCGGCCTGCAGCCAGTCCAGCCCTTCGAGCAAAATATCAGACTCCACCACCGATTGACCATGACGCAAGATCAACGCCCGTTGAATCACATTGTCGAGCTCCCGAACATTGCCCGGCCAGGAGTACTGCTTGAGTTTACCCATTGCCGCGGGTGAAAAATCAGGGATCGGCTGCCCCTGTTTGCTACAGTGGCGCGCCATCAAATATTTCGCCAACGGCTCAATATCCCCCGGCCGTTCGGACAGTGCCGGCCACAGCAGCGGAAACACATTGAGACGGTAATACAAGTCCTCACGGAAATGACCTTGCGCAACATACTCTTTCAAATCACGGTTGCTGGTTGCCAGAACGCGGACATCCAACTTGATACTCTTACGGCCACCCAGGCGTTCAACCTCACGCTCCTGCAATACCCTTAGCAGTTTGGCCTGCAAGTTCAAGTCCATTTCACTGATTTCATCAAGCAGAATTGTCCCGCCCTGAGCTTGCTCGAACTTGCCTGGACACGCTTGAATGGCACCGGTAAACGCCCCTTTTTCATAACCAAACAGGGTCGCTTCAAGCATATTGTCTGGAATGGCGGCGCAATTAATCGCCACAAAAGGACCGTCACTGCGGTTCGAGTGCTGATGGATATAGCGCGACATCACTTCTTTTCCCGAACCACTGGGGCCCAGCACCATCACACTCGCATCCGTCTTGGCAACTTTCTCAGCCAATGCCAGTAGTTTCAATGACTTTTCGTCAGCGGCAACGGTATGGCCGTTTTCACTTTTCACCGGCGCATAGCGACTGACCATATTGAGCAACACTTCAGGGGCAAATGGCTTGGCCATATAGTCAATCGCGCCGTCTTTCATCGCCGAGACGGCATCTTCGATATTGGCATATGCAGTCATCAGCAAAACCGGCAACTTAGGCCAGTGCTGCTTGATACTGCGTAGCAAACCCAGGCCATCCATTCCGGCCATTTGAACATCCGACACGACGATATCGACCGTATTGGCTTTGAGCGTCAACAGGGCCTGTTCGGCGCTATCAGCCTCCAGCGAGTGGTAACCGGCCAATGCCAGTGTATCAACCAAGGCTTCGCGTAACCCCTCGTCATCCTCGACAACCAAAACACGGTTTGGGTTCATAGTGTTACTCCTGTCGGATCCAATTGTTGTTCATTGTGCTCTTCTTGAGCGGCCTCAGCTTGCGGCAATGATAAGGTAAAGCAAGCCCCTTTTCCGAGCTCAGATTCTACGGTTAACCTTCCCTTGTGGGCACTGGCGACCATTTGCACTACCGCCAATCCAAGTCCGGTTCCCTGTTGGCGCGTGGTGTAAAAAGGCTCCAAGATTTTCTGTTGCATCTCAGGGGCGATGCCCGGTCCGTTATCCAATACCGCCAAATGGATCCAACCACTTTGCTCGACAACCTTCACCGCGACCCGGCACTGCTTGCCCGCCATTTGGATGGCATTGGTGATCAAGTTGCTGACCGCACTCGCCAATGCATTGGCGTTGCCCAATAGCTGCAAAGATTCGTCGTCACAATCAATACTGAAATCAACGTGGTTGCCCAGCACCTGTGCTTCGACCATGCTATCCAGTTCATTGAGCAGGGTTTCAAGGCTAAAGCACTCCACCACTTTGTTGTCGCCACCTTTGGCAAACAACAACATGTCATTTACTTGCTTTTCCAAGTCATGCAAGCGATCGACAAGCTTGCCCTGAAAACGCTCTCGCATTGGCGCCGTCAAATTCGGTGCGGCCAAATTAGAGGCATATAACATCGCACTGGATAACGGCGTCCTTACTTGGTGTGCTAATGACGCCACCATTTTGCCAAGTGATGACAGACGCTGCATTTCACTGACCCTTGACTGCAACAGGCGAGTTTCTGTCATGTCGGTGATGAAAATCAGCTGGCCGCTGTTCGATGCCGAGATAGCCAGTTTCACCCTACGGCCGTTTTTCAATGAGATCTCATGGCCGTCATCGTCACGGGGAGAGAAAGCCCGATGGATAACATCGACCCAGCGCTGGTCCAGTAGCGGCTCGCCAAGCAAACGAATTGCTTCGGGGTTGGCCTCGTGGACAATACCGCCCGGATCCAAAAAAATCACCCCAGATGGCATCACTTCCAGCACCTGCTGATAGCGGCTAACTTGCTGTGACAATGTCCCCAAAGCGGAACTTGAAGTAAGCGGGGTACTCAGGGCTGGCTGATTATCATCCATGGAAAACCTAATAAAACGAAAATGGGCACATCGCGACGCGTAAAGAAAGAAATGAGCTACGAGCTCGGCGTGGAACGTCCAGCACTACGCTGTCAAAAAATGCCATTATAAAATGCCAAGAACAAGAAGCATGCATGAATAGTGCCATAATTATATCTTGATTATCAGCACGTTATCCATAGGGGAAGATAAAAAAGACGCCAATAATTTGGCGCCTTAGGAATGATGGTATTTTGACTAGCGACTTAAGCCATATTTGCGCATTTTTTCAACCAAGGTGGTGCGGCGCATTCCCAGCATGTCAGCTGCCCGGGCAACAACCCCGCCCTGCGCTTCCAGAGCTTGGCTGATCATGTCAATTTCTAGCTCTGCCAGCATTTCCTTCAAGTTCACCCCTTCCGGCGGTAAATCACTGTGACCCTGAGCATCATCCAGCTCCGAACTATGGCTGCTAAACATATCAGCCAATGCCAGCCTTTCATGATCGTCTACCGACAGGAAGTTTTCTTCCGGCTGGAACTCTGGGAACTGGCTGTAGCGATACTTCATCGGCAAGTGACTGATGTCTACCATTTCGCCCGGATAAAGAATGATCAAACGCTCAACCAAGTTAGCCAACTCACGAATATTGCCTGGCCAATCATGCTCCATCAAAGAGGTGACAGCGCGAGGAGTAAAGTGGATAGGCTTAGCACCTTGGGCTTCCATCCGAGCCAATAGCTCTTGCAGCAGTAAAGGAATATCTTCCATTCGCTCGCGAAGGGCCGGCATCTCAATTGGGAAGACGTTCAAGCGGTAATACAGATCTTCACGGAATTTTTCATCGGCAATCATTGATTCGAGATCACGATGCGTTGCCGCAACAATACGCACATCCGCTTTTATCGTTTCACTACCACCCACACGCTCAAAGCAGCGCTCCTGCAATACACGCAGCAGCTTCACCTGCATGGACATTGGCATGTCGCCAATTTCATCCAAGAACAAGGTACCACCTTCGGCCAGCTCAAAGCGGCCCTTACGCGTAGAAACTGCACCGGTAAAAGCCCCTTTTTCATGACCGAAAAGTTCGCTCTCCAGCAGATCGGGTGGGATAGCTCCACAGTTAACCGGCACAAATGGCCCTTTGCCTCGCGTCGAGTGGTAATGGATATTACGCGCGACAACCTCTTTACCCGTGCCTGACTCGCCGAAAATCAATACGCTGGCATCTGTTGAAGCGACTTGCTCCATCAAATGGCGGATCTGGCTAATGGCTTCGCTGCGCCCAACCATACTACGGAACAAAGTATTCTTGCGGCCCAGAGAGGGTAATTGGAAAGTTTGCTTGCCCAAAAACTCTTTGCAATGGCGGAAGGCATCCATCAATTGGCCATAGTGCAATGGCTTGTCGAGGTTGCCGATATAATTGGGTAAAGATGCCAGTTCACTTTCATGATCGCTCATGGAGATCACTGGAATGTGGTTATGGGTGCGCAAAAAATTAAGCAGCGTGCTCAATGACTGACTGGAACTGACCTTGCCTAGTAAACATGCCCCCCACTCTTTTTCACCGTGCGTACTGTTAACCTCTAGAGACGAATATGCCTCATACTGCTCACCAATAAAGGAAAGGATCACGCTTAAATCATGGCGATGCTGTTGGTCATCATCAATAACGAGGGTATGAACTTGCATAGAAAAGAGTTTGCCTGCCTACTTAAGAGTTATTTCGTACTAACATTATCGACTTTCATATTCAAAACTATGAAAAACACTGCCTAATGCGACGAGAAACCACTTCAAATCTTATCCGACCATTGTAATTAAAGTACAGAAGAAGGCAACCAACGGTGAGCAAAAGCTGTGAAGCTATCCCAGTGAAAAATAAGCTGAGATAGCTATCGAGTAGATTTTATACTGGAGAGAATCGAGAAAAACCTCACAACCGTATTGGCAGGCTGTTATGATTCTTCTGCTAAGTGGTGAAATTCAGCAGGGATTTGCTCCCACGCCGACTTAATTTCACGTAGTAAATCGACCACTTCGGTGAACTTTTCCGGCTGGTTGTTCGAGTTGCCCTCAATCACATGGCGCATCATGAAGTCGTACAAGCTATCAAGGTTGGTTGCGATATCGCCGCCATCTTCCATCGACAGGCTGTCACGCAATGTGCCGATAATCGCCAGTGCCTTAGACACTCGCTCACCTTTCACTGACGTATTCCCCTGCTCCATCGCCGCTTTGGCTTGAACCAAACGCTCAATCGCACCTGATAGTAACATTAGTACTACACGGTGTGGCGATGCGCTGGCCAACTGAGAGTTAACGGAGACTTGTTTATATGCCTGAAGCGAACCACGCATAGTTATTTCCTATTTATTTTTGATACATTTTATAGACAGAGACTGATTTTTTGCCTTGCTTGGCGGTCAGGAGTTTCTGCCTGATACGGGCTTTATTTTGTTCTAGTAGTGCTTTCAAATCGCGAGTACGTTGCTGGACGTCCTCAAAGGTTTCCCGGCTGAGGCGTTCTTGATCAGCCAGGATTAATTTAACGCGTTCATGCCTTGCCGCGACGAGTTGCTCAAGCTGCTCGGGAAAATCATCTGGGTAATCCTCAAGTTCTAGCAAGGCCTTTATATGTCGTTCTAAATTTGCTAACTCTTGCATGGGTATCCCTAGTACAATAGGCTCATCATTGTATTGAGTTCATTATTCATTTTATATATTGCCGAATCCATCGCGGTTAGCTGTTTATAAGTCCGATCTTCGAAAGCTTGCATTCGCTCATCCAGCGTTGCAAGATCATCATTCAACCGAGTTCTTTGCTCTTTCAAGCTGTCTTCTTTTGACGTTATCGAACCATCATTACCGACAAAGCCGTCCAGCAGATCATCAACTTTATATAAAAAACCGTTTTCATCGTCACCATTGAAAAAGGCAGCAAAGGCTTGGAAGTTCTCGTCAAGCATGTCGTCGAGCTCTTCAGTATCCACTTCCAATTTACCGTAGCGATCCATCCCGACACCGAAGTCGGATAGAAAGTATTCTTGACCATTGACGGTGACACCTTCATTCATCACATTACGCATCTGACTCAACAGTGAGCGAGAAAGGCTATCTCCGACTAACGGACCTGCAGATTCCGTTTCAAGATCATATTTAGACTGAGAGCTAACGAGTTCAACCAGCTCATTGTAGGTATCAGTAAACTCGGTAACCGCATTCTTAGGTTTGGAGGTATCATTTGAGATTTCAATACGAACGTTCTTTACATCAATATCGTCGGTCTCATCCCCCGTCGCTAACGTGCCTGTGATCTGGCTGACATCAAACGTGACCCCATCAATGGCATCTTCAAATTTATTGGTATCACTTGTAATGGTGGAGAAGCCGTCGATGATAATTTGCGCATCTTGTGCTTCTTGCATTTCCAACATTTCTGGCGTACTTGCAGGATCATCAGGGTCATAGCTCAATTTGACTAACTCACCGGTGGCCGCTGAAGCATCAATGCTGATTTTATTGCTCTCACCTGTTTGAGTGCTAGAGAATACAATCTTGGCTCCATCATCATCAGTAATGATGGTGGCAGTAACACCTGGGTTATCGTTCGATTTATTGATCGCCTCTACCACATCTTTCAAACTGCTTTTGTCTGGATCAACGGATAGGGTAAAGCTATCATCACCGATCGCGATAACAATATCGCCTGAGCCTAAGCTAATATCCGGATCAGCATCAAAACTGTCTGCACTGGCAACTTTGTGACTTTGGGCCAATTGCTTAACTTCTACCGAATAGCTGCCATTTTGTGCATGGCTTTCAACTGATACATCGACATAGCTGTTATCTGAAGAAGTAGCACTTTTACTGTGGAAGGATTCTTCTTTTTCGTACTTCTCGACCAAGTCATGTACTGCGCTGGCACTAGCCTTCACCTGACCATAGGCGCTTAAGCTAACCTCAACCTTTGACATCTCTGACTGGATGCGCTGCTCTTTGGGCATCCGCTCAGCCGCAACCAACTGCTGTGTCATACCGGTAACATCAAGGCCCGAGCCCAAACCACCGACTGCCAATCCTGCCATGCCCACTCCCCAGACAGTGTAAATTCAATATAGACGAATGTTTATTGCAAATTAAATGCAAAATTCAAGCCAAAATTATATTTTTTCACTCAGCGATGTCAGCGGGTGTTGCGCCAACTTGGTATTAAGCTCAAGCAACTCCTGGGCAGGGATCTGCCTGATCAGCTCACCGGTTTGCTTGCTGAAGATATACACGACCTGCTCCCCACTTTCTTCATCCAGCTCGAACTTCAACTCTCGGTTTAACCGCTGAGACAATGCTTCTAACTGCTCCAACTGATGCTCAGAAGGGTATGACATTAGCTCTTCTGATTCTTGGCTCGGTTGCACTTCTTTGGGTTTGTCCACAGAACGAGTGTTTTGAGGGTGATCTATCGCGCTCAGTTGATATTGCGCATTAAGTGCTGGTGTCGCAGGTTTTTCCTGCTCAAGGCGAGAGTTGGGTTGGGTAACAGGTAACCATGATGCGCTGTCATTATTTACTGCCATCACGTCCTCCTGATAGAAGCATGGCCCGAAAGCCATGCTTTATTTTTACTAACTTACAGTAGGCTCAATGCCGCCTGTGGATTCATTTTTGCTTGCGCAAGAATCGAGGTTGATGCCTGTTGTAGGATTTGGTTCTTGGTCAAATCAACCGTTTCCGTCGCAAAGTCAACATCCTTGATACGGCTGTTCGATGCATTTACGTTTTCGTTGATGTTTGCTAGGTTGTTTAGCGTGTGGTCAAAACGGTTCTGTACCGCACCCAATTCTGCACGCTGGTTGTCAATCTGGGCAATCGCACCATCGATAATGTCAACAGCAGCTTGTGCGCCAGCAGCCGATGTGATGTCAATTGAATCTACTGAGTTGAATGAAGCTGTTGCACCAAATCCATCAGTATCACCAATTAGCTCCGTACTTGATGACTCAACACTAAAGCTTTTATCTGACGAGAAAGTCAAAGAGGCTGTAACTTGTGCATCTGGTCCACCATTAGTCCCATCATCAACAACTATTGCGCCATCACTTTCAGTGCTATCAACAGTAATCGCACCCGCATTACCAGCTGCAGCAGTCACAACAACACCATCAACACCTGTAGCATTCAAACTAACTTCTGAACCATCTGAATCGGCAGTAATACCAGCGTCATTTAACTTTTTGGCAATCGCATCAGCATCATCTGAGGCAAGCACTTCAACTTCTGTATCACCGACTGCAATTGTTCCTTCAAAGTTAGCTACAGCACTTAGCTGCGCATTCACTGCTGTGTCTGCAGTAACACCTGTTTTGGCATTATTAATTGCACGAGCTGCTTCTGTTGCTGTCGAATCTTCTGCAATAGTTACATCACTAGAGCCCGAACCGACATTAACAGTCAGTGTTTCATTTGCACTTAACACCTGATTTTTTGACCCCGCTGTAGCAGCACCACCAAAGGTTGCAGCAGCATGGTCACCTAAGTCGCTAACACCTGAATTTGCAGATGTTGCACCTAGCGCACTGGCAGACATGTCACCAAGCGTTAGAGAAATAGTTTCATTGGCATTGGCACCGACCTGGAAGTCCTGAGTACCATAAGAGCCGTCTAGCAAGTTCTGGCCACCAAAAGTGGTCGTGTCTGAGATACGGGTTAGCTCGTCTTGCAATGCTCCGATTTCTTTATTCAATGCTTCACGGTCTTCGGCTGAGTTAGAACCATTTGACGCCTGCAAAGACAAGTCACGCATACGCTGCATGATATTAGTCGATTCCTGCATCGCACCTTCAGCGGTTTGGGCAATCGAGATACCGTCGTTGGCGTTACGCATGGCTACGCTCAAGCCATTGCTCTGGCTGGTTAGACGGTTAGAGATTTGCAGACCCGCCGCATCGTCAGCTGCACTGTTGATACGCAAGCCAGAAGACAAACGCTCCATGCTGCTGCTTACGTTATTTGTGGCTGAACCTAGGTGACGCTGGGCCGTCATCGCTGAAACGTTTGAATTTACGGTAACAGACATATATCGCTCCTTGTTGAGTTACAACCCAGCCTATTAGCGGGGGGTAAATATCTATTTTTCTTTAAGTACTTCTGTTAACGGCACGGGTGAAAATACCTTTAGGATTTTTTTAAAAAAAGTTTTTGCTGGCGATGGACGATGGACGATGGACGATGGACGATGGACGATGGACGATGGACGATGGACGATGGACGATGGACGATGGACGATGCAAAAGTTTCCATTATGGACTAAGAGCTACAAGGATAAATTTGCCACATTAGCAATAAAAGTGACGTTTAATGAAAAAGCGGCAAAGCACTGCCGCTCTATCTTAGTTGGCTGGGTATTACATGTAGTTGAACAGGCTAAGCTGCTTGGTTTGATTGAATGCCGCTTGGGAGGCCTGAAGAGCCAGCATGTCTTCGTTCAACTCAATAATGGCTTTGCTGTAATCTAAGTCTTCCAGGCTGCCTTTGGCTTTGTTGAGACTCAGTTCAAAATCTTTATGTTGAGATTCGTACGTTTCGAGGGTTTTCAACTCGGTACCGACTTCTGCACGTCGCTGGTTCATATGGACATAACTGCCATTAAGCTCTTCTATTGAACGCTGCAGGCTCGCCCTCGCTTCAGGTGAAGACGTCGGATACTCAGAATATTTAATGGCATCATTCATTGTCTGGAACAAGTCAATCGTCGGAGCCTTATCCAAGGTGATACTATCATCAGCTTTGATATCCCCCTTAAACTGAAAATCAAGATGGATTTGGCTTTCTGGATTCGGGTCTGTGTACTGAATCCCCTTGGCAGGATCGTAGCCTTGAGTATCAAGTAGCTGGTTATTCCCGTATAGCTCGTAGTTCAAGCCACCCTGACCATCATCGACAAACGTCACGCTGTATGTGGTTGGGTCATTGAGATCCTGGTTGGTAGCAGAAAGTAATGACAACCCTGATTCAGCTTGAAGCCCTGCATAATCTGGTCGGTAGTCACCAAATGGGTTATCAATGCCCATAAAAACCAGATTGCCAGGCTGGCTGGTATCTACATGTACCGAGGTATCAATACGCGCTTGGCGAAACCCGCTGTCCCCCTGATATTGCACATCACCATTGGCATTTTCGACAAACGGTTGGGTCCGCACCTGATGGCCAGCGAACACATAGTTACCACCTTCATCTTGGGTATTAGCTAGATTCAGCAATCCTTCGTAAAGGCTTTCCAACTCATTTTTAAATGCCGTTTTATCATCACCCGCCATTGCACCATTAATCATACCAATCATTTTTTGCTTAGAGCTATCGATATGGGATTCGACATTTTTCAGTGAAGTTTCGAGCGTCCCTAAACGGTTATTGGCCAATGTGATCGACTTTTGAAACTGTTCTATTTGCACCAATTGTTGCTTGTAGTTTTGGGTCGAAACAGAAGCAATCGGATCATCTCCGGCGGTCTTGATCCGCTTACCGGTAGCCAGTTGCTCATTGGTGTTATTCACTGCCCCTTGCTTGCGCATCAGGTTAGAGGTCAAATTTTGGTACTGAGAGAATGTCGATACACGATTAATCATAATTGCTCCTCGCTTTACACCGCACGCATCAGCGTATCGAAGGTTTCACGGGCCACGCTCATAATCCGCGATGAGGCCATATAAGCCTGCTGGAACTTCATTAAGTTGGCCGCTTCCTCGTCCAAGTTCACTCCAGAGACACTCGACACTCGTTCTGTTGCCGCATCAAAATCAAGCTGGCTGATTTGGCCGAATTTTTCAGCGTTCATCTTCTGGATACCCACGTCGGTTGTGAGGTTCTGAAACAAGTCAATGACACTAGAGCGACCATTATTCATTGATTTGTTCGTCTGCAAGTGCTGCATGGCCATCAAGTTGCTATTGTCACCTTCGGCTTTATCTGCATTCAGGTGGACAGTAAAACGATCGTTACCCTGTGCCTGCCCTGTCAACGTCAAGGTTTCAAAACCATTAGGGTCTGGCACCATTGAGGTGTCAGCAAACCGAATGACATTGTCATGTATCGGGTATTTAATATTCTTGGTTGTTGTAGGGTTACCGTTTACATCAACCTCAACCAAATCTATTTTTTTACCCTCATTATCGTAGACAGATAAGCGGTTACCATTTTCATTAATCACCACGTCATATTGCCCGAACACTTGTGCTGTATCGAGTGCCTCAAGCTGGCCGTTCCCCATATTTTCCGCCGCGGGAGAAACGATACGCTGGGCAGCAATATCTGCTGGCTCCGTTGCACTCATCGCCATTTGCGCACCACCAAGCCTAACAGGCCTCAGGGTGATGACTTCATCATCAGCAGGAGGCTGGCTGACATCAATCTTCATCCCATCGACCCGAATAACCTGCGGGTCAGCCGCATCAATGTTTTCGCTGAATACTTCTTCTCCCTGGCTATTAAACACCTGATATCGGTAGCTGCCACCGTTATCGGTCGCCTGCAATTTATAGTCGCCAAGTTGAAGCTTTGACACATCCTCAATCCCTACGGCCAAATCTGCTGCGCTACCTAGAGGCTTAAGTACTCGCTGAGCCATGGCTCTAGGGTCATTAACATCGGCATACAGTTCTTTACCTGTATCTCCGTTTAAATCCAAGCCTTGACGCTGAATGGTATTAACCTGTCCTGCAAACCCTATTGCCATACGGCCCACTTCATCGATGCTCCGTTCCACTACGTCAGTGCGAAAGCCAATCATCGCACCTAAAATGCCACCCATATTTTCAGCATTAAGAGGGGTTGCATTGTGGCCATCATCCACCGCGATTCGGGTCTGCAGTGGATCTGGCTCACCGGGGATCACTGTTAGGCGAGACGATTCGGTTCCCGAAACCAAGGTTTGGCCATCACCGATAATAACGGTATTGGCAAGGTTATCCTTCCCCTTTAAAGCCGTCACTTTCGTGTACTGGGCCAATTCATTGATTAAGCTTTGCTGTTTATCGAACAAGTCATTTTTTTCGCCGGCAGGGTTTTCCTGGATCCGCTTGTTCAAGGTGGCAATTTCTTGCCCTAGGGAATTCACTCGGTCAACCGTTGCCACTAATTGATCATTCACATCACGCTGCATACTAGAAAGCGTATCGTAGGTACTGTTGACGGTTTGACTGACAAGCGAGGCATTTTCCAGTACCGCTTTTCTTGAACCCAAGTCATTGGGGTGATCCGCCAAGCTTTTTACCGAATCATAGTAATCGTTCATACTAGTAATGGTTTTGCTGGCATTGTTGGAGATGAATTCATCCATCACCGCAAGTTGGGCATGACTTTCATTAGCATTATGAAGCTGAGTGGTTGACTGAGTTAGTTCACGCGATGCAAACTGATCATAAGCGCGGCGGACGTTATCAATATAAGCGCCAGTGCCATACTGACTACCGCCTATCCAATGCGCATCATCTGCTTTTTGCTCAGCGCTCTGGCGACTGTATCCCGGCGTGTTGACGTTACTGATATTATGGCTGGTAACATTAAGCTGCTTCTGAGTCGTTCTCAGCCCACTCATGCCTATATTCAATAAATCTAGCGCCATACCTTTATCTCCAGCCAACTCCAGCGGCAATCACACCAATCGCCCAAACAATAAAAACAAATGCAAAAATCAGGCCAACGTACTTAAAGTCAATGAATTGAATAGCGAAATTACAGGAAGTTAATCAAGCAGCATTGGCTAGATTGAAAATAACCGTAATATATTAGCTTCCAGCGGTATTTTTGACGCCAACTAAAGAGACATATTTTGAGGTTATTGGTACTAAGAAACAGCCTAAACTCTTTTCAGTACCCCATACCTTATATTTAATTTAAGATTAAAATCATTAACTAAATTAGAGGACTGAATAATAAATTAAAAAGTCAACTGTTGATATTATTCTTTGTGAATATCAACTGACAAAAAATAGCCATTATTTTGACAAACGTGATACATAGCCATATACGCCCCTCACCAACAAAAATAAAACATTGAATTTACTATAAAAGATAAAATAATTGTTGCCCCCATCAATAATCAACGGGGAATCATGGCTAAATCACCGACAAAGATACAAGTTAACAACACAACACCACCGTTAACCCGACCTAACATTTACAATTTATTTCGATTTACACTAATTTACACTAGATAATCAGTATAACTTGTCTATATAATTACTTTATCTAATCAGTAAAAAACCATTGGTGGTGATTATGAACATTGGCCTTGCAACATTACTCGGCTATGCTATCAAAGAGATTATTGCACCTGTGGTGTTAGATAATATTCGGGAGGGCAACCAAGAAAAAGTACAGACGAATGAAATTAAATCTGCCCTGTCTGAAAGTGAGGACACACTGAATATCATTTCATCAATTGTAGATGTGTTTGTTTAAATTTTATCTTTTATTGCTGCTCTTTATCCATCAAGTCACTGACCTGATCAAATACCCGCATCACTTTATCGCTGTATCTAGGATCGGTCGCATAACCGGCTTTGTGGATCTCATTAATAAACGCTTTCGGATCTTGCGTATTTTCTAGCGCAACCGAATACCTTGGGTTCCGCTTTAAGAACTGCGCATAATCATTAAAGCTTTCATCGAAAGAGTCATAAGAACGAAATGCTGCACGTTCTTGCACGGCAATACCTTGATGATACTCCAAGGTTTGCGTCGCCATTTTATCCCCTTTCCAGCTTGGATCAGCCTTAATGTTAAACAGGTTATTGCTGTTACCAGCGGCATTACTGATCACTTTCTTGCCCCACCCTGTTTCAAGAGCGGCTTGGGCTATCAATACCGCAGGATCGACCCCCAACACATTAGCGGTCCGACGAGCATAGGGGGCCATATGTGAAACAAAGGCTTGCGGAGAATCAAAGCTTTCTGGCATTGGTGCTCCTTCTGCTTGCATAGCAGAGACAGGAGCACTATTCGCCATATTACGCTGGGCAATCGCTTTATTGGCTATCTGAGTAATCTCTTCTTCGCTCATGGATGATTCAGATAAGGTATTTTTATGGATTACAGGTGAAATGCTTTGGTTATTCATCTCGGTACGATTATCTTGCCGCTCAAAGGGCAGGGTCTTGCCGCCTTTGTCTAGCTCAACAAACGGCTGTTCTTTATTTAGCGTACCATCACTTTGCTTCACCGCGCTCTCATCTTGGTGGGCACCAAGCTGCTGAACAATCATATCGGCAAGACCCAGTGAATTGCTGCGGCTCAACTCACTGGCCATCTGCTCATCATGCATCTGTTCAAAGAATTTGGCGTTGCGGCTACTCATCAAGTCCGACTCAAAAGCGGAGTTTGCTTCTCGCATCGATTTGAACATCATCTGGGTGAAGATGGCTTCAAACTGCTCGGCAGCGGCCTGCAGACTCGCCTTCTCACCTTCTTTGCCAGTTTTCACCCCGGCTCGCAAGCGATCAAGGCTTGATATATCAAGAACAAAACTGGTGTCGGTCGGGCTTTTCACCTTGCTCTCCCTTTAAATGATGATCAGCTGGCCTTCAATGGCACCAGCTTGTTTCAATGCTTGTAAAATTGCCATCAGATCTGACGGCGCAGCCCCTACCTGATTCACGGCACGAACCAAATCATCAAGACTCACACCCGGTTCAAACAAGAACATCCGCGAATCTTCTTCGGTAACGGTGATTTCGCTATCGGGTACCACCATGGTTTGGCCACCGGCAAAGGCATTCGGCTGGCTAGCCGACAGGTTTTCTTTGATGGATACGGTCATCCCGCCATGGGTAATGGCGGCTGGTTTCAACCGAACATGCTGGCCGATAACAATGGTTCCAGTGCGCGAATTTACGATAATCTGCGCCCCTGAATCCGCGGTTTCAAATTCCACATTTTCAATGGTTGAAAGGAAAGCCACACGCTGGCTAACATCACGCGGGGCACGCACCCGCACCGACGCCGCATCCATGGCCGAAGCCACATCAGGACCAAGGAAATTATTAATCGCATCTACCATGTTCTGCGCGGTGGAGAAGTCCGGCTCGAAGAGGTTAAACGTCAGAAAGTCACCACGGCCAAACGGGTTTGGCACTTCTTGTTCGACAATCGCGCCAGAAGGGATCGTCCCCACGGTTGGGGTATTGCTGACAATTCGCGATCCGTCAGCACCATCGGCGGTAAAGCCACCGACCACGAGGCTACCTTGCGCGACCGCATAAATATTGCCGTCTAAGCCTTTCAGGAAAGTTTGCAGGAGCGTACCGCCGCGCAAACTCTTGGCTGAGCCGACCGACGAGACGGTGATATCAATTTGTTGACCTTGCTTGGAAAAAGGTGGCAACGTGGCATGGACGGCCACCGCCGCGACATTTCGGGTGCGGAACCGCTCACCTTCGGGGATATTAATCCCAAAGTTATTCAGCATGGCACGGAAGCTCTGCTCGGTATAATACGCTGAAGATGACTCACCGGTTCCTGGCAGACCGACTACCAAGCCATAACCAACTAATTGGTTATCCCTGACTCCGGCAACGCCAGCGACATCTTTAATGCGGGCAGCATGAGCTTGCGGTGCAACCACAGGCAAGACAAGTGTCAGTATTAGACTAAATAACAGGGTTGGGATTAACTTTTTCATGTATTACATCGCTGCATTGAAGAATCGGCCAAACCAGCTTGGGTCTTGGGTATCCTGACGATCGCCCGTCGCCGAGTACTGAATCCGCGCATTGGAGATACGGGTTGAGGGAATAGCGTTGTCCGAATCGATATCATCTGGGCGAATAGTGCCACTCACCCGGATATATTCGTCACCGCTGTTCAGTGTCAGCCACTTTTCTCCTCGCACCAGCAAGTTACCATTAGGTAACACTTCAATCACCTCAACCGAAATAGAACCGGAAAAGCTGTTGCTTTGATCCGAAGAAAGGCTGCCTGAGAATGAATTATCGTTGGTAAGGGCATAGGACAAATCATAGTTACCAATATTCACCGGACGTCCACCAAGCATGATCGGTTCCATGCTCATATCTGTCGATTTGCCCAAATCTGAACTGGCACTCTTTCTTGCCTGAGTCTTCTCCTCAAGCAATACGGTGACAATATCACCGAGCCCAGTCGGACGTGAATCGTTGTAAAGCCCCATGGCGCTGGTGGTATTAAATAGTGAACCGGTAGAAGTGGCATAGTGCTCCGGCTTCTCTGGCGGACGAACAGAAGACCAGTTAGGATCGCCCTGTACCGCGTCTTCCCGCTGCCTGACCAAACCTATAATGCCATCACTTTGCTCAGTCGTGCCCTCAACCGCATCAACCTCACTGACCGCACTATCAAGATCAGAGCCAGTATCAAAGTTCTGCGCACAACCCGATAGCATTGCAACCAGTAAAACCAGCCAATATTTGCCCATACCTTACTCCCTGTTATAGCTGCTGGTTAACGTAGCTCAGCATCTGATCCACGGTAGAAATCACCTTGGAGTTCATCTCGTAAACCCGTTGTGCCTCGATCATATTGACCAGTTCTTCGGTAACATTCACATTGGATGTTTCCAGCATCGACTGGCGAACACTGCCAAAACCATCAAGGCCGGGGATCCCCTCTTGCGGGTCGCCACTTGCCCCTGTCGGTAGGTAAAGGTTCTGACCAATCGGCTCCATACCGCCTGGATTAATGAAGTTGGTCAGGTTGATCTGGCCCAGCACCTGATTTTCCTGCTGATCTCGAATACGGGCAGAGACTTCACCGTCGGTGCCGACTGTAATGGCAACCGCATTGTCTGGCACCACAATTTCAGGCTCCAGAACATAGCCCGCGCCAGAGGTCACAATCTGGCCTTCGTTACTCACGGTAAATTGGCCGTTACGGGTATAGCCGATGTTGCCGTCAGGCAGCATAACCTGGAAGAAGCCATCGCCCTCGACCATCATATCGAGCGCATTGTCGGTGGTTTGGGTATTACCTTGGGTAAAGACCTTCTGAGTGGCGACCACTTTTGAGCCGGCACCCAGCATCAAGCCTGATGGCAAGGTAGTATCTTGCGTTGCCTGACCGCCAGGCTGGTTAATATTCTGGTAAAAAAGATCTTCAAAAACTGGGCGGCTTTTCTTAAAACCTATTGTCGAGGCGTTAGCTAGGTTATTGGAAACCGTTGAAATATTGGTTTGCTGGGCATCAAGACCAGTCTTACTAACCCATAGAGCTGGATGCATTCGTTAACTCCTCGCTATTATCCGATTCGCATTAAAGATGAAGACGATTTATCCATGTCTTCTGCGGTTTTCATCAATTTGACTTGCATTTCAAAGTGGCGCTGAAGGTCAATCATGCTGACCATTTCACCCACAGCATTCACATTACTGCCTTCCAATGCGCCACTGAGCAAGGTTACGCTTGCATCGGCTTCCAAGCCCTGAGGGTTCGGGGTCGTTGGCTTGAACAAACCATCGACGTCCTTGTACAAGTCACTGTTGTTGGGGTTAACCAATTTGATCCGATTGATAGCGACCATGGCTTCCGGTGGTGCCCCCTGCGGCAAAATGCTGACCGTGCCGTCTTTTTGGATTTCAATTTTGTTGATAGGGAGTGGGACAAAGATCGGTGCATCGGCGTCACCTAAAATAAGCTGGCCGTTGCTGTTTTGCAGCATACCCATCTCATCAATCTTCAAATGGCCAGCACGGGTGTATGCTTCTTGTCCCGACACATCTTGAACCGCCAGCCAACCGTTGCCTTCAACGGCCACGTCCATTGCACGACCGGTCATTTTTACCGCTCCCTGCTCAAAGTTGTTGCCCGGACGTTCCGTCATAGCAAATACTCGACTTGGCAACCCTTCGCCATACGCTTGCATACTTCTCGCCTGCTGCAAATCAGCACGAAAGCCGGTGGTATTCACGTTCGCCAAATTGTTGGCCGCAACCTGCATGCCGTACATGTCTTGCTTGGCGCCACTCATGGCTAGAAATAATGCGCGATCCATCTATCAATCCCCTCTATCGATAGGCAGTATTAATGCAAAAAGCATACCATCAAAATCGGTAGCAGGTAGGGCATTGATTTAAATAAGAATAAAAGCAAAAAAGGGAGAGTGACAAACATGAAGGGGAAAAACGTTGCCGCTTCATTGGCGGTCATGCTTAGTCAATTAGTCATGACTTTCAATTTGGTGGCTTAGGTGTCAATAAATTGACCAAAGCCCATAACAGCCAGTGTTATGGGCTCGGCGCTATTACAGCTGGGGATTATTACAGAAAGAGATTAGCGGATCTGCAAAATGTTCTGCTGTAGCTGGTTGTTCACATCCAGGGCACGTGAGCTGGCCTGGAAATTACGCTGGGCAGAGATCAAGTCCACCAGCTCCTGGGTCATATCGATATTGGATTGCTCCAAGGTACCGTTTTTGATTGAACCAAACGAGCCCTGTGAGGCATCGCCCCAGACAGTAGCACCAGAGTCTTGGGTAGCATTCCACATAGTACCACCTAGCTGGGCCAAACCTTGCTCGTTAGCAACACGGGCCATAGCAATACGGCCAATCACCTTATCTTTACCGTTCGAGTAAGACGCCTGAATATTACCGTCAGAGTCTATATCGACATTGGACAGATAACCGGTGGTAGCACCGTCCTCATCCTCCAGCTTACGAATTTCAAATGGTGCCGCGTATTGAGTAGGATCGTCATAATTAAACGTCAACGTTTGGGTACCATCTGCACCACCAAGTTGTAGCCCCGCAGCCTGAAAAGACGTTGATGTATGCGAGCTCCCCGATGTTAACTGCCCACCTTCATCAAAACGTAAACGGTGGCCTAAGTGGCCAGTGCCATTATCGACCCCTGAGTCAATATTCAGTTCTTTTTCACCACCACTATCACTAACGGTATAAAAGACATCCCATACATTATCGTTTCTCTTCGAATAATAAGCTGTCATTTTCAGCGGGTTACCCAATGAGTCGTAAATTGTTGAAGAGGTTGACTTATTGTAAGTGTCAGAATTGTTGAAATCGAATGGTGCAACAGCGGGCTTTTCCTCACCACTTGGTAAGTTCATCGAAATATTCACGTTATTCGACATACTTGGTTGACCAAAAGTATCATCAATGGTCATCGGCTTCGGCTCATACGATGCCACAGAGTTAGTATCTTGGTTTACCTCGTAACCCAACAAGTAGTTGTTTTCTGCGTTAACAATCTCGTTGTTGTTATTGAGGTGAAAAGCACCGTTGCGAGTCAGGTTATTGTTCGCTGGCTCAGCTTTATTCGGAGCTACGGCAAAAAAACCGGTGCCCGATACCCGTAAATCCAGTGGGTTGTTAGTGTAAATACTGGAGCCTTCATGAAACTGCTGAGAAACCGTCGCAGTCTGAACACCGCCACCAGTCGTGGTCTTCGAGTTAGAAAAAATCGAGTTCGAATACACATCAGAGAACTCAGCCCTTGATTCCTTGAAGCCATAGGTGTTGGCGTTGGCGATATTATTACTGGTAGTGTTGAGATCTTTCTGAGCTGCACCCAGGCCACTCAAGGCAATATTCATGCTCATAGTTGATTATCCTTTCGCTTGTGCTTTTCCGACCTGAAGTACATCAGCCAAGTTAAATTGCTTGTCGAGACCGGCTAAGTTCAATAGAACCTGACCATCTCCCTGCCCCATCACCACGCTGTTAACGTTGGCATGAGTAAATACGTCATAGTTCTGTGTTTCGCCACCGACCAGACCCGATACCCGAATTGTGTATTGTCCTTCCGGCATCACCTTGCCTTGATCGTTCTTGCCGTCCCACTCGATATCGTGGTCTCCGGCCGCTTTGGCACCAAGATTAATGGTTTTAACCAGTTCACCCTGTGGGGTTTCAACCCGCATCATGGCTTGGTCAAGCGAATTGGTCAGGCGCACACGGCCGCTTAACCCGCCCTCTTCAGCTTTCATCCCGGTCGCACTCGGCACCAGTACATCCTGACCAACCAAGGTCGATGCCTGCAGTGCCTGGTTAGACGTCATGGCGGTATTTAGCAGACCGAACTGCTCGTTCATCTGGCCGATGCCGTCAACGGTGGCAAACGATGCCATCTGGGCAATCATCTGATCATTGCCTACGGGTTCAAATGGGTCCTGTTGGGCTAGTTGTTTAGTTAACAAAGACAGGAAGTCTTCTTGTTGTAACTGATTTTGCCCAGTGACTTTCTGGTCTTCCTGAACCTTCTTTTCCTGCATCGACTTTAGCTGGTCAAGGTAAGAGAGGTTATTCGAACCTGCACCATTAATACTGCTCATTGTCATCACTCCCTAGCCTACTTACCCATCTGCAGTGTTTTCATCAGCATCTGCTTGCTGGCATCAGCCACTTGCACATTGTTCTGGTATGAACGAGATGCCGAGATCATGTTGGCCATTTCTTCCATCACATTGACATTCGGCTTATAGATATAACCTTCGGCATTGGCCAACGGGTGATCTGGGTTGTACTCTGCACTCAACGGCTTCTCGCTCTCGACAATCCCTTTAACCTGAACCGGCACACTATCACTGCGCTTGTAGCTGGCACCTTGAAGCTCAGCGGCAAATACCGGATGCCTTGCTTTATAGGTTTCTTCTGCCGAGCTGCTGACGCTGTTGGCATTGGCAAGGTTACTGGAAGTGGTATTAAGACGTACCGATTCTGCACTCATCGCCGAACCCGATACATTGAAAATATTAAATAAGCTCATTCATTAATTCCCCGTCAGTGCCTTGCTCAGGTTTTTGAATTTTGATCCAAGAAAATCCAGCGATGCCTGATACTCAATGGAGTTCTGCATAAACAGGTTCTGCTCCAGCTGGGAGTCAACGGTATTACCGTCACCGGTGTCCGGCTGGGTAGGTACGCGGTACTTTTGCTCACCCATGACCTGAGTGGAGGCAGAGATATGCCGACCGTCAGTGCGGCTGAGGCCAACTTTTGCCTCCGAGGTTGCCGCATTGAGAGCCCGCTGAAAGTCGATATCTTTCGCCTTGTACCCCGGCGTATTGGCATTGGCAAGATTGCTCGCCAGCGTTTCTGCACGTTTGGCACGTACGCCAACGGTATGCTGGTGAACGCCTAATGCTTTATCAAAAGAAATGGACATGTCTGCCTCCAAAATTCGTTACCAGATAGAAAGCAAAGGGTGTGCCAAGAATGTAAGGCAAGGGAAGTTAGGTACTTGGGCGATGGGCGATGGGCGATGGGCGATGGGCGATGGGCGATGGGCGATGGGCGATGGGCGATGGGCGATGGGCGA
>NZ_JBNNXT010000019.1:0-90557 GCF_052873815.1 Photobacterium sp. DNB23_23_1 | reverse complement strand
TCCCAACTAGAAATCAACTAGTTGGGATTATCGCCTAACTGCAGGATCGTTCAAGTTAGCTTAAACGATCGGCATTACTCCGATTTGGAGTGCCTTTTTAATAACCGGAATATTCTTATAAAAACTGTCGCTTAAGCACTTTTAACATCTTGTTCGGGAACTGGCGAGATAGACTCGTTGAGTAAACCCGCATAAATACCGTCATGAGCGAGCAGTTCTCGGTGGTTACCCCGTTCAACAATTTCACCTCTTTCAAGCACCAATATCATATCAGAGTGACGCACCGTACTCAGGCGGTGGGCAATGGCGATAACGGTTTTCTCTTTAAACAATCGCTGCATCGCTTTTTGGATCAGATCCTCAGTTATGGAGTCAACTGAACTGGTCGCTTCATCCAGCATCATTACCTGACCACCCTGCGCAACCGCACGAGCAAACGAAATCAACTGAGTCTGACCGACAGAAAGGTTCGAGCCATTTTTATCCAAACGGAAATCATAACTTTGAGGTAATTGCTCAATGAACTTATCAGCAAAAACATAGCGTGACGCCTGCTCTACCTGTTCACGTGAAATCGCCTCCTTACCCAGAGCTATATTGAACTCTATACTCTCCTCAAACAGATACACATCCTGCATCATCAAGGAAAATAAGTGGGCGGTATCCTCAATCGAAATTTCAGAAAGCTCTAATCCGTTTAATATGATGCTACCTTCGTATCCCTGATACGTTTTAGAAAGCAAGCGTAAAATAGTCGACTTACCTGATCCGGTTGAGCCCACCAGCGCAATCTGATGGCCTTTGTCTAATACAAATGACACATCTTTCAATACGTAGGGGGAATCCTCTTTATAGCGGAAGCTGACGTTCTTAAACTCAAGGCTGACAAATTCACTAAGCTGCTCTTTCACCTTATGACTAGGATGTAGTTGACGCCCTTCTTCTTCCATAGGCTCAACAAAGAGTTCTTCAATATGGTCGAAAGCAGCAAAGGAACTTTGAATAGACGCAATCTGCGAGGTAAAGTCCCGGATAGGCACAAAGACTTTTTCCAGCGTATTAATAAACGCGATCAATACCCCCAAGGTTAAAGCGTTTTGCATCACCTGGCCGGAGCCATACCAGATCATCAACGCAATAGTGATTGAGGTAACGCCGGAAATAAAGGCAAACAAAATGGCATCATATTTATTTGCTTTCATTTGAGCTTTTAAAAACTCGTCAGTATAGCCTTGGTACTTAGCTTCAACTTCCTCTTCCGCACGATAAAATTGAACCGTTTTTACGCCAATTAACACTTCTTGCAAGAAGCCAATTCCACGCGCCAGCGCCGAACGAGTCACCAAATACGTTGCCCGAAGACGATTTCGAACATACCTTGTGAGGTAAATAACCGGCGGCATAACGACTAATACAATCAGTGTCAGCTCCCAGTCGATGAATAGCATCATGATCAGCAGCGCAATGGTGTTAATCGAGTCTTTCACCAGTCCAACAATGGATTGAACAAATGATTCACCAATGGTTTCCAAATCACTGGTTAAGCGTGAAAGAGTTACCCCTGTAGGCGTATTATCAAAATAGCTTCGAGGTAATTTCAGCACACGCTCAAATAACACCGTTCGCATATCCGTAATCGTATGCTGACCGGTTTTACGCAGTTGATACGAATAGGTGGTATCAACCACATAGCTTGCCACAAGAACGGCAAACAGATAGGCAACATGCAGTATTAATCCGTCCATGTTTCCCTGAGTAAGGTGGGTATCAATCACCTTAATAATTAGCCAAGGAAACAACAAACTAGTGATTACGGTAAGTGGCAGCATAGCTATACCAATCAGCGCAGACCTTTTGTACTTTTTAGCAAATTTGAAAAAGTGCTTTAGGTATTTAACATCAACACCTTTTAACATGCTTCTGTCTCCGCTTCATTTTGCTGCAATTGCCATGTTTCGTAATAGTAAGGGCAAGTTTTCAATAACATGTCATGGCTACCTTTGGCTATGACTTTCCCTTCATGGAGTACGATAATTTCATCCATATATTCAAGTGCGTTAACACGGTGTGATACCACAAGCACAGATTGTGTGCTCAACTGGCCAAACACCCCTTCAAGGATCTTCCGTTCGGTTTCGTAATCAACAGCTGAAAGCACGTTATCCATGATAATCAGGTCGCAAGGTTGAAGCAACGCACGGGCAATACTTAAACGCTGTTTCTGTCCACCTGAGAGCATGATCCCTTTCTCACCGACCAGTGTTTGGTCACCGTCTTCAAACCGTGACACATCGTTGGCTAGTTGGCTCAGCGCTAGTACTTCATCGACCTGCTCTTTGGCAATATCTATACCACGGCTACCAAAGCGAATATTCTCTTCCACCGTTGCCGAAAATAGGTAAGGATCCTGTGTCACTGTTTTTATGAAGCGGCGTAAATCACTACGAGCAAAAGTCGTCACGTCCTTTTCACCAAGAAAAACAGAACGCGAAGGAACATCTAGGTGATGGTTTAGGCAATTTACCAGTGTTGTTTTACCTGCTCCAATACTGCCCAATACACCGACTTTTTTGCCTGGTGGTATTTCGAAGCTAATGTTATCAAGAATTAAACGATCTTCTCCTGGGTAACTGAAACTCAGGTTTTGTACCGAGAATGTTTTACCTTTCAATGTTTCAACACCTGACGGAGACAGTTGCATCGTATCCTGCTCTGGAATGTCTGCATTCAAAATAGTCTGCACGCTGGTTATCCCGACCATACCGCGCTGATAGATAGTAGCAATACGACCGAGCTGCATTAATGGCATTGCAAGCAATACCGAATAAGTAAGAAAAGCGGTAATTTCACCGAGAGTGAGTTGCTGATTCATCAGCATGTAGCCCCCCCACCCTAAAATAAGAATTTTCATCAGGTCATTGGCGTAGTCTAGAACAGGCATAAAATACACCTGAATACGCGTGATCTTCATTCGACATTGCAGCAATTGCTGATTGAGCTTTTCTATTTCCGTTTTCACCCAAGGTGACATCTGCTGGCTTTTAATCAAATCGATGCCGGTTAGGTAACTCATTAATTGAGCTGACAGAGTTTGCAACCTGTGCATATGTTCCATGTGAAGGGCTTTCATACGCTTAAAACCGATACGAAAAATAACAAACGCAATCGCAATCGGTATAACCGAATACAAGGTCAACTCTGGCGAAATGCGCCACATCCATAGCGGTGTTAACGACAATGCAAGCAAGGCGTTGAAAAACTGCAGAAAACCCAAACCAAACAGTAGCCTGACACCACCTAGATCATTATTCATGATTGAAATGAGCTTTCCCGAGGCAAATCGGTCATGAAAGCTATTTGGTAAGCGGTTAAGCTTTTGTAGGAGAATGTTTTTTAGCGCTGCCTCGGTAATTCGGCCAGGGTTAAGAGCATAGATACGCGATAAGATACGCACCACGATCATAGACGCCGCCATGATCACCACGATCCCAACGTACGTTTTAAGCTGTTGCTGGTCGGCTAACGTTGCGCCATCAATCAAATCAATCGCTAGCTGGATATAACGCGGTATTTCTACTTGAAGCCAATTAACAAGGAAAATAAACACGATCGCCAGTAGATATGACTTACGATTCATTCGTAGAAAATGCGCGAAAAACTGTTTTTTAGTCATGTGAGTCTTTTTGTCGGGGAGGTTCAATGCCGTAATGTTCAATGCAAGCTTTGACAATACAGTGGCGAGGGTCGTCGATATCTTCTAACGCATCCAGTAACCATTCCGGTAAGCGAACCGGACGGGTTTTAACACCTGGTTTGCGACCACAGCCCGGCCTTGAGCCGCCTCTGCTTCCGCAATGGTGTTTGTTAGTGTTCTCTTTCAAGGTAAGTCCAGATTTTCAGTGACTTTGATAAGTGTACACTTATCAAATCAAAATTACATCCGGCACGTTAATTAAAGATAAAATACGGGTAGCCTTCAACATGACACTAGAAATTGATATCAGGCAATGCTCTCTGTGCCTGTGTCAAGCGCGGGAATACAGAGCCTGCAGAGCTGGAACTGGCAGCGTAACGATTTCTTGCAACTCATTCAGGCCGCAGTAACAAACTCATTGCCTGCGGCTCAACTACTCAAAAAAATATGCGGTTACTTGAAGACTTCAACAAGAGACGTCTAAGGCAGGTCGATCTTGATAAGATCGCCATCGTTCACTTCAAAGTGCAGCGAGACTGTACCATGCTGCTGAGTTTGCTTAATTATTTTCACTTCTCGGTTTGGAAAACGGTTCAGCACAACGGCTTTAAGCTCTGATACCAGCTTTTGTTTATCGTCACCAGACAGGTTTATTCCAAGAGACATGCAACCCCCTAACATCATTAATTCTCTTAGATATAAACGACCGAATAGAAAGTAACTTAATTGGATTACTTACAATTTAGCGCTAGCCGGGTATTTTGCTATAAGTCACAGTATGACAGAGCTCACCGTTAGGAAAACGCCACCCTTTTTCAACAAGCTGCCATACCAACCTACATAAATATTTGATCAGTCTTGCTGGTTAAGATCGCCAAAAAAATAGGCTCCCGATGTCAGGAGCCTACATTCAATCAAAATTCATAAAAGTGATTAAGAGTTAACTAACGGCTAGCATGATGCGTCCGCATCGCTACAAACTTTCTTCTGCACCGTGTTTGGTGCTGGGTCGTAATGACTCAGTACCATGCTAAAGCTTCCCTCACCTCCGGTCATTGCTCTTAGTCGCTGTGAATAATCCAGAAGCTCATTTTGTGGAATTCTCGCCTGCAACGAAGTGAAGTTATTCTCCTCCGATTGCGTACCTAAAATCACACCACGATTAGCCGCTAAATCACCGCTAATATCCCCCACCGAATCGGTTGGGATCTGCAGTTTTAGCTCAACGATAGGTTCAAGGATAATAGGGTTGGCATTATTGACTGCATCTAAGAAGGCTTTCTTGCCTGCAATGACAAAAGCAATTTCTTTCGAGTCAACAGAATGATACTTACCGTCATAAACGGTAACTTCAATGTCATGGATTGGATTCCGTGAAATTGCGCCTTCTTCAACCGCTTGACGGATACCTTTTTCAACAGCTGGAATTAACGACGTTGGTATGGCTCCACCCACCACTTTATTGATGAAAACAACCCCTTCCCCGCGATCTAACGGCCTTACTTTTAACTGGACTTCACCAAACTGTCCGGCACCACCACTTTGTTTTTTATGGCGGTAATGCCCTTCCGCCTGCTGAGTGATGGTCTCAAAGTATTCAATACTCGGCTGCTCAGTATTTACATTGAGTTTATAAACTGAGGCCATTTTCTCGAGGGCAATTTTTAAATGGAATTCACCTTGTCCGCTCAATACAGTTTCATTAGTGCGAGTTCGATGCTCAAGTCGCAAGGAAGGGTCTTCTGCGGCTATTTTATGAAGGACTTCCGATAGTTTCTGTTCATCCCCCCTTTTGGTTGTTTGAATGGCCAAACTGTACATAGGCGCGGGGAAATCGAGTGTTTTCATGATGACATCATCTTCATCATGTGAATCGTGAACCACTGAATCAAAATTCAAATCATCAACCTTGGCCAGTACACATAAATCACCAGCTCTGGCATTACCGATCTCTATCCGTTTCTTGCCTTGCAACTGGTATAAATGCCCCACTTTGAACGCCTTACTGTTCTCGCCAATATAAAGCTGAGAGCCCGCATTGATTTCTCCTTGGAACACTCTTATATAGGCCAATTTCCCTAGATAAGGGTCAACACTGACTTTGTAAACATGGGCAACAGTATGATCGAGCTTCTCACAATCAACCCGAATTTTCTGATTATTTTTCTCCAGCATCGGTGGGTTACCTTCCGATGGCATGGGCATAATTTCAGCAAGCGTTTGGAGGAGTAATGGAATGCCTTGCCCTGTCTCAGCGGAGACAAAACAAATCGGGATCACATGCCCTGTACGTAAGGCTTCTTCAAATGGGTCGTGTAGTTGCTTAGGTGTTAACGATGAACCCTGTTCTAAATACAACTCCATGAGTTTCTCATCGACTTCGATAACCTGATCAATAAGCTGCTCATGTGCTGATTCCACGCTATCCCAAAGTGTAGAAGCCTCATAGTCAGGCGAAAAGTAACAATCAACTATCGATTTACCATCATCAGAAGGCAAGTTTATGGGCAGACATTCTTGACCAAAATGCGATTGGATCTCATTGATAACCTGTGGAATTTTATCCGGATTAAGATCAACCTTATTAATAATGATCATCTGACATTTCTTCTGCAATTTGGCAAAAGAATAAAGTTTATCAGATACTTGATTTAGTGGCGTATTGGCATCAAAGACTAAAGCGGTGGTTTCAACCGCTGGATAAATGCTCAAAGTACGTCCCAATAGCTCTGGTAAACCGGGAGTATCAACAACATTCATTCGGTGTTTTTTCCAACAGAGTGCGGCTGGTGTTGCTTCAATGCTGTGTTGATAATGGATAGATTGGTCATCAAAGTCAGTGACCGTGTCACCACCCTTAACGCTACCTAGATGCGTGGAGCATTCCGACTCATACAATAGACGCTCTATAAGGGTGGTTTTACCTACCCCACTTTGGCCTACTATTGCGATATTGCGGATTTCATTCATGGACATATCAACCTCCGAAGTTCTGAAAGACAAACGCTATTTATCTGCATGCGTGGCGGTTTCCCGCCTTGTCGTCTTCCAGGTCAATTTTCGGATGGGTACGTCCATAAGCACAGGCCCAAATCGCCACAAGAATAATATTAAGAATAACCAAAGAATGATTATTCAATGTCTCGTTTAGCTTGCGCTCATTGGCGTTATTTTAATGTGAGTTATTTCATATCAGCGGGAACCGCCTGCTTTACGTTACAAAAAAAGGCCACTTTTGTGACATTCAACAAACATCTTGCTGATGTCACAATCGTAGCCTTAGGCAAAAGCAGTGGCTGATTTAACTGGCCATTTGTCGTTTTTGAGAAAGATACTTGATCCAACTCTTTGAAGCAGAGCTCGACTCGATATTATCCGCTTGCTTGGCGAAAATTATCGCTTTCTCAAAGTTGTTCAGCTTGTAATAGGCACGTACCTTAGCCAAGGCCACATCGGCATCGTGCTTTTTATCTGACACCTTATCCAGTTCAGCAATCGCCTGCTGGTAATAACCTTGCTGCAGTAATAGCTGTGCAAGCTGCCATCGGTATTGGTTGTCCATTTTTGCGGCTTGCTGCCAAATGGCGATAGATTTATCCCACTCTTTGGCTATTTGCCAATATTGCGCCTGCGCAACAACAAGCTCAACATCAGACGTAGCCCCATCAAGCTGCGAATACAGGATCGCGGCTCTTTCCGGAATACCGCGCTGGGCGTAAAGCTGAGCGAGGGTTTTCAAATCTTGCTGGGAAAGCTCAACACCTTGCCTGCGCGCCAATGCCAATGTATCCAACGCAGACTGAGACTGACCCAAACGCAATTGAATACCGGCTGTCTGTTGCCACCAAACCAATTTATTTGGCTCTAGTACAATCAGCGCTTCCAGTGTTGGCAATGCCGCCTTCCATTGTTGCTGCTGAAGCTGAGCACCTAACTTGATGGTTAGTGGCTGAACGTCCATTTTGCCAGCGTGCTTGGCGTAAGTATTGATAGCCGATATCGTCTGTTTCCACTCAGAAATTTGATAATGAGATTGAGCGATACGAAGCCACAATTCATCGGCTTTCTGATTTTCCGGGATATTTTTGCTTAGTGCATAGTAATGCGGCAGTGCCTGCTTAAAGTTTTCACTCGATAGCAAAATATCCGCGAGCATTCGCTGGGTGATCCAAGCCTGCTCATCTTGTAACAACCCTGAATTGACCGCATCAGTCAAATTTGAGATCGCTTTAGCCGTATTATCCTGCTGCCAATAAAACACACCCAACATGCGTTGAACGTAAGCTTTATCGTAATCACGGGATGGGTTTAGTCCTTCCAACAAGGTAATCGCATCAGCGACCTTCTCGTCTTGCTGAAGGTTATGAGCACGCTGTACTCGGCCCGCCGTGTACTGCGACAGTTCAGCACATACCGCAGGTTCAGCAATCAGGCCAAGAGGAAGCGATAAAGCAGCAATTAATGTCAATTTTTTGATCATTTCTCTATCTTAAACTCCAATCTGACCGTTTGACCAACCTGTGCTATCGACTTGCCATCAACAACTTTAGGCTGATACTTCCATTTTCTCAGTGCTTGAATAGCTTCACGTTCAAATAAACGGCGAGGCTTGGCATCCAGTACACTGATATCCGCTGGTCGGCCCTGCGGATCAATGGTAAATGACAATACAACATAACCTTGAGCACCCTGATTCATCGCGCGAGTAGGATACTTGGGCTCAACACGATACAGCGGCATCGCTTGTTGGTTAGCGCCAAAATCAGAAAACGTCGGGACATTGATTGCTAAGCCGGATACAGAAGCATCTAGATTAAGGTTTGGCATCGACGGGCTCACCGTATTTGTCGCAGCCTGATTAGAGGCTTGAGGCATTGCCTTTGGTGGCGGTTCCGGTGTTTCTGGCTTCTCGGGCACAGCACGTTGACGGCGCTGAGCTTCACGCTCCTGTTCCACCATCACCATATCAAACGCTAACAGTTGCTTTTCAGCTTCAGGGCGATGATTACCGTTATCCACCATCCAGGCCATGAAGGTGAATAAGCCTAACGCCATCAAGAAAGCCGTGGGAATTGCAATAAGTACACGCAGCATTAGCGCTTCTCCGCTGCCAACGCTATTTTCTGCACACCCGCGCCTTTAGCTGCATCCATTACTCTAACAACCGTACCGTTGTAAGCATGCTCATCCGCTTGGATCACCAAGGATGCTTCAGGTTGTTCAAGCAACAAATGTTCTAACGTTGCCTGAACACGCTCGACATCAACAACACGTTTATCTATGTACACGTCATTGGCTGACGTGATGGCAATAAATATACCCGCATCTTTTTGGCTAACGACATTACTGGCTTGTGGACGATTGACTTCAACCCCGGATTCACGAACAAATGAACTGGTCACAATGAAGAAAATCAACATGATAAATACAATATCCAGCATAGATGTCAGGTCTACCTGAGCATCTTCACGAGCTGAAGAAGGACGACTCAGTCTCATTACTGACTCCTCAATAATTTTTCTAACTTAATTTCGCGCTTGTGGCAGGACTTCGCTAAGCGAGAATGTACAAACATTCCCGATAGTGCTGCGACCATACCCGCCATTGTCGGTAATGTAGCTAGGGAGATCCCTGACGCCATCAACCTTGGTTGGCTACTGCCTTGAGTGGCCATCACATCAAATACCGAAATCATACCGGTAACGGTACCTAGCAGACCAAGCATTGGACAAATTGCCACAAGAACCTTGATCAAATTAAGGTTCTGGTTAAGAGCAATATGTGCTTGGCTTAACCAACCATCGCGCATTGAGCGTGCATACCAAGATGAATGGTCATCCCTTGATTGCCACTTTTCCAGCCAAAGCTGGCGCTGTTTTGGGTAGGTAATGAGCAGATATAGCACCCGCTCAATCACTAAAATCCAACAAAACATCACTACCGCAGCTAACCACCAGAGCACCTGACCACCTTGGTTCATGAAGGTCTCTAGCGAGAATTTCCAAGCATCAAAGAATGAAGCTTGCACTAGCGGAACTTCATACAGATTGCTTTCCATTATGCGGTAATTCCTGCTTTTTCAGCTTGCTCAGCGACGAGGCTGATACCTTGTTTTTCAAGAATAGTGCGGATAGTTTCAGCCTGGGTTGTCAACATGTTATGTGCAAGAAGCAGTGGCATCGCCGCTACCAAACCCAGAACCGTTGTTACCAGTGCCATGGAAATACCACCAGCCATCACGGTTGGATCACCATTACCAAACTGTGTGATCACCTGGAAGGTTTCAATCATACCGGTTACCGTACCCAGCAGACCCAGCATTGGCGCAAGTGCTGCCAACAGCTTAAGCATAGAAAGCCCTTTTTCCAGACCTTGCTGCTCGTCAACAATGGTTTCTAGAAGGCGAAGTTCAAGCGCTTCCACACTGCGGTTTTGCTCTTTGTTGTATACGCCAAGCACTCGACCGAGTGGGTTATTACCCGGAGTTTCAGGTGTTTTAAGCTGCTTTTTGATCTGCTGGCGAATTGCGAACAATTTAGCACCGCGGAAAAGACCGATGCTCAGACCTATCGCCAGTAGGCCAAGGATAATTTTACCGACCACGCCACCATGTTCGATACGGTCTTTCAGCTCCGGGGCATTGGCAAGTTGTTCAAGCATGATGCCTCGGGATGGATCAACCACCATTGCTTGCATACCATTCTGCTCAAGCGGTGACAATTGTTGGCTGACAGGGCCGTTTTGTGGCTGTTTTAGGTATGGTTTAGCCGTTTCACGCTTACCATCCCATGCTAGGTATCCCTGCTCACCGATCAAGCCAAGGCTACCTAAACGGTAAGCATCGACATTGGTCGTTTGTCCCTGACCATCAATGAATGGTACAGATACAGCACGCAATTCACGGCTTGCTGAAATCTGCTCTTCAAGCCCTTTCCACAGACCGTTAAGTTCTTCTAGTGAAGGTAGTGTTCTGGCTTCAACGATACTATCGATAACTTGACGATATTCGTTACGGTCAACACCGGTAACCGAGAAGCCCATTTCTGAGTCAAGATCTTTTGCCGCCTGACGTACAACGCCAAACAATTCCCCCAAGCTACCGGTTTCTAGACGCAACTGTTCTTCAAGCTTTGCCAGATCGTTTTCATTTTTGCTGAAAGTAGCGCTGAATTGATCAGTTTCGCTCTGAAGTTGCTGACGTTGCTTGAGAAGAGCATCACGCTGAGCTTTGAACTCTTGCTCTGTCATTTTGAAACCCTGCTCACGCTCAGCATTATGTTGCTGCTGAACCTTCACTTCTTGGCGGGTATCTTTAACCAATTCCGTGTTAGCCGAAACAACAGGAGCTGAAATTAGGCACAACGCTGCCACTAACGCTTTGATCTTCATATTACTTCGTCTCCACGTTAACTGAAACTGGCAGGGCGATTAGGCTTGGAGCAGCCTGATTGGAAGCAATGGCAAATGCTTTGTTGATACCTGAAGCGAAAGAGCCATCAAGTGACTGCCAAACTGAGTCTTTTTCATTCCAAGACCAGTACTTGGTTCCGTCGAGACTACGGGCAACAAGAGATATTCGGCCCAAGTACAACATGTCCGCTTCAATTGAACCTGTTTCTAGCGCTACTTGCCCTTGATAGATGCCCATCTTGGTGCCGTAATCAAGTTCGATTTGGTAGGCTTCTAAGATACGACGGTATTTTTCTGCATCACTGATATCAGCCTGAACCATCATTTTTTCAAGCTTAGCAATACGCGTTAAACGCTGTTCTCGACGAATGGGTTTATCCGCTTCAACATTGGCTTTCAAACCGTTTAGCATGCTGTACATCAAAGGGACAACACCTTGGCGGGTATCTTTAATCCCTTCAATTTGCTGATTAAGGCTGGCTTTCTCTTGGTTCTGACTATCAACCAAATTAGCAAGGTGATCACGATAAACCTGCAAGTTCTGTACTTCTTCTTGCAGTTGCTCAATCTCAGCTTTCATCGATAACGTCGATTCCGCGCTACGATCAATGATTGTCTGGCTGTTTGCCGACGCTTTATTCATCGAGCTTTCAAGATGTCGCGCTTCACCCAAAGTACTGGCTTGTGCTCCAGTTGTAAGGCCCAGCACCAGTAGTGCTAGGCTAGTTTTCTTAATATTCATTTAAAATTCAATGCACTAATAAAATTAAAAATCTTCAAATAATGAAGGCTATACCAAAAACAAAGAAACTCACCGAGCGCTAGTCGACGAGTGAAATCAATATACATCAAATGAAAATCGATATCATTTGAATTTACATTAATTAATAAAACAGTAAAGGAGGAGGCACACCCCTCCCCCTTTATTAATCAATTAGCAACACACTTGTAACGTCATCATGTGGTTACGGCCTTGAGCTAGGGTTACGTTTGCATGATACTTCACCTTGCGGCTCAAAGCTTTCAGAGTATGCAGCGTATGCTTCGATACAACGCTCGCGCACGCAGTGTTTGCGCTTCGTTCAGTGTCCCGCTGCCAATTTAACGTGCAGCACCCTTAACAACCTCTACGCGTTATAGCCATTCAATTGGTTGACTGTAATGAGACCAGTGTTGCTTTCCGCCACGGAGGAATCCACTCCCGCTTTGCATCTCAAAGCCTCGCAATGAATACGTCAAGCGGGGGCAGTAGTGAGATATCGATGAGCAAATGTGTCATTTTCATAGCAGGCAGGTATAATGTGACGTTTTTTTAAAATTATCGGTACATTTGAAGTGACAGAAGTAAACCTAGATAACGTTCGTCAGCAACTGACAGCTCTTAACCTAAAAGCAGACAAAATGCGTATTGTCACCGTTTCTGCTATGGATGAGGATGTACTTGAATCATGTACATCTGCTGAGGGTGAATGTTTTTACAACAGCTATATGAATGTCATCTACGGTAAAGGTGATCGCTACGTGCTTGGCTATCGCTGTGATGAAGAAGTCATTGATCATGCTATCATCCGTAAAGGCGATAAGTACTATGATCCAACACTACAAGCTGAAGGCGATTTCAAAGAATATCAATACGCTATCATGACTGAATTCACGGTCTTCGACATGATGAAGCATGCCAAGAGCAATAAAGATTTTCCGCCTGATGTGAATTACATCTTTAGCAAAGCCGGTAAATTCAAGAACGTTATCGATACAGAACGTCTAAAGAAATAACCCGAAGCCCGATGTTTACCATCGGGCTTTTCTTACATCTTTGGCAACTGACCCCTTCAGTGGGCTGATTAATCTCATTATCAAAAGCAGTATCAATACCCCTGGCATATTGCAGCTTAAACACAAAATGTGGATGCATGTTGCACCCACAAATCGCATACTGATCATCGTCTAAGACAAATAGGTAATACTTTTGTCCCCCCGCTCCCAGTCAGCTAATCCATGTCGATCACCGAGATAAAAAGCAGACTTTATATTATGAATATCAATACGACTCATTACAAATAGCAACATTTTTTGAGTTACAGAAGCAAACAAGCATTATTCAGCTGTTTCGATGGCAACCCCATTAATGTGACAAATAAGGCTACATAGAATTCTTTCTAACAGAATTCAGGAACCAAATTAACAAATTTAGTTTACACAACTGTCTTATTAACTATGTATGATGTTTAATTATGATATATCGGAAGATAATAGATGATGACCTTTGCAAGGACGCAAGAGATGAAACGCTTTACTGTTTTGATGTGTTGTTTATACATTTGGGGTTGCAGCTCAGGAATTAACCTGACGGTCCCTGACAGTATCGCTAATACGACCGCTGCAAAAGGGTATCTTGCGGGTAGTCTAGGCGTCACAACAGAGTGGCCATCAACAGGTGAAGGGATTATCACTACCCTGTTTATCCGCCCTGACGGCCAATCGGACCAAATAGTCTTATCCACTCCCAACACGAAGAAATCGGATTTCCATTCAGGCACAGACAGAGGCCAGATCTTCGTTACCGCTTTGCCGGAAGGTCGATATGAAATCAACCAAGTAATATTCAGAGGGACTAACGGACGCAAAACGGTTCGTTCAAAATCGAATAACAACCTCGGAATTTTCTTCAACGTATCAGCGGATAAAGTGACCTATATTGGGCAATTCATAACCTCAAGTTTGGTGGCAAACAGCCAGCTTTGGAATACCCTGTACCCCAGTGGTTTAGCAATCGTACATCATAGCTATGCCGCAGAAAGGGATCAGCCGTTGATAACAGAGCGCTTCCCTGCAATCGCAACACTCACTTTTGATGAAGCAAATCTAGAAGGTTATGAAGAGAATAAGCTCGCCTCTAAGGTCATCGAGAAGTAAGTTTACTAATGTGTTATTGAAAAGGAATTTCAACTTGGATAAACACATCTTCCAAGTTACGGTCTTCATGCCAACGGTAGTCAAACCTTAGCCTCGGTGACTGACCATTTTCCCCGCCAAAACCAAAGCTCATTTGCAAACCGTATTTTTTTATTAACTCGCTGACGTCTTCCACATCCAGAAAATCATCTCCGGCAAACTTCTCAGGTATCCAAACACCCAGCCCATAAAAACTAGACGATATATTAGACGTTAAAAAAGGTGAGTCGAGCTCCCGAGCCCAGTTATCCCAAAAGCTATCTTGTGGCTGCTCGGTGGCTTTCCACTCTGCAATAACAGGTAAAGGGTCACTCTCAGCCTGTTGGTATGTCTCATAAATATCTATTGAAGAACATTCAACGGCAGAAACGCACGCTGAAGTATTAAAGTACACTGTTGATAACAACAAACCTGAAGATAAAGCCAATACAACCATGATTACTACTGAACCGCACTCACCATATTTAAACCAAAAACATACTTACCTACTTGGAATACCAATCATTTTCACACAGCATTTTAGCAACACTACTGGTCGTTAAATGTGATATTTCGCGACTATTAACAATACACTCACGAATTTGCGTACTGCGCACTTTCACGGTTTCAGGACACGCAAGTACTTGCCAGCGCTGAGTGATCTCATCAGCTTTGTAAAACTTACCAAAATTGAGAAAATTATCCGGGCCAATGACAAACGTTAAATGTGTTCTTGGATAAAGACCTTCTAAAGCTTCAAGCACCGCAAACGTTGTTATCGCCTCATCCCCTATCGCCATATCGCGTTCTAGTGTTGATAGTTCGAGGTTATCCTGTGACAAATCTTCAATGAAGGCTTCTACCAGGTTGCATCGGGCATCGTAGTCTAACATTTGCTTTCCCCAGGCATGACTGTAGCTAGGGAGTAGAATAACTTTATCAAAATGCGTTAAGCGTTCGATGACTGACTTATGACCAAGGCTCGGTGGGTTAAACGCACTACCGAAAATGGCAATTGATGCTGTCATGGCTGAAATGTCCTTTTTTTGTTCCGTTTTACTGATTATTTTACTTATTTAACGTAAGAGGATTGATCCTGACATAGAGTTATCGCATATTTTGCAAAAGGTTTAATGCATTTCATCTCTTTTTTGCATTAAATAACGCTATATGGTTACAAACTGGGCAGGCCCCTGAGGATTGATTCATTATGGAACAGTTAATCCGCGATGAAATGCGCGTATTACCGGAAATTAATACGGACTTTGAAATTGAACGTCGAATTGCGTTTATTCAGAAGAAACTCAAACAATCAGGATGTAAATCTTTGGTTTTGGGTATTAGCGGCGGGGTTGATTCAACCACTCTTGGCCGCCTTGCACAGCTCGCAGTTGAAGGTTTGAATACCGCCGATCAAACCAATGACTATCAATTCATTGCCGTACGTTTACCTTACGGCGAGCAAAAAGATGAAGATGAGGCGCAACTCGCGTTGTCATTTATCAAGCCTAGCCATTCTGTCAGCGTAAACATCAAAGACGGTGTAGACGGTACCCATGCGAGTACTCTATTAGCGCTAGATGGCACCGGCCTTGTTCCTGAGAGCCAAGGGGCTATCGACTTCGTAAAAGGCAACGTAAAAGCTCGTACCCGCATGATTGCACAATACGAAATTGCTGGTTTAGTCGGCGGCTTAGTATTAGGTACTGACCACTCAGCAGAGAATATCACCGGGTTTTACACCAAATTTGGTGATGGCGCTTGTGATCTTGCCCCGCTATTTGGCCTAAGCAAACGTCAAGTTCGCCAAGTGGCGGCAAAGCTCGGCGCACCAGAGCAACTTGTGGTGAAGGTACCAACAGCGGATCTTGAAGAGCTTGCGCCGCAAAAAGCTGATGAAGAGGCGCTCAACATCAGCTACGAGCAAATCGATGACTTCCTTGAAGGCAAAGCGATTGAGCAATCTGTTGCCGATCGTTTGGTTGGGATATACAAAGCGACGCAACATAAACGTCAACCTATCCCAACAATTTACGACGAAGAGTAAGAGACGTATTTCCATCTCTTATAAAAGAATAATGGAAAAGGGCTCAAAAAAGAGCCCTTTTTTATGACGCCTCGGAAAAGCGTAATAGATTATCGAGCTCCCACCAAATCGCCTCACAGAGCCCCTTACGGTATACCGATTGCTTGAATGCATGGTGCTCTTCTTGATAGATCTGGTACAAATGGTGATTGCTATACAGACTCGCCCTGACATTTGCTAAGCGATCACAGGCTTTAACGATTAAAGCAATTCTTGCCGCTTCTTCCACAGTATCCAATGCAGCCAAGCGCTGGTTAACGTGATGCTTTCTTTCTTGCCGGCTATCCAACTTATCATCAGTCATGTAGCAGACCGAATCAGCAACCAGAAAACCAAAGTCAGCAGCAAGCTCATCTATTGATGTTTCAGTGTCTTCAAGTACATCATGCAGCTGTGCAACAATCATCGCATCGGTGCCAAACGGACTGGCTAAACGAGAAACTGCATCGAGATGGATATAATAAGGAACGTCACCATACATTTGATCTCTGTGTTTGGCCCGGGCCAAGGTACGCGCCTTGAGGTAACGGTTATTCATCCTTCCCTCCTTCAAATAAAACCTGACAACGACCACACCCAATAAAAAAAGGCCAAAGTGAAAGCAAGGGTGTGTTCACTCTTTCAATGTTAGATTTTACTCAATTTGTAATAAACAAATGAGATTTATTGCACGATTTGATGAAAAAACGGGCACCAAATGGCACCCGTTCCAAATAATCGTTTCAGGGATAAGACAAATTATTCCTGATCGCTTTCCGACTCGGCTTTTTTCGCCTCAGCTTCACGGATTGCATTGGCGACCATCATGATCGCTTCACCACTGCTGATCCCTTGAGCCATCAGCTCATGGATCTTATCGGCTGCTTCTTGTTGCTGTGCGTGAGTCAGTGTAGGACCGTTGTTAAGCATAATTCATATACCCGAAATTAATGAGCGCACAGTTTATTGACTTGCGCCGATATTGTCACCTGCTATTTAACCTGGACGGCCATCGACACGAGCTTTAGATAAGATCGGGAAATATACAGCCGTGAAAATCGCAAAGGCCAACGCCCATAACCCAGCCGAAATAACATATGCCTGAATAGTCAGCGCTGGTTGCAAGGCAATAAGCAATGTACGAGCAAGTGTCGCTAACATCAAAGCAATGAAGGCAACCACTATGATAGGTTTAATTTGCAATGGGCGACCAGTATGGCCCAAAGATACACGGGCTATCATGGCTAAGATCATGCACCCGATACCACCAACGGTAAGCGTATGAAGCGCAATGCTATAATTCACACTCCCGAACGAATAGTGAATGGCAAACAACAATAACCCGATAACCATTGCTAAATACGCGAAGTGTAGCGACCAAAGCAATGGTACACGAAGCGTTGATAGGCTACGCCAGCGCATAAAGCGAATGAGATGCATCCCCCCAGTGACCGCGAGTAATGCTGGTAATGTCACTTCTGAAATAGTATTGGGTATTGGCAGTAGTACGTTAATCAACAATAACCAGCTTGGAACCAATGCTCCAAGCTCTAACCACGTTATTCGTGTAATTTGCTCTGTCTGAGTGCCACGCCAAGTGAAAAATGGGATCACCCTGCCGCCGACAACAAGGACGATGACACTAATAACCATAACCGTAGCAAACGAGACAGTACTCAATGGCATGTCGCTCATTCCCAAAGCAATAAGATGGAATAGTGCGTTAAGTACCGTCATCACCAATATCAAAGGCGCAAAAAACAAATTGTTCCACTGCCGACGGATGATAATTGGATGAGCAAGAAGCCCTGCCGCCAAAGGCATCCAGATCAAATCAACAACCATCCAAATGACGTTTGGCGTACTTGTAAACATACCTAACCGGGCTACGAGCCAAAATGCAAAGATAGCCGCAAGTTTCCAACCTCTGACACCGGGGTTACCGGTCCAGTTTTGCACGGCAGTCAACAAGAAGCCGATAATAATTGCGCCAGTGAAACCAAACAGCATTTCATGGCTATGCCACCAAACAGGATTGCTATACATATAGCTTGCCAAAGAAACATTTCCTGCCCAGAAAAGCCCCCACAGTAGCATCGATATAACAGACAGCATACTGGCAGCTAAGAAAAAAGGACGGAATGCTAAGCGAAACAACGGCAGTATTTTTTGCTCTTTTTCGCTATCTAGAATTTGCATCATGGTTTCATTACCCACTTTAAACATGTATAAATAATACACCTTTGAAGTTGCAATGAAAATACACCTTTAAATATAAATTTTTAGATGCATTTAATTATCAATATATTCATACACTTGGCATGCAAGTTACATTTCTGAATGTTCTACAGGTCTAGTAATACTTTGAATATCGCGGATGGTTATTTCCCCCTGCCAGCGACTTTGAACAATACCGACACTCAACCAGTACCGTCCATCAGGCAGATCAACATCAGGCAGTGTCGTTGGGAGCTTTCCATCAACATTCTCCGTCCACAATGGGGTCCAGGATGTATCATTGAGATCGTAGATATTCATTGAAAGTACCGGTGACGGGCACGCTTTGTCAGGAAGGCCATTTTGTTCAATTCGCCAGTTTTGGCTATCAACCCACCCAATGCGCTGTATACCCAAAGGTCGAGTTAGCAGTACCCAGGTTTTATAGCTTTCTTCGCCATCGGCGCTGATGATCATCTGATACAATCCCTCACTGCTCGCCTTTTCTAACCTTTTGGTTTCAATAGCAAAGTAGCCACCATTTCCCGTGTTAGGCGTTGCAGAAAGCACTGACTGTTCAGGCCAACGAATAAAATCTATGTTGGTGATCCGCTGGTCTGATGTACCAGTAATAGCCAAACGTGGTAATACCTGATTTTGGTTCTGCACCATTTCGCGCTGGATAACTAAACGCGATAGCCAAGGCGGCAAAGCAGTAGCATCGAGGCTACGCCCACAATCTTCAGTGATTGCAAGCTGTAACAAATCATTGAGGTTATTTTGATATTCAATATTGGGCGATTGCTGCCAAGCTTGCACCATTGCCCCAAAGCTCTCATTAGTTTTACCTTCGAGCAGCTTTTGGTGCGCCATGGTAATCACGTCCTGCGACACAAACCAGTTAGCTAAGGCATTCGGCGCCCAAAGCGCCGAATGCAAAATCAATAATGAACAGGTTACAGAAAAGTTGGACATCCTGCTTACACAGACTTCATTCGGTAACCGACACCGCGCAATGTCTCGATCTCAATGCCTGGCAGCTTTTGCCGCAGCTGAAGGATATGCGTGTCAACCGTTCGCGTTGTCGGGTAATGATTGTATCCCCAGACCTGATCAAGTAACTCATCGCGTGTAAATACGCGACCAGCGTTTTTCGCCAAGAATACCAACAGCTCAAATTCGGTACGCGTCAAAGTGACAGCGTCACCCGACTGGTTAACTTCACGGCTATCCAAGTCGATTTTAATGTCCCCAACGGTCACCGTATTACTTGGTGCCGCTTCAGGGGCACCAGAACGAAGATGTAGGCGAATTCTCGCCAACAGCTCTTCTTCGGCAAACGGCTTAGTGAGGTAATCTTTGGCACCCGAATCGAGCCCAATGACTTTATCATTAACAGAGACCATTGCAGTAAGCAAGATCACGGGAAGCTGTTTTATTTTCAACCAATCACTCAGGTAGCTGAGGGAGTCCCCTTCAGGCAACTGACGGTCAAGTACGACAAGATCTGCTTGAGCCCAGTGCTCAGCAACATTAGACGCACAATCAGCATACAAGCAGTGGTAACCTGCCCCTCTTAAGCTCTCGAGTAAACCATCAGCAAGGTTGCGGTCATCTTCAACCAGAAGCAGAGTTTGATTCACACGGTATCTCCAATATAAAAGTTGTCGGAGGGCCAACTAACTTCATTCGCCCACCCATTCTTCGGATCATCGATTCTACGATTGTCAGCCCAAGCCCTAGTCCGCGCTCGCTGACGAATGGCTTTCTTAATCTAGCCCAGTCTTTAGCACCGAGCTGGCCGTTATCTGAAACGCTAACAATAAGTTTTCCGTTCGAATACGATGATGTTAATTTTACAGGCTTAACGCCATACTTGTGGGCATTAGACAACAGGTTGTCGATACAAGTGCCCAACCAATATATATTTACGTCTACAGGGCGATCCTCAGCAAGCTCCAGTGTGACTTCATACGGCTCACTCAGGTACTCAACCCATTCATTAAACGAATCAACATGTTGTACACTTAACTCTTGCTGATTCGCTTGTAAGTAATCTTTACTTGCCTCTGCAAGCTGCCTTAGACGCCTAGAATCCTCGGTCAAACGCCTAAACTCATCATATAGGGTTTCTGGTAGCGCATCAAAATGTCTACGAAATCCTTCTACAGTCATCGCCAAGCTTGCAATGGGAGTTCGCAGTTCATGTGTGAGTATTTGAAGGACGAGCATACGCTCCTGCATCGCCCTACGGCGTATACGCCAACGGTAAAAAACCCAACCAAACAACAAGCTGATGTTGATCACCAACAGACCTACCAATAGGTAGAAAGTCAGATGCGATTTATCTTCTTCTTCCCAACAAATATTCCCGCTTTTAAGTATACAAAAGCTAGTTGTATTCAATCGAGTAAAGTTCACATCAAACTGGCTAAGGATCGGGGACCATCTCGGTTGGTCATACACATGATACTCATTGCCATTACGGATCCACAGCTCACCATTTGAGATAAAAACTTCCGCACCAGCAATATAAACCTGTATTTCATCTCGGCTCATTCGCTGTAAACGCCCCAAAACAGTATTTGTCGGCGCTAAATCTCGTTCTTGAATATGGAGGAAATCCCCCAATTTTTCTTTAAGATCAGGATGCTTAATCAAATACCTTGACGCATAGCTTCCACCACCAGGGTGAATATACCCAGCCCTTGCAAACCAGCCAATAGGCAAGATTGTGTTATTACAAATCGCACGAGTAAAAACCAGCGGTTGAGTCAACAGCGGGGTCACAGGCCAAGGTCCTTTACAGGACAACGAACTATTATATAAACGCTGTAATGATTTCAGCGGATACGTTGCTGACTGCGGTAACAACGAAGACGGCAACAACAACTGCGTAGGAAATTGACCCTGTAGCTTTCTGAAATCATAAGTCGCAACTGAATCACTGGATAATAGCTCTGCTCGAACGCCGTTTAAGCGCTCGGGTAAGTTTTCTGCTGACGCAGTATTGGTGCCGACAAACAGCAGTGAGAACAGTAAGACGAATTTTTTCATAAGTGAAGTCTATCACCCCGTTTTCCCGATTTGTCAGGGCTTTGTCATTAGCCTGATGGATAAATGCGCATTCGATTCATGTAAACATTACCCATAGAAAAGCGACAGCTACATGTAAAAGCTTAATTTTATCTCTATTTTATTCGAACTAACATACAATTATAGCTATTGCTAAAAATAAGAAAGGGAGCACTAGGCTCCCTTTATACTGTCAACAGCGTTGAACAACTTTGTGCTTAAATATGCTCAAGGATCTTATTACAAGACTCTTTCGCATCACCGAATAGCATCTGTGAGTTTTCTTTGAAGAACAGTGGGTTCTGAACACCCGCATAGCCCGTATTCATCGAACGCTTGAATACGATAACATGCTTGGCATTCCATACTTCCAATACAGGCATACCAGCAATCGGACTGTTCGGATCGTCCATTGCCGCTGGGTTTACCGTGTCGTTGGCACCAATGACCAAAACAACGTCCGTTTCACTGAAGTCATCGTTGATTTCGTCCATTTCCAACACAATGTCATACGGCACTTTCGCTTCAGCAAGAAGAACGTTCATATGACCCGGCAAACGGCCTGCAACGGGGTGAATACCAAAACGTACATCCACACCTTTTTTACGCAGCTTATCCGTGATCTCATGTACAGGGTACTGAGCTTGGGCAACGGCCATTCCGTATCCTGGAGTAATAATAACAGAACGTGCATCTTTCAGCATTTCAGCAACTTCTTCAGCAGATGCTTCTTGGTGTTCACCGTGTTCAACATCTTCAGTCGGTGCTGCACCATCGTTACCAAACCCACCAGCAATTACACTGATGAATGAACGGTTCATTGCTTTACACATAATGTAAGACAGAATTGCACCAGAAGAACCAACCAATGCACCCGTTACTATCAATAAGTCATTCGCAAGCATGAAACCTGCCGCTGCTGCTGCCCAACCCGAGTAAGAGTTAAGCATTGAAACAACAACTGGCATATCGGCGCCACCGATAGAAGCAACCAAATGGTAACCAAAAGCAAAAGCAATCAATGTCACAACGATCAGTGCGAACATTGAACCTTCTGCTTTAACAAACATCATCATTAGTAAGAACGACACAACAATTGCCGCGAGGTTTAACTTGTGACGATGTGGCAGCATAAGTGCTTTAGATGACATTGATCCGCTTAGTTTACCGAATGCAACAACGGAACCAGTAAATGTTACCGCGCCGATGAACACACCAAGGAAAACTTCAACCAGATGGATGTTGAGCAATGCACCTGTTAATTCACCGTGATCCAGATAAGTATTGAAGCCAACCAATACCGCAGCCATACCTACAAAACTGTGTAGGATAGCCACCAGTTCTGGCATCTGGGTCATTTCAACTTTTTTAGCGTAATAGATACCAATTACGCCACCAATGATCATGGCGAGGATAACCCAGACAGTTCCTTGAGCATCAGGGCCGAAGATCGTTGCAATTAAAGCGATTGCCATACCGGCAATACCGTAATAGTTACCAGAACGTGCAGTTTCTTGCTTAGAAAGACCCGCCAACGACATGATAAATAGTACCGCAGCAACAATGTATGCCGCTTGTACGACTCCTGCAGACATGTGTTACTCCTTATTTATCTTTACGGAACATTTCAAGCATGCGCTTGGTAACGGTGAAACCACCGAAAATATTAATACTCGCTATTAAGACGGCAATAAACGAAAGGAAAGTAACCACTCCTATCCCTTGACCAATCTGCAGCAATGCACCAACAATAATAATGCCTGAAATAGCATTAGTAACTGACATCAACGGTGTATGAAGTGCATGGGTAACATTCCATACCACGTAATAGCCAACAACACAGGCTAAAACGAATACCGTAAAGTGGGAAAGGAATTCTGCGGGTGCATAATTAGCTAACCAACCAAACGCGGCAATACCTGCAGCCATAAAACCGTACTTTTTAACAGGAGAAGTCGGTTTTACTACTTTTTCAGCTGGAGCCGTAACAGGTTGGGCTTGCTGCTGGGGTGCAGCAGACACTTTTATCGGTGGTGCAGGCCAAGTAATCTCGCCTTCTTTGATGACGGTTAAACCACGTAGTACTTCATCATCAAAGTCGATATCAATGTTACCGTCTTTTTCTTTACACAGAAGCTTTACAAGGTTAACTAGGTTTGTACCATACAGTTGAGAAGATTGAGTCGGAAGACGGCCAACCATGTCAGTATAACCAATAATCTTCACGCCATTGTCTGTGGTGATTACTTTATCAGCTTCGGTATACGCACAGTTACCACCATTTGCCGCAGCAAGGTCAACAATCACACTCCCCGCCTTCATTGAATCGACCATTTCTTTGGTGATCAGCTTAGGAGCAGGACGGCCAGGGATAAGCGCGGTAGTTATTATAATATCGACATCTTTTGCTTGCTCTGCATATAAACGTTCAGCAGCTTTGTTGAACTCATCCGACATCTCTTTGGCATAGCCATCGCCCGTTGAAGTATCTTCTTTATAGTCAACTTCTAAGAACTCAGCGCCCATTGATTCAACTTGTTCTTTGACTTCAGGTCGAACATCAAAGGCACGAACAATCGCTCCTAAGCTACCAGCAGCACCGATAGCAGCAAGGCCTGCAACACCAGCGCCAGCCACTAGTACTTTCGCAGGTGGAACTTTACCCGCGGCAGTGATCTGGCCCGTAAAGAAGCGGCCAAACTCATGCGCAGATTCAACAACAGCACGATAACCCGCGATGTTAGCCATCGAACTCAACGCATCCAATGCCTGAGCACGAGAGATACGAGGAACCGAGTCCATCGCCATAACATTAATATTTTTACTCGACAGTTTTTCGAGCAACTCAGCGTTTTGAGCTGGCCAAATGAAGCTAACGATACTAGCCCCTTCTTTCATCAGCTCGAACTCATCGACACCAGTCTTCTCGTTAACTTGGGGAGCATTCACCTTGAAAATCAAATCAGAAGACCATACATCTTCTGTTGATACGATTGTCGCCCCTGCAGCCTCAAAAGCAGCGTCATCGAAACTTGCAAGAATACCCGCATTTGTCTCAACAGCAACGCTGAACCCCATTTTTAACAGCTGTTCAACCGTTTTCGGCGTCGCAGCTACTCGCGTTTCATTGGCGAGTATTTCCTTAGGTACACCAATTTGCATTATTAATCCCTAAATCACGGCAAATAAGTAACAATTTTTTATCCAACCACGAACATAATATCAAGTAATTTGTAGTTGAAGTACAAAATTAAGTTACATAAGCGTTGTTAAACATAACAAATGTCACCTTCCAACAGTAAGAAAATAACGTTTGCAACACCTGGACAGAGGTCAAACCACAAATAAAGTTAATAATGCACGCACTCAATCATGCATAAATCACTAACTTTTCTTGGTTTGACTTTATAAAAGTCCATTATCAGCATCCTGAATAGTGTTTTATCGTTTAAAAAATCAGAGAAATGAGGTTAGTCCGTTGAAGAGTATAAAAACAAACATCTTTCCCTGATGAGTGTTGCACTACATACATTCGTTGCAGCTCTCCCTACCTTTTGATTAGCCTGCTAGAGGGAGAGATAACTAGCAGGCCAGATAGAACAAAGTTAACCGAACATTTTGTCGCCAGTTTGATCAATAAACATTTGCGCTTTATTAATCATAAAAGACTCTGCATCTGCTTTGGAAGATAACAGATCAGACCGAACAAACACGTGTGTTTTCACTTCGTCGTCGAACTGTTTGCAAATTCGCCCAGCAATACGAAACTGGCCTCCTTCAGCCTTTGGCTCTGGATAAATCAGATAGCCGTTGTATTCAATGGGCTCCACATCGGCTTCTGTTGTATCTTGCTTACTAAATCCAAATAACTTTGAGAAAAATCCCACTTTAATTATCTCCAAAAATCGCTCTAATACAGTGACATAATGCCACAAACTAATAAAAAAAAATGAAAGCAAGATTAAATTCTTGAAGTTCACTGCCTTTAACTCACGTTCTGTTGGCTAGTGCTGCTAGTTTAAGCATTGCAACATTTTATTTTGCACGACATTCAGATAAGCTTTGATAATCCCCCTAACCATTGAATCGCATCTCGTTTCGCCTTAAACACAAATGCACCGAGATGTATAGCCGTAGAAACAAAAAAAGCGCCGGATAACCAGCGCTTAAATATTTTTTTCTAGCTTTTGACCGTTGGCTTAACGGTACATACCGATATCTTTTTGAATGTGTACCGGTAGGTCTGAAACGTTGTATTGTTTTGGTGTTTCTTTACGACCAAACACAATGTCAAATGCGTGTGCAATCAATCCTTTGAAAGTAACCGCATAGGCTTTTTTGTCCATTGCGGTTGGGGTTGCGATGGTGTCAAAATTCATTGCCTGTGCCATGATTGCCTCTCGTGAGTGTTATTAATCAACTGTGTTTATTTTATGCTGAACAGATTGCAAGCAAAAATGACAAAATTTCCACAAAAGGATTAGTTTTTATAATGTGTTAAATAAATGATAAATCCGCACTTTCACCTCTGAAAAATCATGTTGAATTTATGAATAGACAAACATTAATTGAATAATTTTTGCTTATTGACCTATTCTCTTGCACATCAATCGCTTTTTCCGTAACAATAAATCAACACGCAGTTTAATGGAATTTTGCGATGCTGTACTTTATCTCCAAACATTCATCGGTATTACTGATAGTGGCGACCTTTGCTGGCTTTATTTGGCCAGAGGCTTCACTGACTGTCTTTCCTGTTTTACCTTATGTATTGTTCTTTCTTATGCTATTTACACTGCTTGGCATCGAGCAAAAAGCCTTACTAAAAATATTGAAAGAGAGTAACTGTTGGATTTACACATTTCTGCATAGTGTTGTGATGACGGTGATTTCATGCTCGCTCGCCATTTTAATCGGCGCTTCCGATTCATTGCTAGTCGCCATTGCTGCCGTTTCAGCCACCGGTTCTTTATTCGCCACTCCTGCAATAGCGCGCTCAATTGGACTCAATGCGTTGACGGCAATGGCAATGACAATTGCGACCACACTGTTAATGCCACTCGTTCTTTACATAAACCTGCATTTATTTCAAAACAATGAGTTTTCATTGGACATTGCCAGCTATCTCATACGCCTGATTATTTTCATTGTTTGCCCAATGGTATTTTCCGCAGTGGTCTACCATTTTGTCCCGCGGCCTACCTTAACTCGGGTTCACAGCAAATTATCTCAAGTCACCATTCTTTTGGTTTTTGCTTTTCCATTTGGCCTTGTTGGCCCATTGAGAGAAGCATTTAATAGCAATCCTTCTATCGCGATAAATTACGTTTTTATCTCTTTTTGTGTGTGTTTCATATTTTTTCTTTCCAGCATTGTATTTTATCTACGTCAAGGTAAAGATATTGCACTACTAGCCGCTATTACTTCATCAAATCGAAATGTACTTTTAACGTTTACCGTTGCCGGTACGTCTTTAGGTCCAGACTTTCTTATTTTATTAGGTGCGCTACAGATTCCGACTTACGCGTTACCTCTATTTGTAAGGTTGATAAACAACTACATTACAACTCGCCATCTTTCACCTCAAACCAACAACACAAAGTAGCACTTGGTGCTCGGTTGAATGTCTGATGTCAAAAATATCAAATAAATAACTCTCTTCACCTTGCACGTATTTTTTCTTTTCCTTATAGTGAAAAAGAATTCTCAGGGCGGGGCGCAATTCCCCACCGGCGGTAGTCCTAAAATAGGAAAGCCCGCGAGCGCTTATTCCAAGTATTTCGATGGGATAAGGTCAGCAGATCTGGTCCAGACAGGCAACGCCTTCCACTCCAGAGCCGACGGTTATAGTCCGGATGAAAGAGGATTTCAGTACAGTACTTGTCTATCAAATGGACAAGGATCTTATATGCAGCATTATCACTTTCTAGTGATACTGTGTATCTTATCTTGCCAGTTACTTGTATGACTGTGCTTGCTGACTTTCCATGCCCTGATTCTGGTAATTTTTATTTTAGGAGTTCCTTACCATGAATCAGTCTCTACTTACCCCATTTGGCTCAGCGTTTGAACGTGTTGAAGCTGGTCTCGAAGCTATCCGTCAAGGTCGCGGTGTGTTGGTTGTTGACGATGAAGATCGTGAAAACGAAGGCGATATCATTTTTGCAGCGGAAACATTAACCAGCGAGCAGATGGCGCTAATGATCCGTGAATGCTCTGGCATTGTCTGCTTGTGCTTAACTGACGAGCGCGTTAAACAACTTGAACTACCGATGATGGTTGAAAACAACACCAGTGCAAACCAAACAGGTTTTACGGTAACAATCGAAGCGGCCAAAGGTGTTACAACGGGTGTTTCTGCTGCTGATCGTGTAACAACAATCCAAGCAGCTATTGCTGACAATGCTGTGCCTTCTGACCTCAGTCGCCCTGGACACATTTTCCCATTGAAAGCGAACCCAGAAGGCGTATTAGCTCGTCGTGGCCATACCGAAGCAACTGTCGATCTGATGCGCCTATCAGGAATGAAGCCTTTCGGTGTTCTTTGCGAACTGACAAACCCTGACGGTACAATGGCGCGTCTTCCAGAAGTCATTGAGTTCAGCAAACTACACAACATGCCAGTGCTAACTATTGAAGATCTCGCGGCTTACCGTTTGGCGAAAGAAGTGGCCAACTCTGAGTCCGTTGAGACACTGAGCGCTTAACCAATAAACACACTTTAGTGCGTTTTATAATTGCCGAGTATTGATGATGCTCGGCAACATCATTCAATAATTACATCCCTGCTGATGGCATAAAATAAAAAAATCCGGTAAGTGACTGACCGGATTTATAGAGTGTCTATGCTGAGTTGTCGATCGCTATCTAGGCAACATGTTCTTGTTCACAGCCGCACGGTATGAAGTTAACCATTATCTGTTCAAAAGCACCGAACGATTTGCGGTTTCTGGCGTACTCTTCAAAAGCATCAGCCATCGTAATATTCAAGGGAATAGGTTCAACCTTGGTGTTTACCAGCGCACCATAGCCTTCTTTTCCTGTTGCGGTATATCCAGAAGACACCGACAAGTATACCACCTCATCTTGAACATCTTCCCAGGCACCGTTTTTATACAACCTTAACGCCTCAATCCTCTTCCCTTCTGGAGCACAGCAACGATAGGTATACTTCAATCGAGAAGTATAGGGAAAACTACCGGTCCCTGTGCCTTCAACGCCATTATCAATGGCGTTATTAATAGCCCCTTCAAGCGCCGCACGTAATTGATTACCGCTAACCTCATATACCATTAACCCTATTGCAAATGGCAACAAACGACCTGATATATCTGCGGCAGTAATCGGTCCTGCATGCAATGAAGCTCTCACTCCCCCCGCATTATGAATGCCGAAGTCAACGGCATGTCCACGCTGTCGCGAAGACCACACGAAGCTGTCAACCACAAGCGGTGCAATTTGACTCGATCCTTTTTGATCTGGTACCCGAATATGACGCAGAGGCTCTGTCAGCACAGCGACTTTTTGGGTCTGAAGTTGCCTAACCGCGGGTCGGTAATTTTGGTTTAGTAGGTTTTCGACATGCGGATCTTTAACACAGAAGCGAATATTATCTTGCGCATAAAGAAAATCTTTCACCATCTGGTGAGTAGAGTCATCTAAATGCTCACTGCGGCTGGCATCTACAGTGAATTGTCGACCCAGCAACAACTGATTTTTACCTGTAACTTTCGCAACCGAGCCATCGGGGTTGAAGTCTAGTTCTAGTTGACCCAGCGCTAACGCGTTACAGCCCGCCTGAACGACACAGGTTCCATTAATCTGTACCGCGTAATCATCAGAAACACCGAAGCCAATATTACTAAAGTCACCTTGCATGGTATGGGTATGCCCGCCGATGATCGCACCGATACCGTCAATCTGCTCTGCCAATTCCAAGTCACGTTCATAGCCGAGGTGACTTAGCACAACAATTTTATTGATCCCCGCGCGACGAATAGCTTCAACTGTGCTCAGTGCTACCAAGGTAACACTGAGGAACTGGGTATCTGGATCTGGATTGGCAATACCCGCCATGTTTTCAATCGATAGCCCAAACATGGCTACGGGCTCTCCATCAACATCTTTAACGAGATATTTAGCATGCTCGTTTTCGTTGTCATAAGCCAATACGTTAGATTTAGGTGACAATGGATTAGGCTTACATTGATGTTCTTTAGATAAATCCCAGTTCCCTGCCAATAATGGGAAATGTGTCAGATCCATGAAATCAGCAACCATCTGGTTACCCATATCGAGCTCATGGTTGCCAAGCACCATAGCTTCTACCTGTATCGCATTAAGAAGTGCTGCGTTAGCAACCCCTTTGTACAGCGAAAAGAACAGTGTGCCTTGAAAGCAGTCCCCCCCGTGAACAAACATAAACTCACGGCCTTGTAATAGCGCCTGCTTCTTTACCTCTCTCACCGCAGAAGATACCCGAGAGAAACCACCACAACTTGCATACACCGACATTGGTGGCTCAGCTGTATCCAAAGGGATCTGCAAAGCGATGGTCGATGGCTCAAAGTGTGAGTGGGTATCATTAATATGGGCAATGGTTATCTTTGCCGAGCGATGATGTTGTGTCATAAAGCGTTATTGGCCTCCACTGATAGGGAACCCTATCTTATCTCAAAACCCGTTCGTTCTCAGATTTTTATGAGTGCATATTGAATGTTTACATGGAATATCGTCAACCAGATCACATTAGGAGTTCCGTATTATATTTAAAGCTACATCTAATCAATGACAGGCGGATGATGATGCTGTCGATAGTCGTAATCTTGCTTGCCGCCTTAGTCGGCTTTCTCGCCCAGAGGACTGGTCTATGCCTGGTACGTGGTGTGTATGAATTAATTGCCCGCCGCCCTGCTTTCCTATTTGCAACCCTGTATTGCGTTTGGTATTGGCGCAGGTACCATCATGGGGCTTGGCGCATCACTGGCCCTAGGTGGTAATGATTCACAGCTGCTTATTGCCTTACTCGCATTTTCTCCATCAGGTGCTGTTGCCATTTTATTTATCATCAAAGGTATAGAAACAGGGTTTGCGATTCGAAAGTTTATAAACGAATAAGCCACAATGAGAAAAACAAAACCACACCAGAGTAGCGTGGTTTATCTTGACTATGATGCGTACTGAATACGCAATCAATCCATTATTGATAGCGTCCATGACGTTGCAAGAATTCAATTTTGTAACCATCAGGATCCTGCACAAAGAAAAACTTTGCTAACAGTTGGCCATCACGGAAAAACTTTTTAATGTCCGCAGGCTCATACCCTAGATGAGTTAATTTTTGGTGCTCAGATTCCAGCTCATCAACCGCAACGGCAATGTGACCATAACCACTACCATGAGTGTAGCTTTCAGTACCTTCATTCCACGTCAGCTCAAGTTCCATATCGTTTTCGTCATTACGCAGGTAAACCAAACTAAAGCCTTCAAAGTCAAGACGCTCTGCAACATCCAGATCCAATGCTTCCTTGTAGAATTTCAATGATTTATCTAAATCACTGACACGTACCATTGAGTGAATAATTTTAGCCATCTGACATCTCCATGATAATCAATAAGTTAGTGTTTTTATTGGTAGCTGACTATAACAACAAGATAATCAGACAACAAGTAGTTTCCCTTTCCCTTTCAAGTAGTTAAATTTTCAATAATGTGACAAATACATCTCCAGATCAGCGCCTGATGAGATAGGCTTAAAGCATAAGGTTAACAAACGAAAGATCGTCTGGGTTTGTTCCTGTTCATCTATTGAGGTGGCTATGCAGTTAAAACGCATTGAGATTTCTGGCTTTCGCGGCATCAAGCGATTATCACTGCCATTCGATGAGCTCACTGTGCTCATCGGTGAAAATGCTTGGGGTAAGTCCTCTTTATTAGATGCTCTCGACATTGCTCTTTCACCAGATGCAACATTTCATATATTTCAATTTGACGACTTTCACGTCGATTACAGTGCTGGCCATGCGAAAATGAGTCACCTTAATATCATCCTTCATTGGCAGGAGGATTACCCCGGTGAACACAAGGCAAGACGCTATAAAGCTTTTTCTCCCGTTTGGGTGAAAACGAGCAAAGAACAATGCAAGGAGCTGTTCTACCAAATCACCAGTAGCGTCAAAGATGACAAGATCACGACACAGCGCCGATTCCTCAATAAAGACGGAGAACCCATTGATTGTGACGATAATGAAAAACTCGCAAAACAATTAATGGTATTACACCCGATCGTAAGAATACGTGATGCTCGTCGGCTAAGAGAGTACCGACCCAACAGTTATTCAACCGTTAGTAACGGTAATGGCAACGGCTACACAGACCGACGAAACGATGATAATGCACGGATCCAGCGAAGGCTCGATAATACATGCAGGCGCTTAATGACAAAACCCGGCCATGTCAGCCAGGCTGAAATTAAAAGCAGCATAAATGCACTGCATACTCTGGTTGATCACTACTTTGCTTTCACGCCACATTATCGCAGTCCAAGTTTCGACCGGGCTCACTTCCCTGAGCGGGCTCAATACGCAATTAACCCGCTCGAACAACTCACGGAACCTGAAACCACCAAGCAAAGTCGCTTAGTCTTGATGGGGTTACTTAACGCATTTATTCGAGCAAGAGGTCCCGTTGAGCTGAAGCGTATTTCAAGACCTATTATGATCTTTGAAGATCCAGAGGGTCGACTACATCCGACGATTCTTCACCAGGCATGGACATTTATCAGTAAAATGCCGATGCAGAAAATACTGACCACAAACAGTCCTGATCTCTGCTCCGTTGTGCCGTTAGAAAGCGTCAACAAACTTATTAGGAAACCAAACAAAACCAAAGTTTATTCCATTATTGAACACCGACTGAGTCGTGACGAAGAACGGCGTGTCACTTTCCACCTGCGCGTTCATCGGCCCAGCGCCCTCTTTGCACGCTCGTGGCTCTTGGTCGAAGGAGAAACAGAGGTTTGGTTATTTAATGAGCTGGCAAGGATTTGTGGTTATAACCTTGCAGCGGAAGGTGTGCAAATCATCGAGTTTGCGCAAAGCGGATTAAAACCGCTCATTAAAGTTGCTCGTCATTTTGGTATCGAATGGCACTTGGTCGCCGATGGGGATATGGCAGGGAAAAAATATGCAGATACTGTTAGGAATATTTTGGGTAATGAAGCGGAACGTCATCGGCTAACCGTATTACCCAAGAAGGATATTGAGCATTTCCTATTTTTCAACGGTTTTGAACCGCTGTTTAGAGAGTTGGCGAACATTCCAATCGAATCCCCCGTTGCTCCGAAAAAAATCATTCAACGAGCACTGAAACGACAAGCTAAACCTGATGTTGCCTTGGCAATGATTAAATTTATTGAACAAGAGAATGTCGACAATATCCCTTTGTTACTTCGTTGGATCCTTAAACGCATAGTTGCTATGTCACGGGGACAAAACTAAACATACCTGTTCTAGAATGTTAGAACTCATGACGACATTAATCGGTAAGGATTAGTTATGCTTTTCAAAGAAAAGTGTCACGGTTCCGACCAAGAATCCCCATTTCGTCATTTTTGCGGTATTGAACAAATGCTTTTCATCTTGTAAATGCATCCAATCGCTAAAGGTAATGTCATAGGTAGTATCATCAACTGGAACACGTAATACATAATGCCAGTGTAGTGTATTACCCAAGGCTACTCCCCTCGCCTCACCAACCACATCATCAGCCCGACCTGAATATGTACCGTCAGGTTGCTGAGTTATCACCCATACCCGACGCTGTTTTTCTCCATCATCAAAAACGAAGTCTTCTTCAAGAGTCAATGTGTCATTCACTACCGTTCCTTTGATATCAACAGTAAATCGCCTTGTTTGTTTTCCACTTCGGTCCTGCAACATTCCCCAAGCGGTGATATCGCCTTCAAAATAACTGAACATGTTGAACACCGGCTTTGTATTCTGATAGTCATTGATAGAAGTACTGCAGCCAATAAGCCCAAACAAACACATCACGACCCACCCAAATAGCCGAATTTTTTTAATCAATTTCATTGTCATTGAGCCCTAACGTTTACCAATTAATTGATGACGAATTTCTGGGTATGCTGTATTGGGAGATAACCAAATATGAAGAAAAGACTGCGACATTTCGAAGTCCTGTAGAACACCAATTTGACGATTCCCTTGGAAGAAGGCCCCCTGGTTGCCATTCATAACAAATATCAATCGGTCTCCTTTCTTCACATCGGGCCATATCTGTTCTAATTGGTTTGTCCAACGACTACGTTTCGATGAACTGATCCCAAGATGACGCCACTGATCGTCAGTCGCCTCAATCAGATCTTCACTATCAATATTGCGGTGATACCGAATAACGAGCGCGAGGTTGTCTCCTTCCCCCTGATAAATGCCATCAGGAGAACGTAGTTCTGAATCATAAATCACCCACGGCCCCCACGTTAATCGAGCATCACCAACCGCAGGCCATACCTGCCAAGGTGTCGATGCGTTAACGCTTAATGAAAATAAACAAAGTGAACCGGTAGCAATAACAGTACGGATGAATTTGGAGTATATCTGTTTCATACATCCCCCTAATAAGGGCATCAGATTATCAAACAAGACGTTAGTTTAGATGCGTTAGGTTTAGGTGCGTTAGATTTAGGTACACATAGTTATGAGACTTCACAAAGTAGTTTTCGTTTTATCATCAGAACGATCGCCGTAGAAAGAACAAACCAACTCAAAAATAGAACCATTAGTGTTAGTTCAACACCTAGTGGCCATTGCACAGCTTGTAGACGATAACCAGCAAAGTAGCTCATGGCACCGCCAACGCCTCCAAGCAAACTGATTAAAGCAGCTGAATAATTGGCAATGGTCTCTTTTATGAACCAGACGAAGGTACCGAAGCCCAGCCATAACATGATTAACCAATTGGGTATCAACAATACTTGGAAATCTAGCACGTTAGAGATACTCAGAACCCCATCCATCAATACTCCAGCGACAGCGATAGAAAAGGCGTACCGCCAAACTGATGGGAATTTCCACCAGCAGGCAGCAAAAAGAAGCACAAGTACCCACACGTAAGCCTGTTGCCCTAACACCGCTATTAACCAATAAACATTAAAAAGAAGGCCCACGACTATAAGCTTTTTACCAGACATTCTAACCACCTTTACTGTCCAATATTGCGCTGTTGACCGACGAAGGCTTTTGTTAGACTCGCCATCCGCTACGGCTCGCAACCAACTGAACAGTGCTGATACTTCTCTCTAGGAAACCACCTTCACAGTAACAAAGGTAGTAACGCCACATTCGAATAAACCTTTCATCGAAACCTTGCTGCATATATAAATCAATGTTGTCATTGAAACCTTTATGCCAATCTGACAAGGTTCTCGCGTAGTCCATTCCCATATCTTTCAAATCACGAATAACAAAATCCGTATGTTGCGTTAGGTGTTGTGATAGCACAGTAACAGAGGGTAAAAAGCCACCAGGGAATATATATTTCTGTATAAAATCCACACCTTTACTGTAACCATCATATCGTTGGTCAGTGATTGTGATTGCTTGTATAGCAAGTAAGCCATCATCTTTAAGTAGTGACTGACACTTCTTAATGTAAGTAGTCAGATACTCTTTACCAACAGCTTCTACCATTTCAACCGATACGATTTTATCGTACTTACCCGTTAAATCCCTGTAGTCATCAAGCAGCAAGGTTACTTTATCACTAAGACCTTCCTGTTCAATCAGCTGCTTAGCCCATTGATGCTGTGCATCAGAAATAGTGGTAGTCGTTACCTTACAGCCATAATATTTGGCGGCATGTACAGCTAATGCACCCCAGCCAGTACCGATTTCTAATAGATGATCTTCAGGCTTAAGATCTAGCTGCTTACACAAACGATCCATCTTGTTGAACTGGGCTTGATAAAGGCTTGTTTCATCGTCCTCGTATATCGCAGCCGAATAAAGCATGTTCTCGTCTAAAAAGGTACGGTAGAAATCATTACCAAGATCATAGTGTGCAAGAATATTTTTCTTCGAAGACTGCTTGCTATTCCGCCTTGTGTAGTGAAGCCATTTGTCTTTCACCGCTGTTATCCAACCGACCTTTGACTCAATATTGTCAAGGATCGGCATGTTCCTCGCCAACACCCGAACAACCTGTGTTAAATCAGGAGAGTCCCACCAACCGTCCATATAAGCTTCACCTGCGGCTATACTACCGCCATCTAAAATCCGCTTATAAAACCCTTGGTGCTTAACGATCAATTGCGCTTGCAACTCACCGGCCCTATCACCAAATTGATGAGTCTCGCCATTAACTTCTGATACCATCAAACCGCAACCGCGCAGTTGCTCCAAAAAGCTAAAAATTATTTTCCTCGCAACGCGATCTGTACCTGTTAGAGCCAAGGCTCCTCGGCTAACTTCACTATTCAACATGATGCCTCTACTCCTTATTATTTGATGATGGAGGAAAATGCTTATTTTCATTTACCGCAGATTGCGACTGGGTGTTTACCGGGTGAGAATGAAATGGCACTTTTTTAAACCACAAACGCAATGCCTGCCAATAAATACCAAAGACGACTTTCACTGCTTGAATTGGCGTTTGTGCGATATGCCGCCAAAGGCTTGATGACGTCATAGGGAACCTCTTCAGCGACATCGTTGCATCCAGCACCTTGATCTGGCTTTCACTGTCATGAATATCTAAATGAAGAAAAACTTTTGAAGATGGTGCCTTCAATTTCCAATAGTAATGCTGTGACATCGGATTGAACGGAGAAACATGAAAGGTTTTTTTCTCAAGCCATTTTTGCTTATCCCACTGGCCAACAGCGGGTAAGGCGTAGTAATGCTTTTCGTTCCAAGGAGTATTGCTCACTTCGGCTAATACCCAGCGCCATTGACCTTCCTCGTCAAACACGTAATACATGTTCAATGGACTGAAATAGAGCCCGGCATAACGCAGCTGACAGAGCATGAAAACATCACCACTAATTGATTCGTGGGTAAGCTCATGCAGCTTTTCAAACACCGCCGATTTCAACGCATCTGCTTGTTCTGCCATGTCTGCCCCCAAAGATGCCTTGACTTGGCCAGACTCCCTCAAATAATCAGAAACCTTAAATCTTGCGAAATGATACCAATGCCGGCCAAAACCAAACACACACTTTTCAAGCTGCCCCAGCTCATCAATATTAATAAGAGGCATAAACATTGGATATTGGAACTGATGTGACACCGGCGTGAACCGACGATGTCTAACAACACCAGAAAATATACCGCTACGCATCATTACCCCCCGATCCTCGCCGCAGGTTCAGATTTTCTATTCGCATCACTTGCGTGTCCGGTTAATCGGCTGTTTTGACCAAAAGTCTGTTTTGCGATTGATTCAACGACATCTAAAGCACTGCGTACACCGTCTTCATGGAAACCGTTGTACCAATATGCTCCGCAGTACCATGTGTTATCTACACCATTTATTTGGTCTCGGCACTGTTGGGCTTGAATACTGTCGGTGGAAAATACTGGGTGTGAATAAACGAACTTACGCAAGATTTTCTCAGGTGCTATTTGGTCTGTTTGGTTTAATGTGACACAGAAGGTTTCTGGCGCTTCAATACCTTGCAAAATATTCATGTTGTAAGTAAGCGTGGTCTGCTTATCTTCCCATTGACCATTTTCATTATGACCCAAGTGATAATTCCAAGATGCCCATGCCGCCTTGCGCTTAGGTAATAACGACTCATCGGTGTGAAGCACAACATCATTTTTTTGGTACTTGAGCGCGCCCAGTATCTGGCTTTCAGCCTCAGTGGAATCAGCAAGCATGTTCAGGGCTTGATCACTATGACAAGCGAATATGACATGATCGAAGATTTCACTTATGCCATTGGCCGTTACAGCAACCTTCCCATGAGCCCGTTTGATGGATGTAACCGGGCAAGCCAGTCGTATCTTATCTTCGAAGGGGGCAATGAGGTGTTTTACGTATTCACGTGATCCACCGGGAATCACATACCATTGCGGACGATTGCTGACTTCCAACAAACCGTGATTTCGAAAAAACCTCACAAAGAAGGTGAATGGAAATTGGCGCATGTCTGACAGCGTTGACGACCATATTGCAGCACCCATAGGTAGAATATAGTTTTCACAAAAATATCGATTAAACTTATTAGCCTTTAGAAAATCGCCAAGGGTTTGGCTCATTTCTGTGGCCAAATCAACGTTTTTAGCTAACTTATTAAAACGAAGAATATCAAAAATGAACCGATAGAAAATTGGGTTTAAGGTATTTCGCTTTTGTGCAAACATCGACATTAAATGATTGCCATTATATTCCAACCCATTTAACGCATTATGAACGCTGAAACTCATCTCGGTCGGTTTACCACAAACCCCGATTTCCGCCAGTAGTCGCTCAAAATTCGGATATGTTCTGTCGTTAAAAACAATAAAACCCGTATCAATGGCATATTGACCACTAGCAACGTCAACATCGACGGTCGCAGTATGGCCACCAATGTAGTCATTGGCTTCAAAAACAGTGATATTGTGTTGCTTGTCTAAGTAATGTGCACACGTTAAGCCTGATATCCCACTGCCAACAATTGCTATTTTCATGCGGTTTTCCCTGTCATACGTTTCACGGTAGCCAACTGCAACCTAATAGGTAACAAAGCAATAAACTTCAAGAAAAAACTGAATTTAAGCGGAAAGTGAATTTCCTTTTTTCTTGCGGCAATACCCTGCCGAATTTTTTTTGAGGCAAACTCCGGCGTCATTAACATTGGCATGGCAAAATCATTTTTATCGGTCAATGGTGTTTTTACAAAACCAGGACTCACTAGACTGACCGTCACTCCTTTTTTCGCCAAATCAACAGCCAAGGTATTGGCAATATATGCTACAGCAGCCTTTGACGAGCCATACGCTTCTGCTCTTGGCAGTGGAATATACGATGCCGTTGAGCCAATAATGACAAGGTGCGTATTTTCATTGAATGATGACTGAAGAGCTTCGATACAGTTGAGTAAGCCAAAAATGTTAACATCATAAACTCGACGAAATAACTCAACATCTATCTGACCGTGCTCAATATACTCACACGTCCCCGCGTTAAGAATAATCAGCTGTGGAGCCTCAGCGAGTGACGATAGTTTTTTATGAACATCGTCATTATTTGTCACATCAAAACTAATTGCAGATATATTGGCATTTATATCGGTCAACGCTTGCAATCGCTCAGCGCTTTGTCCGCAGCCAACAACCTGCCAGCCATCGTTGGCGTAATCGATAGCTAGTTGCTTCCCGATACCTGAGCTCGCCCCTGTGATTAGGACATGTTTATTCATAGTCATCATTACAGCCTCGCTTTGAAATAACGAACGATAGGCCCTAGCACAGGGATCCCTTCATAGAGCATCTCACCCATATCAAAATAATCTCTATGGTGTATGACTTTCCCATCAGCAAATTTCAACCGTGAACAACCATTAACCATCCGGCTCTTTCCCGACTGTAGTTTTGGGTGTTTAAATGTCATTACCCATTGCACATAAGCAATATCGTCGTGACAGATTTGCTCTGAAATATCAAACCGACAATATTCAACAGCATCAAATAGCCGAGTAAAGTAATCAGAAAGCTGAGACCAACCTTCCACCCGATGAGCTGGATCTTCAAAAATAATGTCTTTATGGTAGATGTCTTGAAGAACTGACAAATCTTGCTTATCAAGCTCTTGATATATAGCAACGAACTTATCGGTTAACTCAACGGTGTGCTCATCCATATTTACTCCCGTATTCAACATCCAGTCTCAGTTCATTCTGAATTTATTAAATTAGTGGGTTATATTCATCTTTCGCTACTTTAAATGACGATATCGCCAACAACCTTGCCTGCTTATGATCAACAATCGGTTTGGGATAATTTATTTTTCCACTTTCAGGCCAAAGGTGTGGTTGATGGATATATTTATCCGGTACGTCTTTTAATTCATACAACCAAGTACGAATAAATTCCCCTTTTGGATCAAAACGTTCGCCCTGAGTTGTTGGATTAAACACTCTAAAATACGGTTGTGCATCGGTGCCTGTCGATGCCGCCCACTGCCAACCTCCGTTATTAGACGCAAAATCGCCATCCACTAGCTGAGACATAAACCACTGTTCACCGGCTTGCCAATGGATCAATAAATCTTTGGTAAGAAAGCTCGCAGTAATCATTCTTAATCGATTATGCATCCAGCCTGTTTGTTTAAGTTGGCGCATTGCAGCATCAACAATTGGGTAACCCGTCATACCATGCTGCCATGCCGACAACAACTCGCTTGATGGCTGCCATTTCACATTTTGGGTCCACTGCTGGAATGGTTGTCCCCGGCACAAACTAGGGTACGCCACTAATAAATGGCGGTAAAATTCACGCCAAATGATCTCGTTTAACCAGCTAAATGCACCACCCTCAGGCTCATCCATGCACATTGGACTTACCGCCAACAGTGCAGCGATACACTGTCGTGGAGACAGCATGCCTAATGCCAAATACGGAGACAAACAGCTTGTACCATCTATTGACGGTATATCGCGATGCTGATGATAATCTTCGACTTTCTCATAGCAGAATGTTACCAATCGCTGACGGATAGTTTCTTCCTCGACAGGCCATCCCATACTGTCAGCTAGTGGGTAAGTAACCGATATATCATTCTGCTTGAATTTTTTAATTGGGCTAGCTAAAGGTTCAGGTATTGGCAATGGAGATGGTGATAGCGCTCGGAACAGGTTTAGCCACTCTTTTCTAAACGGCGTGAATACCTTGAAGGCTTCACCTTTTTTGGTAAGAACCTTGCCTGGTGTAATGACACAACAATCATCAAATGCACTGAACTTTATCTGTTGTTCTGCAAGTCGATGACCCGTTTTGTCATCACGTTGCAGTTCATTCCACTCATATTGCTTATTACAAAAAACATGCGATATACCGTGATCTTGTACAGTATCCAAGATGACCTGTGGGATCTGTTCGAAATCTGAAACTTCTTTGAAAACAAAAGGGATTCCAATGCTAGCGAGTTGATCACGCAGTACCGGTAAACGGCGGCGGATTAGATCCACTTGCATCGGTGCAATATGGTGCTCATGCCATTGCATCGGCGTGGAAATATATAGACCAATAAGCTGATCGCATCGCTTTGCCGCTTCAGATAAAGCCGTATTATCAACAATACGTAAGTCAGAGCGAAACCAAACTAACCCTACCTGTTTATGCTGACTCATGTTGCCACTCCAGTAATTCAGGATGAATAGCGTTTATACTTCCTGTCGTTAATAGATCTGAATCGGTCGCACTCAGTAACTGCTGTATTTGACTTAAAATATCTTGAGGCAGTTTGTTATCACCATCTATAACTACTTTCTTATCACTCCATGAATTTAAAAGAGGCACCAATGGCGTTAGCCTGCCTTTTAACTTCGGCAGTATGGTGACGTTGTAACCCAGCTCTGATAGCTCAACCGACTTTAGCCAGAACTGAGAACTTGGTTGTTCATCAAAACTCATCAGAATGCATGTTTTTTTATTGCGCTTTCGTGATGCCGCAACCAATGACAAACACCGCTCTTGAAGCACACTTGCCCAAATCACACTTTGTATATCGAGTAAGGGGTTATTAGCTTGCTGTATTTCATGAATAACAGCACGTACAATTTTGTTTTCCAGCACCTTAACTGGGTACTCTTTCATCAACTGTATCAGTTGCCTATCTAATGACACCGCATCTAATTGCGCCAAAGCAGACAGAATATTACGTATCGCTTTCTGACTTTCATTTTGATCATCACCAAAACTTGGGGAAAGTTTGCCAAGCATGGGCTTAACTTTCCCGATGGCGACACCTTTGTTGAGCCACTCAACAATTTCTTTTACTGTGCTGAGGTCTTGTTCAGAATACAGACGGTGTCCTTTATCTGTTCTTATTGGCTTCAGTAGCCCATAACGCCTCTGCCAGGCTCTAAGGGTTACCGAGTTAACACCGGTGATTTCAGAAACGTCTTTTATTGCGTAATATTTTTTTTCAGAGTCCATAGCGTAATTTCAAATCTTCCGGATAGGGGTCAATAAAAGTTTGTAATTGTAGATATGGATCCGGATACTCCCGCAAGTAATGTTTAATCAATGCCATTGGTACGAGAATAGGCTGATGTCCATCTTTATAACTCATGATCAAATCAGAAAGTTCCTGCTTTTGCTCTTTAGTCAGTGAGCGTTTGAAATAGCCTTGCAGATGCATTAATACATTGGTCTTATTTTTTCTTGATGCGCGTTCTTTTATCGCCGCCATAAACTGCAAACGGTATTCGAGGTAAAATTCATTAATATCCCATTCGCTGATATGAGCCACCATGCTGCCCAACGCTTTGTATGCGACTGGGTTATGGGCCATAAGCACCAACTTATAGCGAGAATGAAATTTGACAACGGCATTTGCAGAAAGTTGGTCACGCACTGAATGATAAAAATCATTCAAAGCAAAGATACGAAAAACAAAGTTCTCTCTAAGGACAGGGTCGTTCAATCGACCGTCTTCTTCAACAGGTAGCCATGGCATTTGGGCCATAAGTTCGCGGGTGTAGATACCAACTGAACCACCAGGGATGGTATTGTTGTTAGGAATGTGAAGCTTTACCCGTTCCATGCCACAGGTTGGTGATTTAGCACAGACCACATAGCCACAGAGATCATCAAACTGCGACACTTTCTGCTGGGCAAAGGCAACCATTTTGTCGGTGTAATCGACATCTTGATTTTTGCTATCAACTAGACGAACTTCTTCTGAAGGCAGTTGCAGCAAGCGAATAGCAGGACGTGGTACCTGCATTCCAATACCCACTTCAGGGCAAACGGGCTTAAAGGTAAGATACTTAGACAGCTCATCAACCATAAAACGGTTGAGCTTGTGCCCACCATCAAATCTTACTTTCTCACCCAACACACAGGCGCTAATTCCAACTGGTATTTGCATGACTATCCCTACCTTGTACAAAACTAATATCTTGTACAACGAAGAGTAGTAGAATGGATCAGTTATACAAATATTTTTTTCGTATAAGAGCATCCATATGCATAATTAAGTATTTCGGCACTCACTCTCTATCCATTGCAAGTAGTCGCGATACCCAGCGGTTATAGGCAGTTGAATGATTTCTGGCGTTTCGTAATCGTGATTAGCAAGAATATCGGCTTCTACCTGTGCATACAGTGCCGACGTCGTTTTGATGATGACTAGCTTTTCTTGGTCTTTAGCTACTTTCCCTTGCCAGTGATAGTAGCTTTCAATTGACTGTACTTGCACGCATGCCGCCAAACGTTTTTCTATCAATGAGTGAATGATTTTTTCACCAATCGCACCATCAGAAAACGTTGTCATCACCACACACTTTTCATTCATTTCTACCTGCCTCCACAGCTACAAACATTGTTTGTAAACAATAACAAAAGAGGGAACACGAAGCTCCCTCTTTTAAATACCGTCTAAGAAATTTTAATAACTCGACATTACGGGCATTTAGAAACCATTAACTGTTCAGGATCGCCACTGTCCGAAAACTTGAGACTCCAGACGTACTTTCCTGTTTCAGGCAGAGTCACTGCAGTGTCTTTGCCATAGCCACCACGTTTGAGGTTGGCGACCTTCCCAGGAGATAGCTCAAGTCCATCCGCAGTGAATTGTGGCGACCAATCCTTACTCGCATATTGCATCCTAAATGCACCGGCTTGCTCATCAACAACAACTTGATACGTGTTGTCACCAACATAGCTGTAGGCGCGATTAGATTTGTGCTTCCAACCAGCATCAACAAAGTCCCCGACAACATACAAGGTTTTGCCAACTGGACCAGTACCTTCCACAACAGGATTATCACATTGAGCCATGAAGCCCTCCCCCATCAGTGAAGAAGCCGCCGCAGCAGTGACTACTTTTGTCAATCCGGCCGCTGATGGCTGTTCTATCGACAAAAACTTGGCCTCAAAAGGTGCAAGGCTGATTTGATATTCACCATTGAGAGTGCTGTACACTTTGCCCGTCATCAAATCCACCAGCTGACCTTCTGATGCAATCTCGCTGGCTTTCAATACCACAGTATCTTGATGTGAAGATGTGCTGACCATATAAACTAAAACGTCGTCATCAGCTTGTTTATGGTCGACATATACCGTTTCGTTGGCAACGATATTGATGCGTTCACCACGGCTAAGTGCAGGGTGAGCGGCTCTTAAAGCCATTAATTGAGAAACGTAATGTTTTAAATCACTTTGCTTCGCATTGAGATCAACCGTTATACCATCAATATTGGCACTGGTGCGGGCAACGTGGTCATCACAAAGCCCTCGAACAGCGCAGTCTTGTTCCACTTTATGCGCATACCCCTCAAGCTCATCACCGATTTCTTCACCGTAGTAAAGGGTTATTGGACCAGAATAGGCGGCTTGGAAAGACAATGCCGCTTTATGTCTCTCCCAATATTCAGCTTGTTCCGGTGAGGCTATATTGCCTCGTTGCAGCAAGTCACCAAATCGAACCAAATCATGGTTACCCAACATCAAATTCGGCTGAGCGTGTGAAGGATATAGACTGTGTAAGTTCATACCTTCGTTTAACCATTTGCCACCTTTGTTACCAACACCATTTTCATTAGCAGCAAACGTCTCAACGACCCGGTAGCGGACAGGGAAATCGAAGGCTGAACACAACGCAGGGTCCCCTTCCGCGCCATAACCGGTTTCCTTAATGTAATTCTCGTTATTCCAGATCTCGGCGACCATGTAGCCAAGCGGGTTAACGGTCTCACCCTCAGCATTAACGTAAGTGACAGACTTCGATGCATCATCAACACTGGCTCGAATAGCAGTCCAAGCTTCGGTTGGCACCTGGTAAGCTTGGTCTAAGCGCCAGCCATCAATTTTTAGCTCTTCAATCCAGTAGGTAGCGACTTCTTGATAGAAAGCCAAGCTCTCAGGATAGCTAACTGGGTTACTATCACCGACAGGTAGGCGTCCTTGCGGCGAAGGAACAACATTGTCTTTATGGTGACCAAATACACCATCAAAAAAGACATAAAGCCCCTTTTCATGGGCCTTTTGAACCAGCTCTTTTGCCTGTTCCATGGTGCCAAAACGCGGATCGACAGCAAAATAGTTACTGGTAAAGTAACCCGTTGCATCCAATCTATCTGCCCAATGGTCTTGCCCATCAACAGGAATAGAGTCAAAGATTGGCGTCAGCCATATCGCATTTACACCCAATGACTCAATGTAATCCAGTGAATCTATGATGCCTTGTAAATCACCCTTATGGTGGCTCGTTCCATAGCCAGTACCGTGTCCTATCGCATCATCGCCATTAACGAAGCTCTCAACCATGATTTGATAGATACGCAGGTCATCCGCCTTGGTCATCAAAGTGCTATCGCACATATAGGCATTTGAGCTTACGCTAGCCACATCCACTGCATTATTTGCGCTATTACAGGCAGTTAAAGATGCAGCGATAGCCACTGCAAGGAAAGAGCGTAGATTCCTTTTCACATCGAGTCTCCAAGTTTGTTTTTGTTTTATCTATTATTCATATCTTTAGATGACCTATACCCTCCCCTCTAACCGTAGAGAAAGGCGTAGACGAGGGGGCGTAGAAGCCATATGAAGGAATAAGCGGTGGAAACCAACATCACATTAGGATTAAAAGGAAGGGATCTCCTACAAAATGAGATACAAAGCAAAATCACGCAGCACCCCTAGCAACTTTCCAAACCACATACTGTTAGCAAGGGCTAGTTTTCATGTCACTTTTTGTATGGAGTGCAATGTTCGTGAATAAGCGCTCAAATATAAAAATAAATGCAACCCCATCCCAAAACGTATAAAAAAACAGCACTCATTCAATGTGTAATCATAAACTTGTCTCCCATCTGATTTACACTGATACAATACGCGTAATTAATTTTTGCTTAATGATAGGTACCAACTCATGCAACATGACCAATTTGAAACGCTGGTTAAAGCCCTTTGCGAATTGGACTCTGTTCCACAAGTTCTTGAGGCACTTAAAGCCAATGAGGATACAGAGATTGCTGAAGCTGCAGCATCACTAACCGGTCAATTTAATCTGGCTGAAATCGACGGTGAACAACGCATTTACCATGTTTCACTACAAGAAAATGATGAAGGCGAGCAAGAAGAGTATGTTGAGTGGATCATGAATGTAGGTGATGATGTCATCAAGTTTGTTGCTTGGTTCTTCCTCGACATGTTCGATGTAAAAACAAAAGACGTTTATCAAGCCGCAGGTCGTACTTACCAGCAGCCTAAACGCAGTTAATCAACGTACATCTGAGTCTTATCGGCCGGATAATCACTCACGCCGATAAGACCTGTTATGCCAATGAAGCTCTACGCCTCTGAAAGGGCCATTATCCCGCAAACAACCGCTTACGGTATTCCCTTGGTGAACAGCCGTGATATTGACGAAAACGATGAGTGAAGTTGAATGGGTCTTGATAACCTAACCGTTGTGCGACCATACCAATCGTCCATTCTTGATAATGAAGTAAGTCTACTGCTTTTTCCATGCGAAGCTGAATCAAACGTTGCTGTGTTGAACAGTTATAAAGCTGCTTTATGATCCTATTTAGCTGCTCGGTGCTAAGATAACACTGCTTAGCAATGCCTTTTACGGTCCAGTTTAGGTGAAGCTGTGATTCAATATCATTAATTACACTTTGAACACGCAAAACCGAGTTTGATGGTGCAAGGTTCGCACTACCCAGCATCAAACGTGATAATTCACTCGCAAACAGCTTTCTGTAGCTCGCCCTACCGCCAATTTCGCTGTGTAATAAATTCATAACTGACCACACTTGCTCACAGATCGGGGTATGCTCGACTCGCTGGCCATTTGCCACCAATGGCAACCATTTTTCTACAGGCTTAAGCAGTACCCAAGCCATTTTCCAACCTTTCTTTTTATCTGCCAATTCAAACCGAAATGGCAAACCAGCCGGCAAAATAGTTAGCGTATTAGGCAGTAAATAATATTGCCTGTCCGTAAGGGTTAGCAGCCCCATACCTTCTTGTGTTAGCAATATAGTGTGATTACTTGTGACAACTCGTTCGATCTCATACCCTTCCTCCAACTCTGCCAGTCCGGCCATAAAAAAGCCGCTGTCTGTCAGCTCAGGAAGATCAGACTGAGTAAGAAAGCGCTCTTTACAGGCTTGCGCTAGATAAGCTTCTTCATTCCAATCTGTTTTCGGTTGTACCATGGCAAAACCCACGGTGACAGATTCACACAGGTTTTCTGTACTTTCTAACATGTCACTCCATTTTCTGTTTCGCTATAGTTGCCGTCCATTACCAAGCCGACCTATTTCTAATTGGTATGATTCGGAGACTTACGATGACAACAATTAAAAAAACACAAACAGCACTGCCAAATGACCTCTTTACTCGTATTGCAAAGCTAGCTTTTCCCGTTGCCATTCAAAGTGCCTTGGTAGCAATTCTTGCCCTTGCCGATGTGTTAATGGTTAGCGATTTCGGCCAATCAGCCACTGCGGCTGTCGGTATTGCATCGAAATGGCATTTTGTCGCCATTATGATCATGGCGGGCCTAGCTTCTGCCAATGGCATCCTAGTTTCCCAATATTGGGGGAAAAAAGACAGTGTTCATGCGAAAACGGTAACAATTCAAGCAATGAAGTTAGGCGCCATCATCATGGTACCCGTTACTTTTGTTATCACCGTGTTTGCCCCGCAGATTATGCAGCTTCAGACCAATGACATGGCAGTGATCATGCAAGGCAGCCAGTATCTATGGTATAGCTTTCCCGTTCTGATTCTGACACATGTGATTATTACACTGGAATCTAGCTTGCGTGCTAGCGATGATGCCATACTACCTTTAATTTTAGGTGCTATTACTATTGCGCTGAATATTGCCCTAAATTTCCTGCTAATCAAAGGCGGATTAGGAATACCTGCAATGGGCGTCGCTGGTGCAGCTCTGGCAACAACGATTGCTCGATTCGCACAGGTTTTAATGATGTGTGCCGTACTGGTTTACCGCCAGCATTGGCTCATTGTCAGCCGTGCGATTCGTAATCACCAAACATTGTGGATGACTTACCGTAAACTTGCGATCCCTCATTCGTTAAACGCGCTTCTGTGGGCTCTGGGTACCCTAACCTATCAAATCATTTTTGGTCATATGGGCACGACAGAGCTGGCAGTATTTAGCATGATCGGTCCTTTTGAGTCATTGTTATATTCAGTGTTCATGGGGATTTCAGTAGCTTGTTCGGTATTGATAGGTCAGTCTTTGGGCCGGGATGAGTTTGAAAAGGCACAAGCGATGACTGCCTTTTTCCTGAAGTTTGTTCTGATTATCGGTTTAGGTATGGGGCTATTTCTTTATCTAAACCACCAGTTCGTTCTGTCTTGGTTAAACCTCGACCAAGACGACTTAATACCACTAGCACAACCTGCAATGTACGTTATTAGTATAGGTATCACGTTAAGAATGCTAAACATGATCATCATTAATGGAATTCTTCGGACTGGCGGGGAAAACCTATTTTGTTTGAGAATGGACTTCATCGCGATGTGGATGATTGGTATTCCATTTACAGCCTACGGTGCATTTATTGGTGAGTGGTCATATGGTTGGGTTTATTTAGCTCTGCTGACTGAAGAAGTTGTCAAACTGTCGTTGTGCTTTAACCGGTACTTAAAACGTCGTTGGTTAAACAACCTCACCGTTCAACCTCAACCAGCTGCGGTATAGTTGCCTATTCATCAAAATAAAAAACGGGCTACGTCTATTGGAAGACGTAGCCCGTAATAAACCTTATTTTTAGGCTGCTGCTCTACCTACTACAAGTGAAAACAAAAAGATAGATATTACAGCTGCAAGTAATTTAAGCTCGCGTTTTTTCATATGCGCCTCCTTTAACTGGGCCTAGAATCAAACTACGTACCATCATGATGAAGAAGCCTGTCAGCACTAAGTTCAATGCCAACGACAGCATACTGATCGTCACAATAGGTCCACCAAATCCATATCCGATACTGATCATCAATACACCAGCACCGACTTCACCACGCGGCCACATACCAATAGATAGTGCCAATCGCTCTTTTAATGTTGCTTCTTTTCGATAGCAAAACAGCGGGAACATTTTGCCGATATTCGACACAATAGAAATCATAATGACGTGAAAAGCAATTTCACTCATTTCCATTGCTGGCATCGAAGTTGTAATACTTGAGTTATCTGCTGGCGTCACAGCACCGAAAATTTGGGGTAAGCTCAAACCGACCAACACCATAAAAAGACAAGCTACGGCTGTTGACAGTTTTACATCTTTTGCTGATTCATGCTGAGATTTCATCATACAGCCCAACACAAAGGCTGGTAGCAATACCTCAAAATGAATATCAGTTGAGATGTAGAATATCTCGCAGAGGCCAGCGATCAACACTGAATAGCCAACAATTACGCCTGCAGAAGAGGGAATGTTCCACTTATGTAGATACTTGTAGCCTATAATGAGCAGCGCAAGCATTAGAAGCAAAGTTAAGCCTAGTGCAGGACGCCAGCCGACAACCAAAATGGTCAATGGAACCATCAGCAACACTGTATCAAGGTCATCAAAAATGGCTAATACACGCGCCTTCTTGAACATCCACGTTGCACCAAGCCCAGCAGCTGCAAGCATTGCAAATAGAACACCTGCGGATGTAGGCGCTGCAAAGCGACCAATCACAAGGGTTTCTTTCCATGCACCGGCATTGAACCATAAGTCACTTGGCATCAACACAAAAATAAAATACAGCACAACCGCGATCCAAGGGAATGTTGCCGTGGTCATCGCGACTATGTAATCCCAGCTGTACTGCTTCAGGTTGTTTTTATCTATCTCAAACTCACGCCCTACATTAATCATGATGTAAGCCAATGCCGACATCGTTACAACCATCAGTATAGGTTGCAAGGCGCTATAGCCATCGATGTACAGGGGTAGTAATTGTGATAGGAACAAGCCAACCAAAAGTAAAATTGAATAGAGTATGACTTTTTTCACATTGACACCTTATTAAGAGTAACCTTCATTCTACAAACGTCTTTTATATTTTTATTCTTGAGTATGAATATATTGATTAAACTTATTTCAGTGTTTTATTTAACGTGTATAAAAGTATTTTTCTGTAATGAAAACATGGCAAGTATTTATAACATCAACAAAGCTTAAGCGGTTGTTTCTGCTGTTTACATTATGAAATATATTAAAAGGAGATAAATTAATTTATTAGCGAAGATGAGAAAAAATGAGATGTTTTTTGTAAGTGCGAATAATAACCTTAACTCGGGTTTTTCTTCAAGTCTTTTCTGTCTAACCGATGTGAAATAATATTTCATCATCAACTGAAGCAACTTTTTACACTTCCAGCCAGAAATATACAACCTTTGCTGATTAAATTCAAAAAACACACTCTACAGCACAAGGCAGGAACGCCATAACAATACTGTACATTCAGCCTTTCACCGCTACGTAAAAACCGACGTCTGCAACATGTGTTTCAATATCATAACTATGATACAGTTCGAAACATGGCCGCTCATCAACCTCCAAACCTGCGATTTTCACCTGATCCAATAGCTTTTTCCAATACCTGGGGTATTCTGACTTACTTCTAACTATTTCACGAAACATACAATATCTTCCCGCCGATAAAACCTGTATACCTACATTACCACTCGCAGTCGTACCAGCAGGAACCGTAAGACAAATATCAGTCCGGCATTTTGACAATTCAGTTGTTTCAGGATCATCGTGATAGATAAACAAGCACTGCCCACCTTGTAAATGGTTCTCTCCTGCCCAACGGTATAAAAGCTCAACAGCGGGCTCATAGTTTTCGCCATAGGGCCCAGTGACCCTGAGATACGCTAAATGGGTTTCGGCAATTTGTTCACTTTTCATCTCATTACCTACACAACGAACTAGTATTAACAATGTAATTTCATTAAACCACACTGGTTCTCAATAAGGTTAGCCTATGTTTGAATGGCTCAAGAATATCTTTAACCCTACCCAGCCCAACCAGGACAATATCGTTGATCAACAGATGCCTGATGAGGAAACTGAAGAGCTTGATCGGTACGCCAAAGGTAGCCCTGGTGACGATTCTCCGTCTGACGGTAGCCATGATGGCGATGGTGACGGAGGGGATTAGTCCTCTGTAGTTGATATATATCAACCCCAAGTGACATACCCCACCACGCTCAACTGCCTCTAACTACACTATTAAAGATAGTTAGACAATCAGTCGGAGGCAGTTATGAGCTTGGTACCTCGAGATTCATGGTTCGACTTCTCACATATGTTTGATCACAACTTCCCTACTTTGAGGCATAGACACGATGCCGATGTCTACTCACCGCGAATCAACATCGTAGAACAAGAGAAGAGCTTTGAAATTACCGCTGACTTACCGGGAGTCAATAAAAGTGATATCTCTGTACAGTTATCCAATGGATCGCTGACTATTGAAGCGGTGACCAAAAAAGACGACCAAGAAGAGAAAGATGGCAAAGTCATTCGCAAGGAGCGCTATGAAGGAAGATTAATGCGCAGCTTCTATCTAGGCCATAATATCCAGCAGGAAGACGTACAAGCGCGCTTTAGTGATGGTGTCCTCACGGTTATAGTTCCCAAAATAGAAGGCGCGTCACCCGATAGCACTAATATTGAAATCAATTAATCGTGCTCTTCGAGAACCAAACAAGAGGCTAGTTTGCTAGCCTCTTTTTTTCTTAACACAATTTGGAATGAAACATCTCTCTCTAAGCCTTATAATGCACTTTCCTTTAGCAACTCTGTTCTTTACCTCATGGCCAAATCAAAACCTGTTGTCAGTATCGAGACGTATGGTATCCATACGACCTGGGATGCCGAATCCAAGCACTTGCCTAAAATCAAGACCTTTACCACCGATGTGCCTGCAGAAATAGACATCGAGTTCGGCTTTACTGTCAATATTAAGAAAGCCCGTGGTGAGAAGATCCGCTATTGTATTTACCACCCAGGTATTACTGATGAGGACGGTGATGAATTGGAACCGTTCGATGGTGAATTACATGTTAGAACCAATGACTGGGATTTTTACCTAGGTGATACTATTTGGGCCCCGATCGCGAATAAAATCGGTAAATGGCGCATGACAATCGAACTTGGCAGTAAGGTAGTGGCTGAGAAGACGTTTAACCTTTACGCCAAAGACGAAGCTGACTTTTGGAAGAAACGTGGATACTGATATCCAAGTAAAAGCAGTACACGTAACACACACTAATTTCTTAGGTTTCTAATGTATACACAACACTCAGCAGATACTGTTATCGTACTCGACTTTGAGACAACTGGCCTTTCGCCAAATATGGGCGACCGCGCCATCGAAATTGGTGCAGTAAAGATTCAAAATGGCATCGTGATCGACCAGTTCCAGCAACTGATGAATCCAGGCTTTCGTGTCAGCAGTTTTATCGAAGGCTACACCGGCATCACCAACGAAATGTTAGAGTCAGCGCCAAGCTGTAATGCAGTCATGGACGAATTTGCTGATTTTATTCAAGGGTATAATCTTATTGCACACAACGCCTCTTTCGACCAGCGATTCCTTGATGCAGAGCTTGAGATGCTAAACCGCCAGTACAGCGGTAGTTTTGTCTGCTCAATGCTATTGGCGCGACGCATTTATCAAGATATACCAAACCATAAGCTCGGCACTTTAGTTAACGAACTTAACATTGAAAACGATGGTACATTCCACCGAGCTTTGGCTGATGCTGAAATGACGGCAAGACTCTGGCAACGTTTAGTCAGTGAAGTAAAAACACAGACTAACCTACAAAAAGTGTCGTTTGATACAATGCGAAAATTGAGTAAAACCAGCAAAGCAGCGATTCCGGCATTATTTAAAAAGATTGCAGCCTAACTCACATAGATAGCTACCACCCTGCTTTATTGGATACCCAAGTATTATTATCTGGGTATCCATTCTGTTTTTAAAACAGCTAATTACAGCAATTTAGCCTGCAGCCATTTTGATATATCCTTGATTTGTGGATAACAAACCTGATGCTCCATGGGATATTCACGCCAATTAGGCATAAAGCCTTTCTGTTTCAAAGCCTCAACAGCCTCTTTACCCATAGCAGGTAAGACAACAGGATCATAACTGCCATGCATGACTTCAATGTCGAGTTGCTTATTGGCGGTGCTAACTTCAATATCATCCGCTGTCGGAAAATAAGTGGATAACGCTAATAACCCAGCCAACGGTTCAGGGTAAGTCAATGCAACGTGATAAGCCACAGCTCCCCCCTGTGAAAAGCCTGCCAAAATTATCCGGTCGCTCCTTATTCCACTAGCAATTTCATGATCCACTAGTTTGGAAATGGCTTGAGCAGAATCCAGCAGTTGCTCAGTATTCAATTTGCGCCCAGCGCCCATCTCAAGGATGTCGTACCAAGCAGGCATCACCATGCCGCCATTAATCGTGACAGGAATTGATGGCGAATGAGGAAAGATAAAACGAATAGCCACTTCCGGCGGTAGGTTTAGTTCGGGAAGAATCGCTTCAAAGTCATGGCCATTAGCACCAAGGCCATGAAGCCAAATAACGGAAGCGCTTGGTGTTTCTGTGGGTTCGACAATTACGGAAGATAAATGTTGTGTCATTGAGTCTGCATCCTGCAATGAAGTGAATTCATGAGTTTATAGTAAAGCCACTTAAGCAGCTATTCACTTAAATGGCTTATTTCAGGGGGTCTGTTTATTCAGGAACGACGCGTGCCGTACGGCCATCAACATTCACTCGCACCCGCTGCCCGACAGTGAACATCATGTTTGGGTTAGCTTCTTGAACAATCGCGATAGTCTCACCGGTATCATCCATTTTGATGGTCAGGTTCACACCATTTCTCTTTGTCACCCCCTCTGCGGCTTTACTACCCGCATAACCACCTAAGACACCACCACCAATGGCTGCAATATCAGAACCAGAACCACCCCCTATCTTTGAACCAAGAATCCCCCCCACTGCCGCACCGGCGATGGCCCCAACCGCTTGACCTTCCCCTTCAATAGTCACAGGCTCCGTTCTTACGATCACGCCAGTTCGAACCTGCTGGATTGTTCGCGTGTCAGCTACGCCATAGGAATCGCCATACGGATTGCTTGAACACCCCGCCATCCCTAATCCCAATAAACCGACCAACAATACAAGCGGATAAAACAATTTTTTCATGCTGACACCTTATGTCTCGTAGGAACCTGACTTAAGTATAGCGGCAACACTTTATACCCAAACGACTTCAAGACACATGAGTTTAATGAGCAGTAAAATGGATAAATATCCAGCAGCCAACTGTGTTTAAATCCTTGCGCTATCAAAAATCATTGCATTTTTTCACTAACACTATAATTTACCAGCACTCAGAGATTATAAAGCTATCAACCGCTTTAGCTTAGACACAGGCAATGAAAACGACCCTTTCACTCTCCAAGTTCATTACGTTGCTCTTCGGGCTATCGCTTGTCTCTCTCTCAACCTACATCAGCTTTCTTTTCCAACCCGGCCTAGAACACAGTCGCTATCACTTAGCGCTTGCAGTCGAGTCATCAGAGCAAAGATCGGGCGATGAAGAGGAATGGTATTTCTCGTCGCTCCATAAACATGAACCCATTGGCTGGATAACCCTCAGTTCTCCACCTTCTTCGCAGCGGCACTTAGAGCTCCAACAACGTGCACAGTCTGTCGAATATGCGGTTCAAACTTCGCATCGTCGTCAACTTGTCAGGCAGTGGGTCATGGTTGCGATGACAGCCACCGCCTTGCCGCTGTCCGCCTATATGGTGTTGAAAGTCAACCACCGCCTAGGAGGCTGGAAAGAAGCCAATATTCAATACCGAACCATCGTTGAGCATCAACGATTCAAGCCTTAACGACATCTGACTATAAATACAACCGCTACGCGCATCTGCTTATGCAATGCGCTTATTGTTATTGCTTGCGAAACATAAGAATATGCTTAATTACAGACCAAGAATTGATTATCCCTTGTTAATCGCCATCATCTCGCTGATATTACTCGGCTCTCTCACCGTATGGAGTGCTAGCGGCTTCAGTGAACCAATGCTCGAACGACATCTTACCCGCGCCTTAATCGCATTGGCTTGTTTGGTGGTTATGTCCGCCATTCCACCGATTAAATATCAGCATGCCGCACCATACCTGTATGGTTTAGCTGTGATCTTACTACTTGGCGTTATAGTTATGGGCGACAGCACCAACGGCTCTCAACGTTGGCTGGCAATTGGCCCTATCCGCTTCCAACCGTCAGAGTTAGTCAAAGTCGCAATACCAATGATGGTTGCTTGGCTATTGGTTGTTGATGCTGGACGACCAGATCTAAAAAAAATCGGTCTATGCTTGCTGATTACAGGCGTACCGGCTGGACTCATTTTTATTCAGCCTGATCTTGACGGCGCAATCTTTACGATTATCTACGCCCTATTTGTCCTCTATTTTGCAGGAATGAGTTGGAAGATCATCGGCTCTTTTCTTGGCGGCATTGCCACTGCCCTTCCTCTGTTATGGTTCTTCGTTATGGAAGCGTATCAGAAAAAGCGTGTCACCCAATTTCTTGACCCTGAATCGGACCCTCTTGGGGCGGGCTATCAGATCATCCAATCGCTGATAGCGATTGGCTCTGGAGGTATTAAGGGGAAGGGATGGATGAATGCCACTCAAGGCCACCTCGGCTTTATCCCTGAAAGCCATACTGACTTTATTTTTTCTACCTATGCGGAAGAATGGGGATTCCTCGGCACAATGATTTTGTTAGGCTTATACCTGTTTATTACCGGTCGAGTTATCTGGCTGGCTTGTCAATGTGAATCGCCCTTTAACCGACTGGTCAGCGGTGCGTTGTCATTGAGCTTCTTCTTGTATGCCTTTATCAATATGGGCATGGTAAGCGGCGTGCTGCCTGTTATGGGTAGCCCTCTGCCCTTCTTTAGTTATGGCGGCACCGCGATGATCACACAAGGTGTGTGCTTTGGCATTATCATGTCGTTGTGTCTGTATCAGCCTTACAAGAGTAAATAGAGGCTATTACTGAGGTTAAAAAGCGCGACCAACATAAATATTTGATCAGTCTTGCTGGTTTAAATCGCTGTTCTCTGCGTTAGATATTTTGTAATTAGAGCGACTAGTTACTGCTATATCTGCCTTGATAACAACGATTTTTCCAGTGCAAATACTTGATCAACGACTTATCCAGATTGGTATAAGACAAGAAACAGCACTGGAAAACGATAGATTTGCAGTATACTTTCATAGCATTCATCAAACCCGCCTTTCGTGCACAACACATTGAGCAACATACTGCTCTATTACTCATCGAACAATGATTACTATGCTCGTTACTTCAGAAGATATCTACGACACGAAAACCTTAATTAACTACCTGAATCAGCATCAAGACAAGATAACGGTAAAACCTGCTCGCTTCGAGAAAGGCCAGATACTTCTCAGCCAAGGGCAGCAAGTCGAGCAGCTACTGTTTATTTTAGAAGGTGAAATCAGCTTAAACCGTCAAACCGTGCACGGCCGACGCTTCCAATTAGGTACCTATAAGCATAATGGCTTCATTGGCTTAATGGAGCTCTTTTCTGAAAAGCCCTGCTTCTATACTGTTTACGCAAATACTGAATGTACTGGCTACCACCTTGATACCAAACAGTTTACCCAGCTCATTTATCAAACGCCTGAATTGGCCAAGTTTGTCTTTAAACACATCACATCGAAATGGTATTTGTCTGTTGAAAAGATGACCCGAAATATCCTTCACACCATCAAATACTGCGTGATTGACGAACTGCTCTCTTTTGATGAACAAAACCCTGGCGAAAAGCTCTATATCAATAAGACTCTGGAATCAGAACGGATTGGTACCAGCATCCGCGTTTATAACCGCGTTATCAAGCAACTACAAGTTGAAGATGCCATTGATGTAGGTAGAAACTTTATTCGAGTCAGAAATCGTTCACTGTTAACAGAGATTTTGGAGAGAGAAATTGATAAGTAGCTGGCCTCACTACTTATGTACAGTACTGACGGCCAGCTAACGAGTAATTGCTAAAGAATTAGTTCCAGCGTTCGTGCTTCAACATATCTTCCGTTGTGAAGTTAGGGTAAGCCAACTCCCACATCTTCAGTCCGTCAAATTTATCGCTTGAGTACTGCTCAAAGAAAGCATCGAGATCAGCAATCATCTTCACTCGTAGTTCTTCGCGTGGTGGCTCAGACAAATACCGCTCGCCCATCGGGTTGCTTAGATCGTACCAGTGATCTTCAGGTTCTTTGTTCACTTCTGGGTTCGGGTAGTAGCGAATAAGTTTCCAATGACCATTCGAAATCATTCTGGAATTACCACGTTCTGCAAACTGATACTCACGCCACTCTCTAACTCGCTCACCTTTAAGCATTGGTAGCAGTGTCTTACCTGGGCCATAACTTGTGTCATAGGATTGCTTATCACCAGCGGCGAGATCCAGCACAGTAGCATGTAGATCAAGAAGGTCGACGAATTCACCACGCACTTGTTTCTGCCTTACGTACTTTTCAGGGCCTGAAACCACAAACGGAATACGTACTGTCTCTTCGTAATAGTTATATGGGAACGACGCATTGACCTTACCGTATAAACCATGCTGCCCCATTAATAGGCCATGGTCAGAAACAAATGCAATAACCGTGTTCTCAAGTAAGTCACGCCCTTCAAGGCCATCAATCAGCTTACCTAGTTGATCATCGAGTAATGTAACTGCGGCTAAGTATTGAGCTAATTGCTCTTCATGGTCATCTGGAACCAAAGTAAAGTCGCTCATATGATCGAGCACAGAATTTCCACCAAACGCCACCACCTTGTGCGCAATACCGCGATACTTGGTTACCAAGCGTTCAGGGAGACCTTCGAATGGGAAGTGAGGCTCAACATAGTTAAGGCTAACAAAGAAAGGCTGGTCATTGTCCTGATCAATAAATTTAAGCGTCTCATCTGTCAAGAATTGCGCTTGGATACCGGTGTACTCCATATTCTCACCATCACTTGAGAACAGTACCGTACCCGAGTGTAAGTATTGGTTCTTCCAACCCGCTTCGAGTGCATCATAACTCAGCCAGCGGTCAAAGCCCCGAATCGGATCTTTACTGTCAGTCGTCGCATGCCACTTACCCATCAAGGCGGTGCGATAACCTTCATCTTTCATTCGCTCAGAAAGAAGCTTCTCGCCATCCAGCCAGTTGGCATCGAATTTAGGATCTTCTGCCAAGAAATCATAGACCCCGTGTTGCGAAGGCATTTTCCCGGTATGGAAGGAGGCTCGAGCAGCCGAACTCACCGGGGCCGGTGTCATACCATTTTCAAAGCGAACCCCATTCTCTGCCAAGTAATCCAGATTAGGGGTTTCAATGATATCTTGATTGCGAAAGCTTGTTGCCCACTGCCCTAGATCATCAGCCATGATCACAATAATATTAGGCTGATCATTTGTACTCACATTTTCTGCTGCTTGTACAAACGGCGAGCATGACAAGGCCGCCAATGCACACCCTTTGGCAATAGCACTTAATTTAAACATGGCACATACTCCATTTACTGCTGTTGAGATTCTTTCTTTTGGATAATTTGCATAATTGCTGCAGGCGGGTAATTGTTCTGATATAGCTTTTTCATCAAAGCCATGTAAGGCGACGAATATTGAAAAAACGCTTTATAGCCTGCACAGAGGTAGTTTTGGTTTGGCTTGCCTGATGAAGAAATGGCAAAACGATGCTTGGGGCATCCACCGTGGCAAAGTGAAAGAAATTCACAACGACGACAATCCTCGGAAAGAGTGTCATATTTAGCCATACTAAACAGTCGGTTACGATCACTTCGATTCATTTCAATGATGCTTGTTTGGCGGATATTCCCAAGCTTATATTCTGGATACACGTAGTGATCGCAATTATACAAGTCACCATTGGCTTCAAGAGCAAATGCACTGCCACACTGCGGGGCAAATACACAAATTTGAGCTGGCTGTTCACACGTTAAGGCAAAGGTATTTTCGAACATTTGGATGAACACATTGCCGATATCTAACCTGACCCACTCATGAAATATTCGCGTCAGAAACTCACCGAAAGCTGTCGGTTCAACAGACCACTCACAAAGCTCCCCTGCAATATTGCTCTCGGGATTGATAAGGGTTAACCCACTGGCTGTATTCTCAGTCGCTTTTCTTTCGACCAATGGAATAAATTGCATGTGTTGGCTACCTAATTGTTTTAGGTAACGATAAACCGTGATTGCTTGGTGAACATTTGCCTTGCTCACCACGGTTAACGTATTAAATTCAATCCTATATTGCTTTAACAAGGCAATTGCAGCTTCAACCCTCGCGTGAGTAGGTTTTCCGGCGCGGGTTTTGCGGTAAATATCATGAATCTCTGATGGGCCATCAATCGAAATACCAATCAAAAAATTGTGTTGCTTAAAAAACGTACACCACTTTTCATCAATTAAAATACCGTTTGTTTGAAAAGTATTAACGACCTTCTTGCCGTTGGCATACTTCTGCTGTAGCAACACTGCCTGCTCAAAAAACGCCAGACCGCGTAACGTTGGTTCCCCACCTTGCCAGGCAAATACGACTTCGTTGCCGCTTTGAGCCTCAATCTGCTGCTGGATATATGTGACTAAGGTTTCATCACCCATCATCCAGTCTTGCCCACGATCAGGGTACAGATTTTCTTTTTCTAAATAGAAGCAATACGAACAATCGATATTGCATTTTGATCCTGTCGGTTTTGCCATGACATGGCAGCCTGAAGGGTTCCAAGTTTGTATATTCATCCGCAGCCACAGTGTATTTAATCGTTTGCGTGCGGATGTTAGGCAAGTTACAACGGTAGAAATAGGACATTTGTCCAAAATGGCTGCACTCTTCTTTTTATGTGATTTTCAGCAACTTTTTTAGTTTTAAAATGCGGCTTCGCTGTAATACATTTAAACATTCGTCATAATTTTTAATTGCTCCGTCGTTTATCATGGAAGAAACAGGACTTACAATATGAAAGATGAAACACTCTCGATACACTGTGGTTACGAAACCTGCCCAACAACTAAATCAGTCGCTACGCCCATATATCAAACCGTTGCCTATGAGTTTGATGATGCTCAACATGGTGCTGACCTCTTTAACTTAGCGGTACCGGGTAACATATACACCCGCATTATGAACCCGACCAATGATGTCTTGGAAAAACGCATGGCAGCCCTAGAAGGCGGGATTGCCGGCCTTGCCGTCAGCGCTGGTAGTGCGGCGATCAATTATGCCGTCCAAACTCTTGCTGAAGCTGGTGATAACATCATTTCTACACCTCAACTCTACGGTGGCACTTACACGCTATTTGCCCATATGTTGCCAAAACAAGGGATTGAAGTACGGTTCGCACCTGACGATAGGCCTGAGAGCTTAGCCGCTCTGATCGATGAGAACACCAAGGCGATTTACTGCGAGAGCATTGGTAACCCAGCAGGGAATATTATCGATTTGGAAAAAATTGCAGAGCTTGCTCACCAACAAGGCGTACCTGTGATCGTCGATAATACTGTTGCGACACCGGCCTTATGTAAACCCATTGAGTTCGGTGCCGATATAGTGGTCCACTCACTGACTAAATATGTTGGCGGCCATGGCACAACATTAGGTGGGATGATCGTTGATTCCGGTAAGTTCCCTTGGGCCAAGTTCAAGGAACGCTTCCCCGTATTTAACCAGCCAGAAGCGTCTTATCACGGTGTTGTCTATACCGAAGCTTTTGGTGAAGCAGCCTTTATTGGCCGCGCTCGAACTGTACCTCTTCGTAATACCGGCTCGGCTTTATCACCAATGAATGCCTTTATGTTGCTGCAAGGGGTAGAAACCCTCCCTCTTCGCATGGAGCGCCATACCGAGAACGCGCTGAAAGTCGCAGAGTTCCTAAAACAACACGACAAAGTGAGCTGGGTTAGTTATGCCGGATTATCGGATTCGCCATACTACCCACTGGCAGAAAAATACATGAAAGGTAAACCTTCTGCCATTCTGTCATTCGGCCTGAAAGATGGCTATGAAGCCGGCGTGCGTTTCTACGACGCCCTGAAAATATTCAAACGCCTAGTAAATATCGGCGATGCTAAGTCACTAGCATGCCACCCAGCATCAACCACTCACCGACAGCTAAGTGAAAGTGAGCAGGCACAAGCAGGAGTTAGCCCAGAGATGATCCGTCTCTCTGTGGGCATTGAACATATCGACGATATTATTGAAGATTTAGAGCAGGCACTGAATACATAACCTGTTTATAAGCTTATATCCAAGTCACTGCACCTTTCAGTGACTTGGGTGTATCATAACTACAGGACAGTAGATCATGTGGAAAGCAACTTGCAGAATTCAGTCGATGCCAAAGACACAAATACCACAATCAAGATAGCCACTTTTAATTTATGTAATTACCTCGCCCCACCCGATGCCTTTTATGACTTCGAAAATATCTATTCGCAGCAACAATGGGACAAAAAACAAGCTTGGATCAAAACCTACTTAACGGAACAGCAACCTGATGTTATCGGCTTTCAAGAAGTTTTCTCCGCTGAATCATTAAAAGCGCTGACCCAGAATGCCGGTTATCCCTACTTCGGCGTTGTCGATTCGCCGAACATTGAAGGAGACTACATTTATGACAGCCCAGTGGTTGCCATTGCATCACGCTTCCCCATTACAGATCTACAAGCCGTCACAGAAGAGCCTCACCTCAATACACCCCTTAGGCTCAGCAACAAGTTTGAATTTAGCCGCAAACCACTAAGAGCAACAATTCAACTACCACAAATTGGCCTATGCGACTGCTATGTGGTTCATTTCAAGTCAAAAAGATCTATTTCCGACGACAGTTTCTCTCGGCAAAATACGCCTGACGTTTCTGCTTATCAAAAAGCCGTTGAGGTTTTACGATCAGAAATGCTTGGTCAATGGGCTTCGACCCAACAAAGAAGCGCCGAGGCTGCACACCTAATCAATGCTATCTGGTCACGTAAAACCGAATCGGGGTATCCAGTTATGCTAATGGGTGACTTTAATGATGAATTAGAGACAAGTGTTTTACACCACTTGTTGTCTGATAGTGCACGGCAAATAAAAGATGATCTTTCACGATCAATTTCACAGCGCTATCGTCTACAACATAGTTGGCAGCTGTTTCAATCAAGCCTCTGCCACCGTGAAAATATTGACGTCGAACAGAATGGTTCAGTGGATAATATCGCGGATCTTCCCCCTCCAGTCACAACAAAGCGCCCTGCTCCGTATACCTTCTATTACGGCGCAAAAGGCATGGTACTCGATTACATTTTACTGAGTGGGGAGTTTGATCCTGGCTTCAGTGAAAGTATGGCGGAAGTTTATGACTACCACCTTTATGACCGTCACCTTATCAACTCGTCTTATGATATCGATAGCCACAGTACTGATCATGCCATTGTGATGATCACGCTTCGCATCCGCCAATAATTATGAATAAAAAAACGGTTTAACGCTTCCGCCCCCGAAAATACCAAGCCCTCCACAGCGAAGGGCTTTAACGTCCTATAGACATATAACCCCAATACCACTAAATTTGACAGACTACTCATATGCCACAGTATGAACTAGGATTAAATCCAAGTACTCTTAGCAACACACTGCGAAGTGGAAGCTGGTATAGATGATTATACCAGATGCGCAATCTTGCGAACGCCTCTGGCATAACTCAAAGCTACGCTTAAATTAAGGCAACCAATACACACGATATGTCTATGTCAGAGCATCAGCAACCGGACGTACCCTCTCGCGACACATTAGCGATTTTATTATTTGAAGGCTTTGACCTGCTTCAGGTATCGGCGGCAATTACGCTATTCCACGCTTTGCCAGAAAAGTTCGATATTCTGTTGGTTTCTGATAATAGTGAGATAATGACGAGCCAACAAGGTATCCCACTCAATGTTGACCTGAGCTATCAGGCATTGCTGGCTTATGACATTCTCTATGTACCGGGCGGCAACGGTGTCGAAAAAGCCATCAATGATGAACAAATGGTGGATTGGCTGACAAAACAAAATCGCCACGACACCCTGCTTTGCTCATCTTGCCTTGGCTCAGCCCTGCTGGCACAGGCTGGGCTACTTAAAGGCCATGTAGCAACAACTAACAAGCAACATTATCACTGGGTTACTCAATTTGGAAAGCAAGTTAAATGGGCACCTGTCGCACGTTGGACTCAAGATCAGCGCGTGTTTACCTCATCAGGCCAGACTGCATGCTTTGATATGTTCATTGCTGTGATTAAAGCATACATCAATGAAGAAACAGCCAGAAAACTGGCTATTACGATGGAGTACCTTTGGCTCAATGATTCTGAGGACGACCCATTCGCACCACTTCACATCGTAGAATAGAAGGTGTTCTTAACATCCCTCTTGCCACATCACATGGCAATTTGCGTCTTTCGCTGCTTGTAGCATTTCGATCAACGGTGTAGCCCTTGTATGAAGACCTACCACTGGCTCCATATCTAGATCCGCCACATCATCGACATCAACCGCATCAGCATCAGCATCAGAAGCTTGTTCTTCTAACTGCCGAAGGCGATTTACCTCAGTGGTCAGCCTAGATAGTGCCTCATCAATGTCTTTCGGATCCAGCGCACCGGGAATGTTTTCACAATACCCCATGAGCCTCAGTAGCTGCTTAGCAATGTCACCAAACATCACAACATTACCATGCACCTTGCACTTAAAAGTCACTAGCATGATTCCTTCCTCCTTTTATCTCGCCGGGCATAAAGATATCCTGCAAGCCCTCCAGATATCGCTCCGAATAAATGGCTCTCATAACTGATCCACTCACGGGTAGGTAAAAAGCCCCAAATCATCGAGCCGTAGAAAAACATGACCAAAATAGCAATCGCGATAGATTTCACACTGCGATACATAATGGCGTACATCAATAAATATGCCCATAAACCATAAATGATGCCGCTTAAGCCAATATGATAATGCATCCGACCAAAGAACCAGACGCCTAACCCACTGCCCACCCAACTAACCATAAAGATGGCGATCAAGCGCGCAATGCCCGTTCGGGAAACAAGGAAGGCTAATACGGAGAAAGAGAGGATATTACTGATCAGGTGGCCCCATGACCCATGGAGAAATGGATAGGCAACAATTCCAGTAAACCCATTAAAGTGACGAGGTAACAAGCCAAAGTCAGAAAGATAGCCCGCAGTAATTACGTTGAAGATATGGATAATCGTGATTAACACCACAACAGTCACAATAAACTTTATTGAGTCTCTATCTTTCTGATCCAGCTTCATGTTTTACAACCATTAAATATGATCTACCGTAAAAGACATACTACCAAAATGACTGCCTTGATTTGTAATCAATATCGACCTTTTTACGTTGGCGCTTGCCCGCAATATGAAAGTTTTTACCAAATAGAAGTCTAATTTGATTAAAGGTCTCGCTAGCTAGCAAACGACGTTCAGAACTATGCCAGCAACGATTTGTTGTCAATTTTACTGCGGCGATGGCATCTGGCGAACCATTAATAATTGACTGGCACAAAGCATTCGCACGAACCATAGGCTCTTCTACCACTTCGCTGACCAGATTCAACGCATTAGCCTCTTCAGCTTCCAAGATTTCACCGGTCATCGTCAAGCGCATTGCCACATCTTTCGGCACCACTTCACGCAGTGACATCAAACCGGCCATATCAGGCATCAGTCCCCAGCGAATCTCCATGATCGAGAGTTCTGCCCCCGGGGAAGCGATACGAAAATCAGCGCCCAAAACTATCTGCATTCCTCCACCCCAGCATTTACCTTCTAATACTGCAATCACAGGGCAAGGTATTTTTCGCCAATTTCTCGATACTCTCTGGGCCATGTTGGCATTGCCAGGTAACCATTTTGCCAGCAAAGAGATCGCATTTGAGCGAGATGTCACGACACTTTTGACGTCAAGCCCACTACTGAAATTGCCACCAGCCCCACGGACGATAACAGCTCGAACATCTTTTCTTTTGCGAAGATCACGGCTCACTTTATCAAGCTCTCGAAATAACGGCATATCCAACGCGTTACACTTATCTGGCCGATTAAGCACAACAGTGACAACGCCGTTTTCTTCTTCAACTAGCAATCTTGTCCATGACATAAGCACTCCTTTGTGTGGTCTGTCCAGTTACATTATGAACATTAACACAAATTCAACAAAGCACCTCATTGGGTATTCAGCTTTGTGGCTGGCACAAATCCTTTTTTCTCCGCAAGTAACCGCCATTCGGACGTTGTTGAGGATGAGATGGGCTCAATGGTATCTACACTTGCAGCCACATCCCCGCCAGAACATTTAGTCCCTGTGGTCTCTATCGTTGCCTTGAATAAAGGGTATGTATGACTGCCAGAGATACACCAGTCTTCAGCCATCTCACCGCCTTTACTATCACAAACGTCGGCAATAAACCTATGGAAGTCTTCAATTGATCCTTTACTTTCATCCAAGCACCATAAACGCTGGTAATGGATGTAGCCATCACGCGGATGATAAACCTTTCCGGGGATCAGTGAAGTAAAGTCCCACCCTCCACCTCTTGTCGCGTTAACATATTGGGCCGAAAGACTGGCAATATCTTTGCTTTCATTAACGGTGGGCTTTGAATAACGCTGACCACTACAGGCACTCACCAGCAAACAACTAATGAGTACCACACCTGTTTTCCCCATATCCACACCTTCTCTTACCTAACATTACCGACTGAATAGACATCATGCTTTTAAATCAACGTTGAAGCGTTAATTGTCAGTGGGTTACGCTTTTATTTTATTCATTAAGCATAGTGAGAATTTCTACTTACCTCTATCTCATTCCTATCATTCAATTTATCCTGCTTAAGCAATTAGCCCTCCTTTCACCTTACTTGTAAGCAATTGCACATCGCTAAGCTATGCTTAAACATATTGAATCAAAAGTGTGATGTGAGTCAGATATGTACTTAGAGCCCCATTCAAGATTATTAATTGCAGATACCACAGAGGTACTGGATGCTTTTCTAGACAATGGGTTACACAAAGAGTATGAGATCTATTGCCAATTTCCGCATAGCTTACATATTCATAATAAGCTAAAGGATACATCGCCTATTTCGGTCGAGTTTAACGATGGATTCATCATTAGTGAAAATACATTCTAAACTTTAGCTTTCAACGCGTCTGTATACAAGCTGGTATAGGTCTTTGTATGTTTAAGCCATTAATTATAATATTATTTATCCTCGTTACTATTGGCTGCACCAAAGATGTAGTCACCGATTATAATGCCGCTGTTAATTACAGTAATTACAAGACCTACGAGTTTGCCCCCTTCTCAACCACCCAAGCGACAACCTTAGATGGCAGTAGGATTGAGGATGCTATTACCACTCAGCTTTATACTAAAGGCCTCACTGGCGTCAATGAAAATGGTGACTTATTAATTAGACACTCTATTGTTGAGCAAAGTGACTTTCAAACCTACGGCACGTCATTCGGCTTTGGGTACAGGCATCGTAGTGCTGGCATTGCTTATTCAACACCGACACAGATTAGAGAATACCGTTATGGAAAAATAGTTGTCGAACTTATTGATACAAAAACCAATAGTGTTGTATGGCGCTCAGCCTCTCAGCGCCGACTTACCGAGACCATGACTCCATCATCTCGAAAAACATTCATTGATACCCAAATCAATGAAATGTTTAAAGAATACCCACCTAATTAATATATTCATTAATTTAGACAAAACGATAATTTCTCATACTTAAGACAAATCATCGATAATCTCAGAAACAATCAATCGAATTCATATTTTCTTATTAGTGAGACACTTTAAAGAATATGATAACCCCTCCAAACCTTACAAATCATACACTTAAAAACAAACAAGAAGTAAAAATAATAAATACCACAAAAAAGTAATAATTTGTTTTTGATTTTTTGTTTCTCGTTACTAAATTTACAGTGTCGGAAGACAAAATTTCAACAATAACTTTGTATTAAGAGAGTAACAACATGAAATCATTGAAGCAGTTTCTCGTTGATTTTTATCATGATGAAGAAGGATTAACAACGGTTGAATATGCAGTAGCTGGTGCACTTGTGGCATCCGCTGTTGTTACCGCTTTTACCAATTTGGGTGAAGAGGTCGGTAACACAATAGATGGCCTTGAATCGACTCTAGAAAACGCCAATGGTGCTGGTGCTGGTGCTGATGCTGATGCTGGTGCTGATGCTGGTGCTGATGCTGGTTGATAATAGATATTTTTTGTTTGCAAAAATAATTATATATCCGCAAGCAAGGTAGAATGCGTTATGAGTATGCCAATTATTTTAATCGTATATTATGCTGCTTTATATGACATGAAGCATTGTAAGATTCCAAATGAAATTATTTTAATTTTGATTTCACTTGGTTTTATACAAATACTATTTGGCATAGTTGAAACTAATTCCAATGTATTAGTTATCACGACTAATGCATTAATTGGTTTATTTGTTGCACTAAGCATTAGCATATTATTATACCATTTTGGTTTATTTGGCGCAGGAGATGCTAAATTATTAGCATCTCTTGGTGTTTTTATTGGACCTTACAACGCTGTAATTTTAATCGCAACCTCAATTGCCTTCTCAGGGTTACTGGCCTTACTCAGATTATCTTGTTATGGGGAATTAAGACCAATGCTCACCCGTTGGTATGACTCAGTTAAATCCCATCATTACTTTAAGCCTCAAAAAAACACCATCGCTCATAGTGCTGTACCAATGGGGGGGGCTATTCTTTTAGCTACCGTATATTGCCATTTTTATCTTTTTTGACAATGAGAGTTAATTGACATGAATATAAATACTTCCTTGCTTAATAAAAGATTGCTGGGCACTCAGGAATCTTTAACTCTCAAGCCAAAAAATGTTGAGCAAACAGGAATTTCTTCTCGCCTACTAGATATACTATTAATAAAGCATTTGTCACAAACAACAGATGAAGATATTATTAATCTATCCAAAAAGTTAGGATTAAGCGGTAATATCGTCGAGCAATTATTACAGAAGCAAAAAGCTGAAGCCTTTGTTGAAGTAAGATCTGACGGACGTTTCTCCAATAGCATACGCTATGGCCTAACAGACAAAGGGCGTAACCTTGCACACCATGAATTACAACGAGATGGCTACCTAGGCCCTGCCCCCATCTCACTCGAGCACTATAAAAAATTAGTACTAAAACAAACCACCAAGAATGAAAGAATCTCTCCAGAAATACTGAGAACAGGTCTTGATGATTTAATCCTACCAGAAAACATCGTCGGTACTGTTGGTCCCGCTTTGAATTCAGGTAGAGCAATTTTTATTTATGGTTTACCGGGTACAGGTAAAACGTATATTTCAAGAAGACTTGTACGCCTGTTCAGTAATCATGTATATATCCCCTATGCTGTAAGTATTGGTAATCAAATCGTTCAGTTATTCGACCCTATCATTCATACACCGGCCCCTAAACAGTCTGATTCATTGTTACTTGATGATGGTTATGACAACCGGTTAGTGCTGTGCCATCGTCCAGAAGTCGTAGTCGGCGGAGAGCTTACCGCTGACATGCTAGAAGTGACTATGGATCACGCGCACAGGGTTAATCGCGCTCCTTTGCAAATGAAAGCAAATAACGGGATTCTACTCATTGATGACTTAGGTCGACAAAAAGTGTCCGTCGATGCCATTTTGAACCGGTGGATCATACCACTGGAGGAAGGTATTGATTACCTTTCATTATGCTCTGGGGATCACTTTGATATCCCATTTGAGCAAGTATTAGTCTTTTCATCTAATATTCACCCTGCCAAACTTGCAGATGATGCTTTTTTAAGACGTATTGGTTACAAAATTAATTTTGGTCCAATTTCAATTGATGATTACACCACACTTTGGCTGAGAGAATGTCAAAAACATGCACTGTCTAATGCTTCAGGAGCTATTGAGTACGTAATAGAACAGCTCCATATACCTTGTAACGTACCATTATTACCCTGCTATCCACGAGACTTAGTTGCCATGTGTAGCAATCAGATAAACTTTTATCAATTACAAGAAGTTATTACTCCTGAGTTAATAAGAACAGTTTGGGAGTGCTACTTCGTAAATAATGAGGCAGAGGTTAGCTCTTATGAGTAAAGTTAAAATTCTTCTTATGCTCTCAATTTCTATTTTTATGGGGCTTGGTGCGTTATTCCTTGCTAATAATTGGATTGAGAAAAAGCAAGCAGCAATATCTACAAATCCCCCCGTTACCGTTGAGCCAGAGCGTATCGAAGTAATCAAAGAAGAGCCACGGGTACCCAGAGTCGTAGCACAGAATAATATACCATTAGGTACGCCGCTAGAGGCTAAGCATGTAAAGTTAGAATATTATCCTGAGGATCTTGTTATAAACACGGGCTTCTCATCAATAACTGAAGTTATCGGTAAGCTCGCACGCAACGAAATTTTTGCCGGCGATCTTCTTCGTAACGAGCGATTAGTTTCACCAGGAGAAGGGACAACGTTAGCTGCGCTTATTTCACCTAAGATGCGAGCGGTGACCATTAGGGTCAATGACGTGATTGGTGTTGCCGGATTTTTGCTCCCTGGTGATTATGTTGATGTTATCTCAGCGCAAAAATCCACTAGCCGAGCTCAAACAGTACTGAAAAAAATCAAAATTTTGGCTGTAGACCAAACCGCCAGAACTGACGAATCTAAACCTATCATAGTAAGAGCAGTCACTTTAGAACTGACGCCTAGGCAAGCAGAGTCTTTAATTACATCCAAATCTAAGGGTGAGTTACAACTTTCACTGCGTAACCCAAATGATCCTGAAGAAAAACCACGGGTTTATAGAAGGACTACAGATAGTGTCACCATCATAAAAGGGACAGATACTAGCCGTGTCAATGTTCGCATATAACCGGTAATCTTAGGAGAAATGAATATGGAAGTTAATAAATTTCAGATACCTAGCCCCATACTATACATAGCCATATTGATATGCTTATTTGTATTTAGCAGTTATAGCTTTGCTGCTCGAACACAATCCATATCTGTCCCACATAATAAATCACGTCTCGTCGAAATACCTGGTAGTGCCAAAAAGATATCAGTCGGTAACCCTGATGTCGCAGATATACTCATATTACGCTCCAATAAAATTTATGTGCTTGGCAAGCAGCTTGGTACAACTAATGTCATCGTTTGGGATTCCCGAGGCAGACTGATAACAGTACTTGATGTAGAAGTGACTCATGACCTAAATGCTCTAAAAGCCAAGCTATACGAATTTATGCCACAAGAGAAAATCTCAGTCTATACCAGTCAAAACAAACTGGTACTCAGTGGTGATGTTTCAAGTGCTGAAAAAATTGCGATGGCAGTAGAAATAGCCAATACCTTTACCGGTGATGACATTGGCATTATTAACTTGATGAATGTCGGTGGTTCACATCAAATTATGCTGGAAGTCACCGTTGCAGAAGTTCAGCGTTCGCTCATTAGGGAGTTTGACTCAAACTTTGTTTTCGCAAGAAATAATAGTAACTGGACCTGGGGTGGCGTCAATGGCGGTGCGAGTATACCAGTCGTACCACCAGTTGATGATGCAGGAAACTTTATAAGTAACGCTATTTCTGGAAGCTTGGATATTGAAGATAACGGATTGTTTGCCAGTTACCTCAGTGGTAGTACTTTATTCAGTGCTGCATTCAGTATTGCGAAAACAAATGGCCTAGCAAAAATCTTGGCCGAACCCACATTAACGGCATTAAGCGGTGAAACAGCAGAATTTTTATCAGGGGGTGAATTTCCTATCCCCGTTCCCAATGACGAAAACATTACTATCGAATTCAAAGAATTTGGTGTCGGTTTGCAGTTTGTTCCTACAGTATCCTCCCCTGACAGTATTAACTTAGCATTGAATATTGAAGTCAGTGAAATCACCAATACCAATGCGGTAACTGTTTCTCCAGGTGGCACAGCATCTCAATTCTTTGTCCCTGCTCTTTCTAAACGTAGTGCTAAAACCACGGTAGAACTCGGCAATGGACAAACGATTGGTATTGCCGGCTTACTCAATGAAAGCGTCACTGATGTTGTTGATAAGCTTCCTGGCCTTGGGGACTTACCAGTAATCGGGCAATTGTTCCGTAGCCAGTCATTTCGCAAAGGCGAAACTGAGCTTGTCATTCTAGTTACCCCTCGACTTGCCAAGCCCGTCCGACGCCAAGATTTGACTCTTCCGACAGATTCATTTGTAGAGCCAAATGACTGGGAATTTTATTTGCTTGGCCGTATGAGTGAGCTGAAAGAGCAGAAGCAACAAACCGGTTATGCCCCAACAACCAATGCATCAGCCGTCACTCTTTCACCCAATGCGGGTTCAGAAGGTCAATTTGGCCACAGCTTATAGGTGTACATTATGGACTTACGATTACTTACTCTTGTTCTGATATTTACCAGCACGAGTCTTTGGGCGGGTGATGCTACGTGGGGCAAAAGCACCCAACAATTAAAACGATTACAAACCGTTGACCCTTTAGCTGAAAATAGAGTTCCTTTAGGGTCTCCTGCTTTCAGTGGCAAAAAAGCCAGTAAGTCATTTAACAGTGAACGAAAAGGCAGCGATCAAAAAAAGGTAAAAAATAAAGAGCTTATCAGCGGAGTAAGCGACTAATTCCTTGTATGAATTCAAGCGGGAACCATCATATGCGAGCTAACAGACAAAAGACATCACCTAACCAACAAAAAGGGGTTGTAGTGGTATTTGCAACACTCGCTATGGCAGTCCTCATTGGTGCTGGTGCATTGGCTCTGGATGTAGGGAACTTAACACTATCAAAAGGTAAGTTACAGAACCTGGCCGATGCAGCTGCACTCAGTGCAGCTAAAACCATTGACCTCGGTGGTGATCAGACAGAAGCAACAGCAGCAGGAAATCTGACGATTAACGACAACCTCTCATATGATGGTTTTAGTGCAATCTCCCTTGAGTCCGCAACTATCACGTTTGAATATTCAGAAACACTTCCTTTCGATACCAGTACCGCAACCACAGACTCAACCTACGTAAGAGTACGTATAGAAAATGTAAATATTCCGGATTTTCTCGTTTCCGTAATGAATATTGACTTGAGCACACGAGCTTCTGCAGTGGCTGGTCCAAGCTCTAGCCTTGGTCGTTCTTGCAACATAGTGCCACTGAGTATCTGCGCTGGAGATGACTCAAGCAGTGACAACATTGCTGGGTATTCCAGCGGCACAATGCATGTTCTCAAAGCCTCATCATCAAACCCTTCAGAACTTGGGCCCGGAAACTTTATGCCTGTAACGCTAACAGATGCAGATGGTAACCCGCAAACCGGTGCTGATTCCTATCGAGAAGCGCTAGCTGGGAAGTATGAGAGCTGCCTTACTGTAGAGGCAGGAGAACCAATAACGACTGAAACAGGTAACATGGTAGGCCCTACTCTCGCACTGGATACACGATTTGAAGGTTTTAAAATACCGGGCCTTAAAGATAGTGATTATATCCATGATGTAAATTCCTACTATCACGAAGACAAACTTGCAGCGGTCATGTACAGCGATGATGCAGGTAAATATATCACTGATAAAACATCAAGCGAAATATACAGTTACTCAGAGTATATGGCCAAGTACCAAACAGAAAATTATGAATCTTGTCTAAACTCATCCTCCTGCCAAAACCAAGGTTTTTTCCGTAGAATCGTAACTGTCCCCATTCTTGATTGCAGCACGGCCTCAAAAAAAGGCGGGCGAATGGAAGTTGAGATGCAGGGTTTAGCATGCTTTTTTATATCGCAACCAGTCAGCGAAACGACAACAACAGACAACAAAAACGGCAATGGCGACGGATCGTGGATTGTTGGTGAGTTTATTCAAGATTGTAGAAATAATAGCGGTAATGCCAGCGTAGAACCCAATGAGGACGGTCCGTATAAAATAGTACTTTTCGCTGATCCTGATAGTGGAGATTCGTGATGCGGTTTATTTCCAGGCACAGAGGTGTTGCTATTGTAGAGTTTACCATTCTACTTCCTTTCTTTTTATTCTTACTATTTACAATAGCTGAGATGGGCCGTGCTTTTTATACCTATGCAGAACTAGAAAAGCTAAGCCGAGAAAGTGCTAGATACTTATCGGGGGAGCTTATAAAAGGCTCAACAGGCTTATACTCTATCTCTGACTCAGATAAGATTTTAGCAAAGAATTTGGCTGTCTATGGTTCAGTAGATGGCGGTTCATCATCTTCTCTTCCCGGTCTTGACACATCTCATCTGCAAGTTTCATTAAACGGGAATTATGTAAAAGTTGAAATAAGCTACCCCTATCAGCCAGTATTAGCTGTTATCCCTGGTTTCTTCGTAACTGATGATATTGATATGAATATCACATTAGTATCCAGTTATTCAATGAGGGTTCTGTAATGAGATCCTTAAATAGAAAAAAGGAAAAAGGAAGCACACTGGTAGAGTTTTCTATTATTGCAGGGTTATTTTTCATGTTGATATTTGCAATCATTGAGTTTGGTAGATTGCTTTTCACCTGGCATGTACTTAATGAAACTTCACGTCGAACAGCCCGCTTAGCTACAGTATGCCAGATAACAACATCGGAACAACAAGACATCAAGTTAGCCAGTATTATTGATAATGTTCCTTTACCAGATTTTACGGCTCAAAACATACAATTGACTTTTTTGGATAGTGTCGGGTTAGAAATCACTGACGATATAACCGAAACTGTTAACTTTAATCAAATTGAATTTGTAGAAGCAAAAATTGTCAACTATAAAATAGCATTACTTATCCCTTTAGCTACTTTTGATGTCAATTTCACAGCTCCAGATTTTAAAACTATCTTACCGAGAGAAAGCCTCGGCGTCACTAGAACTGGTTACACTGATTGCTAAGGTGAATTATGAATACAACAACGAGCCTATCAAAAAATGATAACTTATCTACCACCAAGAAGACTCCACTGCCTGTTTCATTAAGTGGTTGGATAATCTCTGAGAATGAAAATTTCGTACACCCGCTCGCTGATTACTTCTTGCAATGGACAAATGTTAAATTCAACACATTTACACAATTTAGCTTAAGTGCACAATTAAAGAACAAATCTGAAATTAAAAAACCTGACTTGATTATCATTGATGGCGATATTGACTGGGTATCTGTTACTACAAAAATAAAATCAAACCTATCAAATCAAACGCCGATAATTTTAATATCAAACGACTCAAGTGCTGAAATTTTGAAAAAAGCTTTAAAATTAGAAATAAAAGATGTTTTATCGATACCATTTGATGAACTAGAATTAGATCAAATAATTTTCAATTGTTCAAATTTGAAATCAGTTAATAGAAAACAAGGTAAAACCACTATATTCATTAATGCTAAAGGTGGTATGGGATCATCAATTATATCAACATCCGTAGCTCACATGATTGCCTTACAAAATGAATCCACTGTGTTGATCGATCCCGATGCGCAATTTGGCTCAACCTCTAGCTTGCTTTCCACCCCTCCAAAGTACACATTAAGTGAAGCTTTATCTCAGGTTGATTCCTTAGATGAGTATGCTACATCAGGCCTATTGACTAAACATGAATCTGGACTTAGATTCATTCCAAACCGTACAGAACACTTATTAGATACTGTCCCTGATTTTGACTCTGAATCATTCAGGGAGTTTCTTGAACACATTAAAAATGGATTCCAACATATAATCATTGATGTATCTAGAGGGTTGGACAATAACATTTACCCAGCTCTATCAAGTGCTGATAATATTTATATTGTTATTCAACAGAACATCCCATCAATAAAAGAAGCCTCAATACTCATAAAAAAATTGAAACACTTGTTTGGATATAGCAGTCAACAGATTAGTGTCATTGTAAATAGGTATTCAAAAAATCTTGAAATCTCACCTGATGAAATAAAAGAGTCATTGCATTGTGAAACAGTTTTGCTAGTCCCCAATGACTATCTATCTGTTAGTGCTTCAACAAACTTGGGGGAATTACTCGCGACACATTTTGAGAAAAAGCCTATAGTAAAATCCCTAAAAGAAGTCACTAACCTAATTACAGAAAAACAAGAAATAGAAGCTAAAGGGGTTAGACGCTTCTTTACATTCTTGAGGAGTTAGATATGTTCTTAAAGAAAGGAAGCAAACCAGCAGAAATTACAGCGCCATTAGATAAAATTGAGGCTAAAGACGAAAATTACGCTGCGCCATTCCATACAGTGAATCCTCAGGAGCAGTTAATTAAAGAAGCCATTATTGACGATCTGTTTAACACACTGGATCTCTCTTTGCTCGAAAATATGCCATTAGACCAAGCCCATGAACAAATTGCTGAAATGTCAGCAATGCTACTTTTGGAAAAAGACGTTCCCCTAAATGCAGATGGTCGTAAACGAGTTATAGAAGAAATCGGCAATGAAATTCTTGGGTTAGGCCCGTTAGAACCTTTACTAAAAGACAAAACGATTTCGGATATTTTGGTTAACTCTAGTAGCCAAATTTTTATTGAGCGTAAAGGTAAGCTCGAACCCACCAATGCCACTTTCCGAGACGATAGGCACTTATTAAATGTTATCGATAAAATAGTATCTCAGGTTGGACGAAGAATTGATGAAAGTTCACCTATGGTTGATGCAAGATTAAAAGACGGCTCGCGGGTTAATGCGATAATACCTCCACTTGCAATCGATGGACCGTCGCTATCAATTCGAAAATTCGCCGTTGAAAAGCTTCAAATTGAACAGCTTCTTGACTACGGTTCGTTGAATGAAGAAATGGCTCACTTTTTACAAGCGATAGTTAAAGGCAGACTGAACATTTTGATCTCAGGGGGTACAGGGTCAGGGAAAACTACGACTCTCAATATTTGCTCTTCTTTCATCCCAAAAAATGAGCGTATTGTCACCATTGAAGACTCCGCTGAATTACAGCTTCAGCAACCACATGTGGTTAGATTAGAAACCCGCCCACCGAACATTGAAGGCCGAGGATTAATTGGGCAGCGGGAACTAGTTATTAATTCACTCCGAATGCGTCCCGACCGCATTGTTGTCGGTGAAGTTCGTGGAGCAGAAGCTGTTGACATGTTAGCAGCAATGAACACAGGTCATGATGGCTCGATGACAACAATACACGCCAATACACCTCGTGATGCCTTGGGCAGAATTGAAAATATGTTCGCCATGGCAGGTTGGAATATGCCGATTAAAAATGTTCGATCTCAGATTGCATCTGCACTTAATGTAGTGGTTCAGTTACGCCGAATGGAAGATGGTAAACGACGCATTACCAGTATTGTCGAGGTTAATGCGATGGAAGGCGATGTTATCACTTTAACTGAATTATTCAATTTTAGCCGAAGAGGGTTCGATGAAGATGGTAATGTCATGGGTCATTATCAAGCTACAGGGAATGTTCCATCCTTTATGGATGATTTTAAACACAAGGGGATAGATATCCCCTATTCCTACTTCAATTCAACAAGCAGTGGGAGTTTCTAATGGATCTGAATTTACAACTATATTTGATTATATTGTTTGTTGCAGTTGTCGTTATATCGCAAACTATATTGATATCGGCATCTGGCACTCGAGCAAATCGAAATCGACTACTGAAAAAACAGCTTGAAGCCATCGCCGAATCTGGTAAGCCACAGCAACAGTCTTTATTACGAAAGAGTTACCTTGATAATCTTGGACCTACAGAGCGTTGGTTAGAAAATAATGCATTTGGTGAGTACCTCAGTGAAAGGCTTTCACTGGCAGGGCTCAACTGGAAAGCATACAAGGTTGCCATCTGGCTTACTATTACAATATTCTTTGCCATGTTCAGCGTACTTTTTATAACACAAAACCTAAAAATGGCTGTTGCTACACCAGCTATCATTATCGTAGCTTTTATCGTTTTTATTCAACAACAAACAGAAAAAAGGCTCCATCTATTTGAAGAGCAATTTGTAGAAGCATTGGATGTAATGAAACGTGCTTTGCTTGTTGGATACCCTTTTACTGAAGTTATGAAAACTGTCAGTGAAGAAATGCCTCCCCCTATCTCAGTTGAATTTGGAAAAACTTTCGTTGAACTCAATTATGGTGTCGATATTAAAGTCGCACTCGCTAACCTAGCACAGCGCAACCCTTCTGTAAGCGTACTTGCTTTTAACAGCGCTGTCGTAATTCAAAAAGAAACAGGTGGTAATTTAGCTGAAACTCTAGATAAAATATCGGCGGTTATCCGCAGCCGTTTCAGGCTAATGAGGAAAGTTCGAACACTTTCAGCAGAGGGAAGAATGTCAGCGTGGGTACTAATGATGGTCCCTTTTGTTCTATTTTTGATGCTATATGTCAGTAACCCGGGCTACATTGCTCCATTGTTAGAGTCGGAAAGAGGCCACACTGTATTAACGGTAACAGCTATCTTAATGACGCTTGGCCTTTTCTGGATTCGTAAATTACTACGTATAGAGGTTTAGTATGGAGTATCTGGTCAGTGTATTAAATACCTATATAGGTGATGAAAACATATCAAAGTGGCTTTTTTTGGGCCTCGCTTTTTTGAGTGCTGTAGCTTTTACAATCAGTATTAGCATTCTCATAAATAATTCAACAACGCCCTTAAAACGCCGTTTAAATACAATATCGAGTATCAATAAGCCCCAGTTTACCGGCAGTTTGCAAACAGAGCAGAAAAACAACCTCGAATCGATAGAGAAATATGTCACCCCTAAATCAAAAGCTGAACAGCTCAATACAAAACAGTTATTGATGCATGCAGGTTATGAAAAAAGCTCGGCATTAACATCTTTCTACGCAATTAAAATCATCTTATCTTTATTGGCATTAGTTACCTCAATCATTGTAACTAAATTTATACCTGAGCTGACTACGCAGAAAGTTGTGTTTTATATCTTGCTTTCAGTCGCTGTCACCTCTTACCTACCTAATATGTTCTTAAAAAAATTAGCTGACAAGCGAACTAAAGATCTGAGGAACGCCTTCCCTGATGCCCTTGACCTATTAGTCGTCTCAACTGAAGCTGGTTTAGGGTTCCAAGCAGCATTAAACAGGGTGGCAAAAGAAATTGACTCTATATCTCCGGCTCTTGGCCAAGAACTACAGATTGTATGTCAAAAGGCTCGGGTTGGGATATCAATGCCGGTGGCACTCAACCAATTTATTGAAAGGACAGGATTAACTGAACTTCAAGGTCTAATCAGTATAATAACCCAGTCTGTAAAACTTGGCTCAAGCATGGGTGATACATTGAGAGACTATGCTGATGAATTTCGGGACCGGCGTATGCAAAGAGCAGAAGAAGAAGCCGCCAAAATAGGAACGAAAATGATTTTTCCATTAGTAACTTGCATTTGGCCAGGTTTTTTTGCAGTTGCTGTAGGCCCTGCTATCGTAAAGGTATTGGATATGTTTGCAGGCCGTTAGCCAAGTAAAAGGATGTTTAATAATGAGTGCTAAAAAATTGTTCAATAATAAAATAATTATTTTTTCGATAGCATCATCTCTTCTCGTCGGCTGTTCAAGTAATAATACAGCCTCTACCAATGACAGCGTAGATTTTAACCATGAGCTTTATGAAGGAAAATCCACGTTAGGGCTAACAGGTGACTTTCCTCCTGAGAATGCAAAAGAAGCATTACTTAGAGGTGATCAAGCTTACTTAGCCAATGACTCTGATCTCGCTTTATATGAATATATACGAGCCTTAAGCTTTCCCTCCCAAGAATATGCTGATCAAGCCTTTTATAAGATTGGCTATATCCACCAACAAAGAGGGAATTTCGAACTAGCAAAACTTGCCTATACAAGAGCGGCTCTCATTGCCGAAGATAACATTCAATATGCGGCTTCTGTTGGCATTGTAGAGCTAAAGCTTGGCGAGCAAGACAATGCAAAAAAACAACTTCTAAGAGCCATAAAGATGGATCAGCAAAGGCAAGGAAAATCTGATTGGGATTCAGAAAAAGACCTATTCTCTCAACGCTTATTGATTGATAGTAATTCTCCCTTAAGTGCATATATCGGTCTTGGTATAATATCCGATCTTGATGCCAAGCATAAACCTGCTCAACAAATTTATCTAACCGCTTTAAGTGTTAACAATCGTTCTGAAAAAGCATTGACTAACCTTGGATACTCTTATTACTTAGACGGTAATTTAAAGCAATCAGAAATTATAAATAGAAGAACGACTACGCTATACCCTAACAATAAACGAGCATGGTCTAACCTTGGACTTACTTATATAAAGTCAAAGCAATATGAAGATGCCCTTGATGCTTTATCAAATGTAATGCCAAGAGAAAAGGCTTTGAACGATATTGGATACTTTGCCATGTTAGAGGGGGATTACGAGTCTGCCATTAACTATCTAGAAAGAGCAGTTAATACAAGCCCAACATTCTATGCAAAAGCCCAAGAGAACCTCAAGCGAGCCCAAAAGCTACAAATATCAGCACCGGCAGTGAAATTGTCTAAATATAGAGATAGCAACCAAACTCAAACTACCGTTTATTCAATTACCGATACAACCCACTAGATAAAATAAAAAGCCTGATTTTAATCAGGCTTTTTATTTTTCGATATATTGCAAAAATTACTTTTCGCGACGCTTCTTCACATCACCAGCTAGTTGTCGAAGTACCTTCTCAGTGTCATCAAAACCGATACACGCATCTGTGATGCTCTGGCCATAGGTCGGCTCTTGTCCTTCAACGATATCCTGACGACCTTCAACAAGGTGGCTTTCAATCATTACACCGAAGATAGCTTTATTGCCTGCTGCAATCTGGCTGCCAACATCTTCAGAAACCAATAACTGGCGCTGGTACTGTTTAAGGCTGTTTGCGTGACTGAAGTCAATCATCACTTTTTGACGCAGACCGGCTTTTTCAAGCTGCTCTGTAATGCCATTCACGTGTTCCTGGCTGTAGTTTGGCTCTTTACCACCACGTAAAATGATGTGGCAATCTTCGTTACCAGCAGTCGAAACAATCGCAGAATGGCCATATTTAGTAACTGACAGGAAATGGTGAGGTGCGCTTGACGAGCCAATTGCATCAGTTGCAATCTTGATGTTGCCATCAGTACCGTTTTTGAAACCTACTGGACATGAAAGGCCTGATGACAGCTCACGGTGAACCTGAGATTCAGTGGTACGAGCGCCAATTGCCCCCCAGCTGATCAGATCACCCATATACTGTGGTGTGATCATATCTAGAAATTCACCTGCTGTTGGTACACCCATATCAGTCAGGTCTAACAGCAACTTACGGCCAATACGTAGGCCATCATTTAGCTGGAAGCTGTTATCCATGTATGGGTCATTAATAAGCCCTTTCCAGCCAACCGTTGTACGTGGCTTTTCAAAGTAAACACGCATAACAACTTCAAGTTCACCCTTCAGCTCTTCACGAAGCGCTCTTAGCTTCTGGCCATACTCCAATGCCGCTTTTGTATCATGAATAGAACAAGGGCCGACAATGACCAACAGACGGTCATCTTCGTCATTGAGGATTTTATGAATCGATTGGCGAGCTTGATATACCGTTTCAGACGCATTTTCAGTTGCAGGGAAACGTTCCAGTACTGCAACTGGAGGGAGAAGTTCTTTAATTTCGCGAATACGAACATCATCGGTTTTATGCATTGTTACTTCCTAATTTACGCACCCATCAACTGTAAACTTAAAATTACAAGTTTCGTTGACAGTATATTCCAAATCCAATTGACTTTAACTTATCTGTCTTTTATGTGCAGTGCAAACGCTAATTAGCCAATTTGGTGATTTTTTTTCAAAACGGTGGCTATTTAATCAACATGATGCGTAATAGGCTTGATTTCACAATTATATGCCTATAATCGGTTCATCTCTTTGAATTCCACATTACAAAGCAATAACATAGGCTCATAAAACCTTCTCTTTGGAGCGGTCTGGATGACCAAAGAAACTGTTATTTCGTTTCAGAACATCAATAAGTGGTATGGAGATTTCCAGGCACTAAAGAACATCAATTTGACCATTACCCGCGGGGAAAAGCTGGTTATATGTGGCCCTTCAGGCTCTGGGAAGTCAACTTTGATAAGGTGTATCAACGGTCTTGAGCAATTCAGTGAAGGGCAACTTGAGGTCGCCGGTCACAGCCTCAATGCACAACATCTCAAGCGTATTCGAGGCCAGGTGGGTATGGTTTTTCAGCATTTCAATTTATTTCCCCATATGACGGTACGCGAAAACCTCACCCTTGCCCCCCGACGTACCCGGAAGATGAATAAGCAAGATGCTGATCAATTAGCGATGGAGTACCTGGAACGTGTGCACATTGCTCATCAGGCAGATAAATATCCTGCACAGCTCTCCGGCGGCCAACAACAGCGTGTGGCTATCGCCCGTTCACTGTGCATGAAACCTGATATCCTTCTGTTTGATGAACCAACATCTGCACTCGACCCAGAGATGATCCGCGAAGTATTGGATGTCATGACCGAACTGGCCGAGGAAGGTATGACCATGATCTGTGTGACCCACGAAATGGGTTTTGCGCGAAAAGTTGCTGATCGAGTGGTCTTCATGGACGAAGGCGAAATTGTAGAGGTTGCCCCACCAGCACAATTATTTGATGCGCCTAAACATCCGAGAACTCAACTTTTCCTTGAACAGATCTTAAGTTATTAAGGGCTTAACTATGGTTCAGAATGTTGTTGGTTCATCACGGTGGTTTCACGTTATGGGCCGTATTTCCAAACCTTTCTTTTCGGGGTTATTGCAAGTTGGCCTAGTGGCTTTCTTCTTGATGTGGTTACTCGATACCGGGGCGGATGCGATGAACTACCGCTGGCAATGGTATCGCATTCCGCAATACCTCTGGTTTTTTGAAGACGGGCAATGGTTCCCTGCAGAGTTATTAGAAGGACTAAAGGTCACTTTGAACATCTCTGCTGTTAGTTTATTTTTTACGTTAGCCATTGGTTTGGTGGTCGCATTACTTCGTCTATCTGATTCCATTGTGGGCCGAGGCATTGCTAAATGTTATATCGAACTGATTCGAAACACTCCCTTATTGGTTCAAATCTACTTGTTGTATTTCGTTTTCGGCCCAGTCCTTGGGCTTGAGAGGTTTACAACAGCGGTATTGGCACTATCTCTTTTCCAAGGCGCTTATACAGCAGAGATTTTTCGAGCCGGATTAACAAATATTGATAAAGGACAGTTCGAATCGAGTAATAGCCTAGGTTTATCCACTATAGATAGCTATCGTTTTGTTATTTTACCGCAAGTGATTAAGCGCATATTGCCACCGCTAACCAATGAAGCGGTTTCTCTTGTCAAAAATTCGTCGATAGTCAGTGTGATGGCCATATTCGACCTTACAACCGAAGGGCGAAATATTGTCGCGGATACCGCTATGCCTTTCGAAGTTTGGTTTACTGTTGCAGGTATATACCTTGTGGTCACCCTGACACTATCGGGCCTAGCAGCTTGGCTTGCTCATCGGCTCAACACACCATCACACTAAGCCAATGATTAACCAATAAAATACAAGTAAAACAACACTCACAAAGCAATCATCAACAAAACATTCGTACAAGGAGAAAGGAAGCATGAAACGATTACTATCAGCATTTATTGCTGTTATGGCGCTGACAATGGCCACCGTCTCGACAGCCGCTGATAAAAGTGCGCTTATTGAAATTAAAGAACGCGGAACACTTCGGGTGGGGCTGTCGACATTCGTCCCATGGGCGATGAGAGACAAGCAAGGCGAACTCGTTGGTTTTGAAGTCGATGTTGCCCGCCGTTTGGCAAAAGATGCTGGACTCAAACTGGAGTTTATCCCAACAGCTTGGGATGGCATTATCCCTGCGTTGCTAGCGGGTAAATTCGACGTTATTATCGGTGGCTTATCTATTACACCAGAACGCAACATGAGCGTGCTTTTTACCAGCCCATACGCACACTCAGGTGTTCAGCTTGCCGCCCACAAAGATCTTGCCGCAGATAAATCAAGTTTTGAAGACTACAACAAACGTAGTGTTACCCTAGCCGTACGCCGCGGTGCTTTTACCGTACAAACAGCGAAAAAGTACTTCCCAAAAGCAAAACTACGCCAGTTTGATGATGAAGCACAGGCCTTCCAAGAAGTATTGAATGGCAATGCCCACGCTGCCCTCGCCTCATCGCCGAAACCTGAGCACATGGCAATTCAGTACAGTAACAAGCTGTATATCCCTTTTGATGAGCGTTTGAGCCGTGGTTCTGAAGCTTTTGCTATCCGGCACGGTGAGTTTGACTTGCTTAATTTCTTCAACAACTGGATTTTACTCCGTACCGAAGACGGCTGGTTGAAAGAGCGCCATGATTACTGGTTCACTACCTTAGATTGGGAAGACCAGATCGCACAAGGACAATAAGTGTTGTCGCAAACAAAGACCCAAGTCATGCCGGGAATCAATTTCCCGGCACGACTAAAACTAAGCAAATTGGATGCAGTGCTAATCCTGCTAATTGTCGCGGCTGTTGGTTGGCTTTGGTACCGTTCATCCGCTGGAATACATTATCAATGGAACTGGGATAAAGCTTTTACTCTCGTAATGACACCTGGTCGCAACGGTGAACTTCCATACTTCTTTCAAGGACTATTGGCAACATTACGCCTTAGCCTATGGGGTATGGTTTTTGCTGGTTTACTCGGCTTAATGTTAGGTTTAGCCCGCCGTTCATCATGGTTCTTCTTGAGGTTACCAGCACAGGCCTATATTCAGCTGGTGAGAAATATCCCACCACTGGTGTTTGTATTTATCTTCTACTTTTTCATTTCTAGCCAGTTGGTTCCAGCCCTGGGTTTAGAAAGCGTATTGAGAAATACCCCAACTGATATCAGCTCTTGGCAGTCCTTCTTATTTGGTCCAGCCAAACTGTGGGAAAACTTATTCTCAGGGATCCTATGTGTGGGGCTCATTGCAGCAGCTTATATCGCTGAAATCGTTCGCTCTGGGATCGATGCTATTGCCAAGGGACAGTGGGAAGCCGCTGATTCGCTCGGCCTATCACGATTAGACAGATTCAGGTTTATCATTTTTCCACAGGCTTTAAGTGGTATCGTACCGCCACTGGCAGGCCAGTTCATTTCCTTAGTTAAAGATTCATCCATTATCTCGCTGATTTCCATTCAGGAGCTAACCTTTGTTGGCAGTGAAATTGCCAATTCATCGGGTCTGATATTCGAAATTTGGCTGTTGGTTGGTGCAGGTTATCTCATCCTGTGCTTTGGTCTCTCAGTACTATTCAGTTATCTTGAAAAACACTCTCAAAAGCATCACCCGATACGATAAATACATATCAGGCAGCAGTTAGCATGGGTTGTGTAAAAACGCACTGAAGCGAATAACTGAAAAACAAAAGGGAGCCAACTTATGGCTCCCTTTTTATTTGAAATACACTGAGCTTTCTGTGATGTAACTCTCTGTCTCCAATGTGTTCCATCCCTATTTTTTTCATTACCTGACGTGCTGACATATTGCGAATGCAGGTAAAGCCGATAATGCTGTGAAAGCCGGCCTCGCGAAAGCCGTATTCTAATATCGCCCGACCGATTTCAGTTGCATAACCTTGATGCCAATGATCCTCACAAATCACCCATTCAATTTCAGCGGTGGATTCATTATCGCCATAGGGATGCAATCCCACTCGGCCAATCAAGGTATCGCAGTCAGATAAAATTAGCGGGCAGTTAAAGTAACCGCGGCGACCATTACCCATTGATAGATCAACATGGAGTTTCTGTAACTCATGCCTCGCCCTTTCTTCAGACCAAGGTTTTTCTTCCGTAAAGGTATGAACTGATTGATTGGACATTATCCGGTATAAGCCAGCAATATCGTCTTCATCCCAGGGTCTGATATAAAGGCGTTGAGTTTTAATACTCGGCGACACATCTAAAATCATATTCATCCCTCTTTCTCAGAGCCTAGCTCATATCTCGGCCTAGGCTCAGTGATTAACAAAAGGAGGGGTTAGCTCTCCTTTTTGCCAAATTGTTCTGACCATCCCGGCCATAGCGTTGCAAAATCCATATACTCCTCGAGCATATCAGCAACTCGGTCGATGCCCTGTTCACGGATCAAATTAAAATCCGGCGAACACGTTGAAGTTAGACCAGCCCATTTTAAAATAGCATCACAGGCTTCTTGTTGCTCAAAAATACCGTGCAAGTAAGTACCAAACACCTGGTTATCAATACCAAACTTGCCGTCTTTGTTGCCAGCTAGACAAATTGGCGCATCTTGATCTACACCTTCTGTCACGCCAGCATGGATTTCATAGCCTCTGACAGGAACACTATCCTGATCTGGTATTGTCAGGCTGCCTGTTACTTGCTTCAGCTGTTTATGAGGGGCCAATACTGTCGAAACTGATAAGTATCCAAGACCCCAGCTTGTACCCGGCTCACCTTCAATACCATCGAGGTCCGCAATAGATTCACCCAGCATCTGGTAACCACCACAAATACCCATCACCTTACCGCCTAAGCGAAGATGACGGGCAATTTGTTGGTCCCAACCTTGCTCCCTAAGGTAGTCCAAATCACTGCGAACACTTTTAGTCCCTGGAATAATAATAAGATCAGATGGCGGAATTTGCTGACCTTTACCGATAAATTGCATATTTACTTGCGGGTGCATGCGCAAAGGGTCAAAGTCAGTATGATTACTGACACGGGTTAGCACTGGTACCGACACCCTTAATTGATCACCGTCTGCATCTACCTGCTGAACATCAATCGCATCCTCAGCCTCCAGCATCAGGCCATGCAGATAAGGTAGAACCCCCAACACTGGCTTACCGGTTTTTTGCTCCAGCCATTCCAGTCCCCCCTCCAGCAATTTGATATCACCGCGGAACCGGTTGATCACAAAACCTTTTACCCGTGCTTGCTCGCTTTCCGACAGTAAGGCTAGTGTGCCATAAAGATGCGCAAACACGCCGCCACGGTCGATATCTGCCACAATGATCACCGGTACATCAGCCTCTTCGGCAAATCCCATGTTGGCAACATCATTTTCACGCAAGTTAATCTCGGCTGGACTGCCCGCCCCTTCGATAATAACGGTTTGGTATTCTTGCTGAAGAATACCGAAAGACTCCATGATCGGGCCTAACACCACTTTTTTATAGTTGTGATAGCCCACTGCATCCATATCAGCCAAAGCCTTGCCCTGAACGATAACCTGCGCACCAATATCGGTATTCGGTTTTAATAATACCGGGTTCATGTGTACTGTCGGCTCAATCTTTGCCGCCTGCGCCTGTACCGCTTGTGCACGGCCGATCTCTCCACCATCTTTGGTTACCGCACTGTTTAGTGCCATATTTTGTGACTTAAATGGGGCGACTTTAATATTCTTACGTGCTAATACACGGCACAGCCCTGCCACCAGCACACTTTTACCTGCGTCAGAGGTGGTTCCCTGAACCATTAAGCACTTATTATTCAACAATTTAACTCCAGACCATAAGAGGAAAAAAAATATGAGCATCTAATCAATCACATTGAATTCAATCCAAAATTTCTGACTGTAGATTATTTGGTACACTTTTTGGTACACAGAAGATTTGGTACAAATTGTTGCTCATTATTAGAAATTGCATCATACCATAATGGATTAGACTATAACTTTACCACCCACATAGGCACTCATAGGCACTCATAGGCACTCATAGGCACTCATAGGCACTCATAGGCACTCATAGGCACTCATAGGCATATAATTTCCTACGCAACAGGAACAAACATCAATGGAAATATTCAAACGTTAACTCCCCCCCTCTTACATGCTCACACTTTATGTTTGGATTCAGCGTGATACTTTTGACTTACCTGCCTACAAAATTGTTAACCGCTATCACTATCGCATTGTTGATGTGCAGCGTATATCAATGACGGTGAAGTCAAATAAAGGAATCTGTTTGTAAAAATAACATGCCCTTCTGCCTAAGCGAAAACAGCCTAGGGCCACTCACAAACAATCCGAAATTAGATATCAACACATAACACTAAGTGAAAAACTTGGCTTTGCTTAAAACAAATTTTTTAATACAAGTGAACTTGTAAGCTTTTACTTTAGATGATGCCCGGTCGGACGTGTACCAGTACTTTAAAATCAATCACTTATGAAGTAGGACAAAAATATTCGGATAGATTTTAGGAAATTCAGACTGAAAATCGCTTTGAACTTTCCTAACTAAGGAGGCTATATAATCCAGTTAAATGGTGCGGCGTTCTATATATCCACCCCTAAATTAACTAATGAGTTGTCCGCTCATACTCCATTCATATTTACCCCGACATCTCATCCTTCAAACATATCGAGCAAGAGATATAGTGAAGTAAACACAACCAGCGAGGCGAAACACATGGAGAATACAAAGTACCAAACAGTAGAAGAAATCATGCTCGTTTCAGGAGAAACCATTGCTCGCATGCTCGATATAACTGAAGAAATGTTTGATAAACTAGTTAACACTGGGGTGTTCTTCTGCCCTACTTACCAGGTCGGAAACCTTAAGCGGTATAGCCTTAATGACGTAGTTGTCTTCATCAACGGTTGTAAACTGCCCGAGGGGAGTCGGTACGTGGCACCAGTTAGGCATGTTAAACAATATTAGTGATCAGTAGCGTTAACCAATAGACAACTGAAAACAGGTTGAAGACTGCAACTTCGAACTATTATTGTGCATCTAAGTGAACCCTGCTGTACCGGCATTAGTCATGGCAATTCTCTGTGGTGTGATTGTGAGCCTATCTACCAGATGGGAGGATTTCGACCCGGAAGAAGTTTTGATGCAATTAAAAGAAGAAAGAACAATTTAAGGAGAATAAATGTCTATGAAATGGAACAATGATACTGAGTTATTCAAGTTGGCCAAAGAGAAGTTATTTGTCGCTTGGGTCGGTGATATTTTAGATAAAATGGGATACCACCATCAATTTCTATCACCTCAATTGAAACCGATACGGAATGATATGGTGATCATTGGCCGTGCCATGCCGGTACTCGAAGCAGATTTTTACGGCGATCACCCCGGTCACTCTGAAATCACTCAACAACCATTTGGTCGTATGTTTGAAGCCCTCGATGACCTGAAAGAGAACGAGGTGTATATCTGTTCAGGCAGCTCACACCGTTATGCATTGTGGGGAGGGCTAATGTCAACCCGTGCTTTACAATGTGGTGCTGCAGGCGCAGTTGTGCATGGCTTTCATCGGGACACCAACGAGATTGAACGTCTTAATTTTCCTGTTGCCTCCTTTGGGAGTTATGCCCAAGATCAAGGCGTGCGAGGAAAGGTTATTGACTGGCGAGTACCTATTGAAGTTGATGGTGTATCAGTCAAAAATGGCGACATTATTTTTGGAGACCGAGATGGTGTCCTGGTTATCCCACAAGAAGCGGCAACCGAAGCCTTTCAGGGAGCATTTGAGAAGGCTGAGGGTGAAAATGAAGTGCTTCAAGCTCTGGAACAAGGTATGACAACTGTCGAGGCTTTCCAAAAGTTCGGGATTATGTAATTAGTATTGTAAAGAGGCAAGCGCAGTGCTTATCGATTTTGCGTTTGCCTTTTATCAGTGAGATGATTTTAAGCAAACCATCAGCAGCTCTAGGTCAGCATTGATCACAAGGTCATGACCTGCTCCCCGCTTTCTAATCCAGCCATCCTATATGTGGCTGGCCAGGATCATCAGCTAGTGCTGTACTCATCGATTGCACTTAGAAACTTATCGATATCATCCTCTCTTTGCAGATACGGTACGGATTTATTGTATAGGTGTAGGTAAGTTTGTCCGTAGGTATAGTTAGTAGTAAAAGCTGAATCAGGACTGTTGCTATCAATGAAATTAAAGATGTACCCCTGACCATTGGAGTTTTTTTCAATTTCAGTGATTAATAATGCATGAGAATCGATCCCTTTTATTTGCAATTTTACGTAAGCTACTCTTTTTCTAACCGCTACCTCTTCATAGATCTCATCCATGTACTTTTTTAGCTTTTCAGGTGTTGTCTCATAACTACCAGAAAGTCCATTGATCCACTGCCAAAGCAGGACACCATCAAAAAGCTGCCATAGATTTAAATACTTCTGAATTTCCTCTTTGAATTCGATTGAAAACTCAGCAAAGTTATTGAACCCGCTAATCTCTGAGACCTCTTTGCCTTTTATTAGGTTGCGGATGATCTTTTTTGCTTCTTTCTTGGAGCATTTCGGTTCATTTGGCCTGTATGTGGTAAGGTATAACGCAGCGCGCTGCAAGCGCGAATGCCACCAGCACACACCCGCGTTAAAAAGACCGCCAGTGTTTTTGAAAGCGATTAGGTTCTCATTAGACTCGAAATATTCTTTAATCCCAGCCAAGTGTTTGAAGTAGTTAGGATCCTGAGATTTCTCTATGAACTCTTTTTTCGACGTTGAGGCTTTTTGATGCTTAAAGCCCAGTGTTTTTCCAGATTGCTTAATCTCATCAGTATACATACTCATGAGACGTTGCTTTTCGATATGACTGCTTTTCAGCCTTGCTTCGGCACTAATCAAAGCAGATTTTTCGTCAGGTGACAACGCGTTAATATGTTTCGCATTGAGTACTTCAATGTCATCTGAGTCAAAGAATTCAATTTCATCTGTGTGTTTCATACTAAATGACCTCCATGATCAGTTGCAGTAGAACGAATAGACACCATATATAATACTAGTTGCACTCAAGGGAATAACCACACTGTTAATGCACTCTTTCTGTGAGCGTTAAGATGACTACTCACCGTGAAGTAGTGAATCCAACTCTGGCGTGTCTATCAAGTCGGTGGTTATTCAATTCGACAGACAGGAATGATTAACCTCACTTTCCATGTCACTATATTTGACCTGCAAAGATGTTTCCGGATAACGTCATTTCATATATTCAAAGATAACAAGGAGAGTTCTTTGAAACACAACATTATAGAATGGGTCAATGACCATGATGATAAATGGCTCTTTACGCTACTCTACGTTAGTTCTGCCATTGTTTTGAGCATGACCATCTCTATGTTTTGGCTTGTGATTGTTGTAGCCGTGCATGGTTTATTGGAATGGATATCAATTAGCAGATCCTCTTCCTACTATGGGATAAAGAGGTTTGGTGCTGTGCTGTGGCATTTAAAATTGGATATTGTGCTGATTATCTTTGCCCTATGGTTATCTGTCTACATGGATGCCATATTCGGTCTGGTAGGACTTAATGCTGCTGCTCGTGCTGGTGCTCAAGTTGGCTCGCGGTTCGCCATCTTTGAGAAAATAATAAGAGGCTTTTTTTTAACTGTGGATGATGCCGCTCAAGTACTCAAGGCACTATCAAAGAAACGGGATAAGTCAGACCAAGAAGTGGAGGTAAAAACGTACACCAAGGGAGACTGTAGTGGTCAACTTAATTTGACTCGTGTTTATGGCCCTCGGCAGATGGCAGTCTAAGTTAATACAGGTCTCAGTGATATCTTGCTCAATCTGTTCAGCGAAAAAGACAAGGTTTTCTTCAGCAAATTTTATGCACAGGTTATACCAATCTAAGTAAAAATATGATCTAATTGAGGTTACTCTTTCAGACAGTCACATCGCTATGGATAGCCTCAATAATATCGACTTCAAAAAGTTAGCAAGCCAACAA